>NZ_JAPYKM010000012.1:0-159855 GCF_029623465.1 Pseudomonas sp. RIT-To-2 | reverse complement strand
AAATACAAGCGATATCGCCAGTCCGCACTACCGTGAGGACGGTAATTGAATCGCCCCATTCAATTGAATAGAGCTGCAGAGCTCTTCAATCAAAGCATCTGCACAGGTGCACCTACTTCATAGAAGGAGCTGGGAAGAATATTTTTTCTTACTAATGCCGCAGTAGGTAGTGCCACCAAAGGAATAGAAAGCCCTTCATTCGAAATGATGTCCTCCATTCCCGCAGCCGCCGCAGCCTCAACTTCTGCAGAGAGTCCGCTTAAGTATAAGGAATATAGAATTTTCGCTTTAGCAAGCTGAGTGGAAGTCAAATAGCCCCGGAACAGGTCGTTTTTGAAAAAGCCAAGCGGGCCGTAAATAGCAGGCGGGCTTATGGTAAGCCGTAGGTCGGAGGGTGCAGACCAGTCGCCAAAAGCCACAGGCTTAAGCTGTGCTTGGATGCCTAGCCGCTTCAGTTGCTTCTGCAGTATCTTAGCGATCGTGAGGTTAGGGTAAAACTCATCGTATAGTATTGTAATGGTGTGCTGCGAGAGGGGAGGCAAGTCCTTGGTGGCACGCAGTACCTCATCGAGGTATAGCCCGCTATAGCTGGTCAGCGGGGCGGCGAAGCCCAAAAGTGCGTCATTGATCTCTTGCCTGTTGAATACGTGGAATAACGACTGTCGTAGTTGAGATGGAAGGGAGGCGAAGGAGGTTCCGGGTACAAGGAAAACTCCGAGACGGGTCAGGTTTAAATGGAATTCATGTAGGTGGCTGTATTTTTTGTAATCTTCGAGTCTCATGACCGTATCGCATGTGATGTCTATGGTTCCTCGAAAGTAATCTTCGATGCATGCTGAACGATCGTGGTAGGGTTCGTAGTTGATGAAGGTTAATCTATCGGCAGTTGAAGGGTTGTGTGAGAGGTGCCACTTGTTTTTCACCAGTTCGACAAAAGCGCTGGACTGATGTTTGATGCAGTAGGGGCCGGCGCTCAGTTCAGAATTTCCGCAACTCGGCGAAAAGTTGAGTTGACTGAGCATGCTGGGTAGCCATTTGTTACCGTTGCGGAGGTTCAGTACTATTGTGAGCTTTTCGGGTACCGCGATGCCAATGTCGTCTGACTGGAAATTCGCGTATTCGCCATAGCCTGCAACATCTGAGAGTAGATTGCTGAACCTGTTGGAGGGGGAACGAATGATTTCCTTGAAACTATTAGCATAGTGGTTGGCGACTACTGGGCTCCCGTCAGACCAGAAAAGCCCGGTGCGGAGCTTGACGGTCAATTTTTTTTTGTCTTTGGAAAACTGAGAATGTTCCGCTGCAAGGCCTACGAGCCGACCATTGCGGTATGTATACAGGGGGAGAGCGCACTTGCCAAAAATTTGCTGGCCACCATAGTCGCATACCGTTTGGACGCTGTTTTGATAAGGAAGTGCGTCGACGGCGATGGCAATTGATTTGAGTCGTTGAACCATTTTTCTAGCCTCGATGGTACGGGTAAAGCATGCTGTCGATGGTTGATCTTATGTTTGAAATTAGGTGCTCGCCTGGGTGCGTTAGTAGCTGCGATCGCTGGAGTATTGAAACGCCCAGTGCGGCTTGCGTCAGGTTTTTGGTCGCTAGTGTTTCAGATTTTTGTCTGAGATTCTTGTCGCGTGTGTGAAGAGCAATATTGGTAAGGGTTAAGGCTACTCTTGCTGTTACGAATGTTGCGTGCAATACAGCGTCAGCAGGCCTGGGAGTAGACCTGATTGGGCTGACAAGGAGGTGCTGAGGATCGCTGATAAATGATGTTGCGAAACTACGAATGTACAAGTCGATGTGGGACGCCTCATGCGTGAAAGTGTCAATGTAATCGCTAATCGATTGGTTTTCGCTCATCCCCACAAGAATAGTTCCAAGGTGTTTTTTCGATGACGCTCCTCTTAATCCTCGACCACCAACAAGTACTGCTTCGGTTACCATCTTTTTAACTAAATCAAATGTGATGGGACAATGCTGCTTGATTGTCTGTATAGATAATTGTGCTAGTAGATTGCTGGCTGTTCGGGGGGGTGGAAGAATGGTGATTCCCTGCTCGTTGGCTTGACTCAAGTCTTGAATCGTCGAGGCTATCATTTCGTGAATCCAGGGCGGGGAGTCAGGGCTGAAATGGCGTAGCGATATCGGTTTGATCCCGGTCTCATGGTCTGAGAGTTTTCTGTATGAGTGTTTCAGATGTTCTGGAAATGTTGTCTCATTCCTCTTAAGTACTTCATGGAGGATTTTTATAACGAAGCTGTTGACTGCGTAAGAGGGTCTGAATTGCGCCATCAGTTGATCAATATTCGTCATAGGAGATCTTCCGGATCAAAGAAAGTGACCAAGGGTTTATTAGTAGTTCCTTGTTTTTGATGGTGGCAGGGGCTAAGGCGCAGTAGTGGTAGATGAGTTGGGCGGCCAATGTCGAGGTCGCCATTGAGTTAGTGGCGCCTAATGAACCTCTGCAGGGGGTCAGCAGTGAATAGTTTACGCTTTTATCCAGTCTCTCTAGACTAGCAATGTAATTGGTTTTGGCTGCATGTGAGGTGAGTAAGGGGCCTATGCTGATCTCCTCGTATCCGACGCCACAGAACGCTACGTCAACCTCATTGATGCCTGCGAATAATGCGACTATCTTTTTAATGAGGATAGGAGGAGTGTCGGCGCCGCAAATGATCAAGTTTGTTGTAGGTAATAGATTGTCGAGGTCGTCAATTGTCTTGACGCGTGCTGATATTGAACGTGTTTCGGCGTCGGGATGGACGGCGCGGACGAAATTTTCTAATTGCTCTGTTTTAAGTTTTCCTACGTCATTTGGGGTGAAGGGGTACTGCCTATTTATATTGGAAGCCTCTATCGCGTCGCAGTCGATGAAGGTGAATTTTTTGAATCCGCTCATGGCTAAGTGGTAAGTCAGATTGGCCCCTATGCCTCCACAGCCTAGGACGGTGATATGGATTTTTGAGATGTTTGACCTCGTATTTTCCGGCATCTCGAAAGTGCGAGCTAAGAATAGCTCACTTTTTCTGATGAAATTATTGGTAGTGTTGTCAGGTATTTGGATGATCAGGTCGAGCCTCTTGAGTTTTGCGAATGCAATCGCTAGAGTGCCTTCATTTGCAAGTCTTTGGAAATCAGTGTCCTTAATTCCTGAGTGCAGCGCGTGAATTAATGTGGAGATCAACGTAGTTGGTTTTGCGATTGTGAATGTCTTCTTTCCTGTCAATAAAATGGTTTTGTCGTTTTTGATGATGATGTCGCTATTTAGATAATACATTGATGCCTCTTTTGGTTGCTACTTTAAAGGTTGCTATCAGTAAGAGCGCTCCTGTCAGCGGGTAAAGAGAAATGACGATCAGTGATGTGGTGCTGGGATGCGATTCTGCAATGATGCCATAGGTAATGAATCCGGCTGAAATGAATAGCATGTCCAAGAAAGAGGCCGCTGATAAGGTTGTAGTTCTCAAGTGTTCTGCTTTGATTGTTGAGTTTATTAGGTTGTTGGTTAATATGGCGGCCCATAGGGTCAGTGTGTTTGCTGTCAAAAAAGCGACGATGCTTAGGGTTGGAGAATAAAAGGGGTTCCCTGCAATGATAACTGAGGTCATTATCATTAGTGCTGGGATAGCGTGTGCTGGAACGTTTGGAATAAAGCGGGCGGCGCACATTCCTGCCATGGCACTGATTATCTCTACGGTGCCGACGGCCGCGCTGGCCGCGCCTTTACTCATTCCCGACTCATGAAACGAGGAACTGGCATAGAGGAAATATGGTGTCATTGCCGCATGTATTGTTGCAAATGGAAGTGCAATGGGGGTAATGGCTATTAGTTCTTTTAGAAAAATGTCCAGTTGTAGCGTGTGTTGGGTCGAGTTGGTGTTCGAAATCTCTGTTATGGCCAGTGGTGCTACCGCTATTACACTCAGCACGGACATGATTATTGAAGTCGTGTAAATGGCTTTCCAGCCCCCGGTCTCTAATATGGGGGCTGCGGAAATCATCGCGAGCCCCAGTGATAAACTACCCGCAAATTGGATGGTTGCGTAGTGCCGAGAATACAGCTGTAGTGCGTCAAGGTTATTTAGGTTCTTATAGAGGGCGCTGCTTAAAGAACCTGAAATGAGTGAGAATGATAACGCATATAGACTGAAGCAGGCGATAGTCAGGGGCATGCTAGATACTAAGAGAAATTGTCCCCACAAGCTGATCCCTGCTGTTAGGCCACCTGTCGCTAGCGCAGTGGTGCGACCAAATTTATCTGCAAGATATCCGCTAGGTAGCTCAAATAAAAATAAGGAAGCTGAAAAAATTGTCTGGAGAAGACCGATTTCAATTAGGGTGTAGCCGTGTTCTTTTAAAAAGAAGACGAAGACTCCGCGTTCAACTGAGAATGTAACAAGAAAATAAAATAGAGCAAGCCGTTTGCTGATGATGTCGGTCTGAAAGGGTTGTGTGTGCCCCATGTTGACTCCTGTGGTTCAAGGTCATTTGCCTCGCTATGGAACGATTTTATGGGTCCTCCGGGGGCGCCTCCCGGAGGGATTAACTCAGGATCGATGCGTGGTCATTTTTACGCCGGAATCAATTTCTATTTCGGCGATTTCTAACGTGCTTAGGTCGGCTATGTTAATGTTGTCGAGTAGCTCTTGCAGTTCCGGCGAAAGTGTTTCGATTGGGGCTTGGGAGATGGTTTCGTTCATGATTTCTATCCTTTGTATTGTTGTTGATAGATGATAATTGCAACTGCAGTTTTACACGCGATGGCTGAAATTCCTTCGCGGTAAATCGATACTAGGAGGCAGTTGTGGCTATTGCAATTCCTCTGATTGTAACTAGATTTTTCGCTATTTCTTTGAGGATGTTTAATTTTTCTTTGTGAAACTGAGGGTTGTCTTGAGATGTTTCTAAAAGGCGGAACAGATTGGTGCGGATTTACAGTACAGAATATTCAGGTTTTATCGAGCTAGCTCGGTAGCTAATCATTAGGCTAGGCAATTTTGCTCATTATGTTGCGGTGGGTCCTTATTGTTCTTACCTGTTACATATGCGATGTGTGGTATCCGGAAGGGCGTGCAATACACTTTTTCCGAATCAAGCGAAGCGCCCGTGAAGGTGCTCACACATCACCTTGAGTATCCGTAATGGGCGCAACCCTGGCTAGCCCGCCCTGACTCTGGTTCAAGAATGTTTGGGTCTTTGCTTTGCGTTCGTACGAAGGCGCCAGTAGTTGATGTGCGATAGGGGAGGGCGGGCGTAGCCGCACGAAAAGCCATAAAAAAGCCCGCATCGCGCGGGCTTCTTTTCCGGATCAGGCTAAGCAGTCAACCAGCGACGAGCACCCGGATCGCTTCCAGGCGCAGCGCGGCCTTCTCGAACATCGCCAGGCCCTGTTCACGCTGCTTGCGCAGGGCGTCCAGTTCGCTGTCGCGCACGGTCGGGTTGACCGCTTGCAGGGCGGTCAGGCGCGCCAGTTCTTCTTCGGTCTC
This sequence comes from Pseudomonas sp. RIT-To-2, assembly GCF_029623465.1. Taxonomy (NCBI): domain Bacteria; kingdom Pseudomonadati; phylum Pseudomonadota; class Gammaproteobacteria; order Pseudomonadales; family Pseudomonadaceae; genus Pseudomonas; species Pseudomonas sp. RIT-To-2. Next base: position 154,366 of record NZ_JAPYKM010000012.1, on the reverse strand, counting down.
GGCAGCCAGGCGGCGCTTGGCTTCAGCCACTCGCTCCACATGGCGTGGCAGTACCTTGGTTTCACCGGCGTTGATGCGCGGGCCAAGGACGTCGCGCTGGGCCTGGATGAACTTGTTGGCGCTGGCCTTTGGTACGCTTTCCAGCTGGTCGTTGAGGGTTGCGAAGGACACCCGCGACGACAGGTCGTTGCCGTTTGTGTCCAGCAGGCAGCGCAGTGCCTGGGGTGGCAGGTAGCGGCCCAGTTGCAGGGCGCGTGGGGCGACCACTTCGCTGACGTACAGCAGCTCCAGCAGCACGGTGCCGGGCTTGAGTGCCTTGTTCTTGATCAGCGCCACGGCGGTGTTGCCCATGGAACCGGACAGCACCAGGTCCATGCCGCCCTGCACCATGGGGTGTTCCCAGGTGATGAACTGCATGTCTTCACGCGACAGCGCCTGGTGGCGGTCGTAGGTGATGGTCACGCCTTCGTCGTCGCCCAGGGGGAAGCTGGCGTCGAGCATTTTTTCGCTCGGCTTCAGGATCAGGGCGTTGTCGGAGTGGTCTTCGCTGTCGATGCCGAAGGCATCGAACAGGGTTTCCATGTAGATCGGCAGGGCGAACTGGTCATCCTGCTCTTCGATGGCGGCCACCAGGGCCTTGCCTTCGCCGCCACCGCCGGAGTTGAGCTCCAGCAGGCGGTCGCGGCCGGTGTGCAGTTCGCTTTCCAGGCGCTCGCGTTCGTTGCGTGCCTGCGCCACCAGGGCGTCCCAGTTGTCGTCGTCACCGCCTTCGAGCAACGGCAGCAGGCGCGGGCCGAACTGGTGCTGCAGGGCGTTGCCGGTAGGGCAGGTGTTGAGGAACGCGTTCAGTGCCTGGTGGTACCACTGGAACAGGCGCTCTTGCGGGCTGTCCTGCAGGTACGGCACATGCAATTCGATGATGTGCTTCTGGCCGATACGGTCCAGACGGCCGATACGCTGCTCCAGCAGGTCCGGGTGGGCCGGCAGGTCGAACATCACCAGGTGGTGGGCGAACTGGAAGTTGCGGCCTTCACTGCCGATTTCCGAACAGATCAGCACCTGGGCGCCGAACTCCTCGTCAGCGAAGTAGGCAGCGGCGCGGTCACGCTCCAGGATGTTCATGCCTTCGTGGAAGACCGTCGCCGGGATGCCGGAGCGCACGCGCAGGGCGTCTTCCAGGTCCATGGCGGTCTCGGCGTGGGCGCAGATCACCAGCACCTTGGTGCGCTTGAGCATTTTCAGCTGGTCGATCAGCCATTCCACCCGCGGGTCGAAACGCCACCAGCGGTTTTCCTCGTCGGTCTCGGCCTGGGCCTGGAAGGCCACTTCCGGGTACAGCTCGGCGTGTTCGCCCAGCGGCAGCTCCATGTACTCGTCCGGGTTGGCCAGCGGGTACGGGTGCAGCTTGCGCTCCGGGAAACCCTGAACGGCGGCGCGGGTGTTGCGAAACAGCACGCGGCCGGTGCCGTGGCGGTCCAGCAGTTCGCGGATCAGGCGTGCGGCGGCTTCGGTGTCGCCGTCGTTGACGGCTGTCAGCAGGGCTTCGCCTTCGGCGCCCAGGAAGCCCTGGATGGTCGCGTGCGCCTTGGGTGACAGGCGGCCTTTGTCCAGCAGTTCCTGCACGGCTTCGGCCACAGGGCGGTAGTGCTCGCTCTCGGCGCGGAAGGCGGCCAGGTCATGGAAACGGTTCGGGTCCAGCAGGCGCAGGCGCGCGAAGTGGCTGTCCTGGCCCAGTTGTTCCGGGGTCGCGGTGAGCAGCAGCACGCCGGGGATGACCTCGGCCAGTTGCTCGACCAGCGAATACTGCGGGCTGGCCTTGGTTTCGTGCCACACCAGGTGGTGGGCCTCGTCGACCACCAGCAGGTCCCAGCCGGCGGCGAACAGCGCGTCCTGGGCCTTTTCGTCTTCGGTCAGCCACTCCAGCGAGACCAGCGCCAGTTGCGCGTCTTCGAAGGGGTTGCCGGCGTCGCTCTCGATGAAGCGCTCGGCGTCGAACAGGGCAACCTGCAGGTTGAAGCGGCGGCGCATCTCCACCAGCCACTGATGCTGCAGGTTTTCCGGAACCAGGATCAGCACGCGGCTGGCGCGGCCCGACAGCAACTGACGGTGAATGACCAGGCCAGCCTCGATGGTCTTGCCCAGGCCCACTTCGTCGGCCAGCAGCACGCGCGGGGCAATGCGGTCGGCCACTTCACGGGCGATGTGCAGTTGGTGGGCGATGGGTTGCGCACGCACGCCGCCCAGGCCCCACAGCGACGACTGCAACTGCTTGCTGGTATGTTCCAGGGTGTTGTAGCGCAGCGAGAACCAGGCCAGCGGGTCGATCTGGCCGGCGAACAGGCGGTCGCTGGCCAGGCGGAACTGGATGAAGTTCGACAGTTGGGTTTCCGGCAGGGTGCACGGTTGGTTCTGGGCATCGAGACCGTGGTAGACCAGCAGGCCGTCGACGTCCTCGACTTCCTGCACGGTCAGCTTCCAACCTTCGAAATGGGTGATCTGGTCACCGGGAGAGAACCGCACCCGGGTCAGCGGCGCGTTGCGCAGTGCATATTGGCGGGTGTCGCCAGTGGCCGGGTAGAGCACGGTCAGCAAGCGCCCGTCCTGTGCCAGAACGGTGCCTAGACCTAGCTCTGCTTCGCTGTCGCTAATCCAGCGTTGCCCCGGTTGATACTGCTGCGCCATGCTGCCTGACTCCCGCCATGAAAAAGCCGACTATGGTACCGGATGATGGCCCCGAGGGCCAAAGAGTCTCGTCGGTTAAATGCAGCTGCAAGCGTCAGGTTTCAAGCTGCAAGCGCAGGACCTGCGCCGGACTCGCGTGCAACTATGCTTATGTGACGTAGTCGATACTTCAGCTACAAACACCTCAAGCCGCCCCACCTGCCGCCGTTACCCCGGCAACAGGAGAGCCCCAGACCATGTTGCCACCCATTCTTCCCCTCAGCGTAGTTCCGGTGACGTCGCAGCTCGACCCGGTACGGCCGGCACCGCCGATCGTGGCGCCCGTGACGCCCACTCAGCCTACGTCGGATGAAAGCGAGATCGACCTGCGCCAGCGCGACCAGGAAACCGCGGCGTTGCTGTTGCGCGAGGAAGAGGAGCGTCAACGCCGTCGTCAGCGTCAGCGCGAGGAGGCCGAACACGACCCCGAGGCCCATTTGCCGGTGCCAGGCCATGAGCTGAACGCCGACAACACCGTGCCGGTGGCGCCTTTGATCGACGACGAACCGCGCCAGGGGCTGTGGGTGGACATAGAAGTTTGATCCGCGGGGCGTCTGCCCGCATTATGAATGCCAGACCCTCGCCCCACCCGACGTAGTGACCATGAGCCAGGACGACAAGCTGATCGATTTCTCCGCGGAGCGCGCCAAGCGCGTGCACGACCTCAATGACAAGCGCCTGAATGAAATGCGTCAGCAGTTCGAGCAGGTCATGCCCTTGGGCAGCGGCAAGAAAAAACCCAAGAAGAAGCCCAAGAAGCGCTGAAAACTTGACCTGAGTCAGTTCGCGCAGGGCTTCCACTGGTTATCTTTGCTCCATCGAACGCAAGCAAGGCTTGCGCTTCAACAGAGCACGCAAGGCATTTAGGGCGACTTCGGTCGCCCATTTTTTTGCCTGTGTGAAACATCCCCTGCAGCACGGGCTTGATCAGCCGATGGTAATGGCCGGTGGGCTCACCAGGTTCACGGTCTGCTCCTTGCGCGGCGCCAGGATCTCGGCCTCGCCATCCACCACCATCTCATCACGCTGGTTGTATACCTGGGTGGCGATGCGCACGCGGAACTTGGGCAGCTTTTCCAGGATTTCCAGGCGCACGGTCAGCGTGTCGCCGATCTTTACCGGTTTCTGAAAGCTCATTTTCTGCCCAAGGTAGATGGTGCCCGGGCCAGGCAGCTCGCAGGCCACGGCGGCACTGATCAGCGCGCCGCTGAACATGCCGTGGGCAATACGCTCCTTGAACATGGTGGTGGCGGCGAATTCCGGGTCCAGGTGCACCGGGTTGTGGTCGCCAGACATGGCGGCGAACAGCTGGATGTCGCGCTCCTCCACGGTCTTGCTGAAAGTCGCTTTCTGGCCGACTTCAAGGGCTTCGTACGGCGTGTTGGTAACCTGGGTCATGGGTGACTGTTCCTTATCGGGTTCGGTAACGGCGGTTGTTCGCTGCGGGCCGGGCACTGGGTGGCCAAGGCCTGTTGCAGCCAGGCGAGCAGGTCGGCGATGACCTCCTCGCGGTTGATCTCGTTGAGTATTTCGTGGCGCGCCTGGGCATACAGTTTCAGGGTGACAGGGCGGCTACCCGTTGCACCCCATGCGTGCGCCAGATCAGTGAGACGCTTGCCCTGGCTCACCGGATCACATGAACCCCCCACGATCAGTATCGGCAGGCGTTGATTGACCTGCGCCAGGTTGCCAGGGGCGCTGATCAGGGCAAGCCCCTGGAGCAGGTCGAGCCACAATTGATTGGTGCAGCGAAACCCGCACAGCGGGTCATTGATGTAGGCGTCAACGGCGGCCGGGTCGCGGTTCAGCCAGTCGAACCGGGTGCGCGTGGGCCTGAAGGCCTTGTTGAAGGTGCCAAAGGACAGCCGTTCGATCAGCGCGCTGCGGCCCTTTGCCCCCTGGCGCAGGCTCTCCAGCCGGGCGACCAGGCGCGCGGCGCGGTAGAAGCCGGGTGGCTGGTAGTTGGAACCGCTGAAAATCGCCCCCTGCACACCGCTACCGTGGCGCAGCAGGTAGCCCTGGGCCAGGTAGCTGCCCATGCTGTGCCCCATCACCACCATCGGCGTGCCCGGGTGAACCTGGTGCAGGTGCCGGGCGAGCTCGGCCAGGTCGTCGAGCACCCGGCTCCAGCCGCACCGGTCGGCGTAATGGCCCACCACCCCGGCCTCGGCAGTGCGGCCATGGCCACGCAGGTCCGGGGCATACAGGGCGATGCCCGCCGTCGCCAGGGCCTCGCCCAGGTGGCCATAGCGGCCGGCATGTTCCGCCATGCCATGGGCCAGCAGCACCACGGCGCGGGGCGCCTCGGCGGGTAGCCAGGTGTATGTGTACAGGCGAGCATGGTCAGTGGCGGTCAGCCAGAACGTCTCTGCGGCCATGGCGGTTCCTTGGGGCGAAGAAAGCAACGTCGCACCATTGTATAGCCCATGGCGCGCATCCAGCGCGGCGCAGCATTCTGATTCATGATGTTAATGACAGCGCCTGGCGTGTTTGCCGGGGCTTGCTTAACTGCTAACGTCGCAAAAGCACCCGCTATTGCCCAAGGAGGCGGCGGCACGATCGGCTCAGGCGAGAGGACAATAATAATGCAAGCTGAATTCTGGAACGATAAACGGCCCGTGGGGGTGCCCACGGCGCTGGATCTGGGCGCCTACAGCTCGGTGGTGGAGGTGTTCGAGCGTTCCTGCAAGAAGTTCGCTGACCGCCCGGCCTTCAGCAACCTGGGGGTCACCCTGACTTATGCGCAGCTGGATCATTACAGCGCCGAGTTCGCCGCCTACCTGCAGAACGAGACCGACCTGGTGCCCGGCGACCGTATCGCCGTGCAACTGCCCAACGTGTTGCAATACCCCATCGTGGTGTTCGGCGCCCTGCGCGCAGGGCTGATCGTGGTCAACACCAACCCCCTCTACACCGCCCGGGAAATGCGCCACCAGTTCACCGACTCGGGCGCCCGCGCGCTGGTGTACCTGAACATGTTCGGCAAGCTGGTGCAGGAAGTACTGCCCGACACCCGCATCAACTACCTGATCGAGGCACGCCTGGGTGACCTGATGCCGGCCGCCAAGGGCTGGCTGGTCAACACCCTGGTGGCCAAGGTGAAGAAAAAGATTCCTGCCTTCGACCTGCCCCAGGCCATCACCTTCAAGCGGGCACTGGCATTGGGCCGTGGCCAGGCACTCAAGCCGGTGCCTCTGACCCTGGACCATGTGGCGGTGCTGCAGTACACCGGCGGCACCACCGGCCTGTCCAAGGGTGCCATGCTGACCCATGGCAACCTGGTTGCGAACATGCAGCAGGTGCTGTGCTGCTTCGAGCAGACCGACGAGCACGGCGTGAAAATCCTGCGCGAAGGCCAGGAAGTGATGATCGCGCCGTTGCCGCTCTACCATATCTATGCCTTCACGGCGAACTGCATGGGCATGATGGTCACCGGCAACCACAACGTGCTGATCAGCAACCCGCGGGACATCCCGGCGTTCATCAAGGAACTCAAGCAGTGGCAGTTCACCGGCCTGCTGGGGCTCAATACCCTGTTCGTGGCGTTGATGGAGCACCCCGACTTCAAGACCCTGGACTTCTCTCACCTCAAGGTCACCAATTCCGGTGGCACCGCGCTGGTCAAGGCCACGGCCGACCGCTGGGAAGCATTGACCCGTTGCCGCATCGTCGAAGGCTATGGCTTGACCGAAACCTCGCCTGTGGTGTGCACCAACCCGTACGGCGCTGCGGCCAGGTTGGGTACGGTGGGGCTGCCGGTGGTGGGCACGGCGCTGAAAATAATCGATGACCAGGGCAACGAGTTGCCCCTGGGCGAACGAGGCGAACTGTGCGTGAAGGGCCCGCAGGTGATGAAAGGCTACTGGCAGCGCCCCGAGGCGACCGCCGAAGCGCTGGATGCCGAAGGGTGGCTGCGTACCGGTGATATCGGGGTCATCGACCCCGACGGCTTCGCCCGCATCGTCGACCGCAAGAAAGACATGATCATCGTTTCGGGCTTCAACGTGTACCCCAACGAAATCGAAGACGTCGTCATGGCCCACCCCAAGGTTGCCAACTGCGCCTGCATCGGCATTCCCGACGACCGTTCCGGCGAGGCGGTAAAATTGTTCGTCGTACCGCGCGAGAGCGGGGTGAGCCTGGAAGAGCTCAAGGCCTACTGCAAGGAAAACTTCACGGGCTACAAGGTGCCCAAACACATCGTGCTGCGCGAGTCGCTGCCAATGACGGCGGTGGGCAAGATCCTGCGCCGCGAGCTGCGCGATATCGCCTGACCGCACACTGCACGGGTCGGCTTGTCGGCACGTTGTCCAGGGGCTTCGATCGCTTGCTGGCAAGCCATCTTTCGAGTGTAATAGGTTTTTTACTCTAAAAGTGACCGTTTGAATTCATTGAGTCATTTTCGTGACCATCAAGCCCGATTCGGGCTCTATGCGACCTTTTCCAAAGCTGCTACTCTCGGCGCGCTTTCGATCGAACGGCGCTTCACGCGCCCGGGTCATCCATCAATAATAATCGCATATGAAGCGGTGATGAATTCGCTGTGCTGGAGGAGTGGGCTTCCATGATCGAAAATTTCTGGAAGGATAAGTACCCAGCGGGTATTGCTGCGCACATCAATCCTGACGAATATCCGAATATCCAGGCTGTGTTGAAGCAGTCCTGCCAGCGCTTCGCTGACAAGCCGGCGTTCAGCAACCTGGGCAAGACGCTCACCTACGGTCAACTGTACGAACTGTCGGGCGCCTTCGCGGCGTACCTGCAACAGCATACCGATTTGCAACCCGGCGATCGAATCGCCGTGCAACTGCCAAACGTTTTGCAGTACCCGGTGGTTGTGTTTGGCGCTATCCGCGCCGGCCTCATCGTGGTCAACACCAACCCGTTGTACACCGCACGGGAAATGGAGCACCAGTTCAATGACTCCGGTGCCAAGGCCCTGGTATGCCTGGCCAACATGGCGCACCTGGCGCAGCACGTGGTGCCCAAGACGTCGGTCAGGCATGTGATCGTCACCCAGGTGGGCGACCTGCTGCCACCGGTCAAGCGCCTGCTGGTGAACAGCGTCATCAAGTACGTGAAGAAAATGGTGCCGCCGTACCACCTGCCCAATGCGGTGAAATTCAACGACGTGATCAGCAAGGGCCACGGCAAGCCGGTGCGTGAAGCCAACCCCGATGCCAACGACGTGGCCGTGCTGCAATACACCGGTGGCACCACCGGCGTGGCCAAGGGTGCCATGCTCACCCACCGCAACCTGGTGGCCAACATGCTGCAGTGCAAGGCGCTGATGGCCTCGAACCTGAATGAAGGGTGCGAGATCCTCATCACACCGTTGCCGCTGTACCACATCTACGCCTTTACCTTTCACTGCATGGCCATGATGCTGATCGGCAACCACAACGTGCTGATCAGCAACCCCCGCGACCTGCCGGCCATGGTCAAGGAGTTGTCGAAGTGGAAATTCAGCGGTTTCGTGGGGCTCAACACCCTGTTCGTGGCCCTGTGCAACAACGCTGAATTCCGCAACCTGGACTTCTCGGCGCTGAAAGTGACCCTGTCCGGTGGCATGGCCCTGCAACTGGCTGCCGCCGACCGCTGGAAAGCCGTGACCGGCTGCGCTATCTGTGAAGGCTACGGCATGACCGAAACCAGCCCGGTGGCATCGGTGAACCCGATCCAGAACATTCAGGTGGGCACCATCGGTATTCCCGTGCCGTCCACCCTGTGCCGGGTGGTCGATGAAAATGGCCGCGAGCTGGGCCTGGGTGAAACCGGCGAGTTATGCGTCAAGGGCCCGCAGGTGATGAAGGGTTACTGGCAGCGCCAGGAAGCCACCGACGAAATGCTCGATGCCGATGGCTGGCTGAAGACCGGCGACATCGCGGTGATCCAGGACGATGGGTACATGCGCATCGTCGATCGCAAGAAGGACATGATCCTGGTCTCGGGCTTCAACGTGTACCCCAATGAACTGGAAGATGTGCTGGTGACTCTGCCGGGCGTGCTGCAATGCGCGGCCATCGGCGTGCCGGACGAAAAATCCGGCGAGGCCATCAAGATGTTCATCGTCGCCCGTCCCGGCGTGACCCTCACCAAGGACCAGGTCATGGAGCACATGCGCGCCAACGTCACCGGCTACAAGGTGCCGCGCGCCGTGGAGTTCCGCGAAGCGCTGCCGACCACCAACGTTGGCAAGATCCTGCGCCGCGAGCTGCGCGATGAAGAACTGAAGAAGCTGGGCCTGAAGAAGATTGCGTGAGGGCAGTTGCAAGCTGCAAGAGGCGATGCTCCTTGCAGCTTGCAGCTAAAGCAGCTTCTCGCGCATGCCGTAGTACCACATTCCCACCGCCAGCAACGGGTTGCCCAGCACATCCCCCATCGGCACCTTGATGTGCCTGCACGCGGCGAAGGTATCGAACTGGCCCAGGGTGCCAGTCAGGGCGTTGGCCATGATCTCGCCCATCACGTGACTGGTGGCGATGCCGTGCCCTGAATAGCCTTGGCAATACCAGACGTTGTCCGACAGCTTGCCCAGTTGCCGGATGCGGTTGACCACGATGCCCATGGCGCAGCTCCACTGAAACTCGATGTCCACGCCCTTGAGGCGGGGAAAGGTGCGCTCGATGCAAGGCCGCAATTCGGCGGCGATGTCGCGTGAGTCCTTGCCTGAGTAGTTGGCACCGCCGCCGAACAGCAGGCGGCCGTCGGCGGTCATGCGGTAGTAGTCGAGCACGAAACGGCAGTCGTACACGGCCAGGTTCTGGGGGTTGAGTTGGTGCGCCAGGTCGCCCAGCGGTCGGGTGGTGACGATGCCGCCCATGGCCGGGAAGATCTTGCCCTTGAGCTGTTTGCGTTCCAGCCTGTGGTGCACGTCACCGGCCAGCATCACCTGCCGGGCCTCGATTCGGCCTTGGGCAGTGACCACGGCGGGGCGTGGGCCGTGGATGATCTCCACCACCTCGCTGTGCTCGAATACCCGCGCGCCCAGGGCCTGGGCAGCGCGGGCTTCGCCCACGCACAGGTTGAGCGGGTGCAGGTGCAGGTTGCGGGTGTTTTTCAGTGCGCCCAGGTACAGCGGGCTGTCCAGGTGCTGGCGCATGGCGGCGCGGTCCAGCAGGGTGACGGCATCGCCCATGCCCCGCGCCTGGGCTTCTTCCAGGGAAGCGCGTAGTTCGTTCATGTGCGCAGGCTTCATGGCCGCGTGCAGGTGGCCGCGCCTGAGGTCGCAGGCGATGCCATAGCGGGCCACGCGCTGCTCGATGATCTGGTGCCCGCGCCAGCGCAGGTGCCAGATGAAGTCATCCACCTCGGCGCCCAAGTGGTTGCGCATCTGCTTGCGCATGGCTGCATCGCCCGACAGGCTGCCAGTGACCTGGCCGCCGTTGCGGCCGCTGGCACCCCAGCCGATTTCATGGCTGTCGAGCACGGCCACCTCAAGGCCTTTTTCCGCCAGCTCCACGGCAGTGGCGATACCGGTGAAGCCGCCGCCGATGATGGCGACGTCGACGCTGTGGGTGCCTTGTAGAACCGGAAAGTCGGTGTCGTGGTTCAGGGTGGCGGTGTAGTAGTTATTGATGCGTGGGGGCATGGTGCGATGCTCCGGGGTGAGAGTGGGGGTTGCTTCTTCCCGAGCTTCGCCCGGTCCTGCGCTGGGCCGGGCAAAGCGCAAGACAGCCGACGACGGTCAGGCCTGGGTCAGGTACCAGCGCCAATCCTGCTCACCGACCTCGGCCATGAACTGTCGATATTCCTCACGCTTCACCGCCAGGTACACCTTGAGGAAGTCCTGGCCAAACGCCTCCCGTGCCCAGGCCGAGCCCTGCAGCGCATCCAGTGACGTCAACCAGTCGGTGGGTAGCCGCTCGTCTGCCTGGGCGTAGCCGTTGCCCTGCACCGGCGCGCCAGGGGCGATGCCTTCGCGGATACCCCGGTGAACGGCCGCCAGCACGGCTGCGGCGGCGAGGTAGGGGTTGGCATCCGCGCCACAGATACGGTGTTCGATGTGTCGGCTGTGGGCAGGCCCGCCTGGCACCCGCAGGCTGACGGTGCGGTTGTCCACCCCCCACGTCGCCGCCAGCGGTGCGTAGCTGTTGGCCTGGAAACGCCGGTAGGAATTGGCGTTGGGGCAGAACAGCAGCAGGCTGTCGAGCAGGCACGCCAGCAGGCCCCCCACGGACTGGCGCAGCAGCGGCGTGCCAGCCTTGTCATCGCTGGCATATAGGTTGTGCCCCCGGGCATCGGCAAGGCTGATGTGCAGGTGCATGCCAGTGCCCGCCAGGTCAGCGAACGGCTTGGCCATGAAGCAGGCCTGCATGCCGTGCTGGTGGGCCACGCCCTTGACCAGGCGCTTGTAACGCACCGCCTGGTCCATGGCCAGCAGTGCGTCGCCGTGTTCCAGGGTGATCTCAACCTGGCCGGGGGCATACTCGGAAATCGCCGTGCGCGCCGGAATGCCCTGCTGTTTGCACGCCGCATACAGGTCGGCGAGAAACGGCTCTATCTGCTCCAGCTCGCGCAGGCCGTAAACCTGGGTATTGCGCGGGCGCCCCCCGTCGGCGTCCAGCGCCGGTCGGGGGCGCCCGGCTGTGTCGCGCTGGGTGTCCAGCAGGTAGAACTCCAGCTCGCAGGCCATCACCGGGTAGAAACCATCGGTGTTCAGGCCCTCGATGACCCTGGCCAGCAAATGCCGCGGGTCGGCGACGCTGGCTGGCAGGCCTTCTGTGGGGTGCATGCTGACCTGCACGGCCGCGGTGGGCATCCTGCGCCAGGGCATCGGTACCAGGCTGCCTGCCAGGGGGTAGGCGCGGCAGTCGATGTCGCCTGTTTCCCAGACCAGTCCGGAGTGTTCCACGTCGTCGCCATTGAGGGTCAGGCCCAGGATCGTGCTGGGCAAGGGGCGGCCGCTCTCATACACGGCCAGCAGTTCATCACGGTGCAGCAGCTTGCCGCGAGGTACGCCGTTGGCGTCCAGAATGAACAGCTCGAACATTTCAATATGCGGGTGTTGGTCCAGGAATGCCTGGGCCTGTTGCAGAGGGGCGAAATTCATGGGGCTCTCGCTTGCGCACGCGGGGTCGGCCCGTCTTCAGGACGGGAGCACAGGTGGATTCAGGCGGCGAGCGAGGCGTCTGGCGGGCGCGCGTGGCGGCAGTGCCACAGGGCCCAGAAGGCCAGGATCACATTGAACAGCGGGTTTTCCCCGGGGCGCAGGCAGACCGCACGGCGCTGGGCGCGTGGTTCGGTACTGGCGGCGGGGAGCGGGGCGGGGTTCATGGTCACGGATGGTTGCACGGCGCCGACAGGGGGTTAAATCGGGATTGTTCGACCTTCAGGTCGACATTGCCTAAACATACGGGTCAATGTGATTAGATCCCGCAAATCTGCGACAATCACGCCCATTCTTTTCGCCGCGTGGCCATTTGCGTACCTGATGACTGACCAGACTCCCGTTATCGACACCCTGTTCAAGAACCTCGACCAGGCGATGATCAGCGACCGCCATCGCCTGCGCCGGCAATTGCACGAGCTGCGCAAGAAACCCGACGAAGGCAAGCTGGCCCAGTGGGTGGAGCGGGCCCGGGCGTCCATGGCCCAGGTCACGGCGCGGCGCCAGAGCGTGCCGGCCATCCGCTACGATGACAGCCTGCCCATCGCCGCCAAGCGCGACGAAATCAAGAAGATCCTGGCCGAACACCAGGTACTGATCATTGCTGGCGAGACCGGCTCGGGCAAGACCACCCAGTTACCGAAGATCTGCCTGGAACTGGGCCGCGGCCAGCATGGCCTGATCGCCCATACCCAGCCACGCCGGATTGCCGCGCGCAGCGTCGCCACCCGCGTCGCCGAGGAACTGGCCACGCCCCTGGGCGCGCTGGTGGGCTACCAGGTGCGCTTCGAAGACCAGAGCGACGCCAATACCCTGGTCAAGCTGATGACCGACGGCATCCTCCTGGCCGAAACCCAGCACGACCGCTTTCTGGAACGCTACGACACCATCATCGTCGACGAAGCCCACGAACGCAGCCTGAACATCGACTTCCTGCTGGGCTACCTCAAGACGCTATTGCCGCGCCGCCCCGACCTGAAGGTCATCATCACCTCGGCGACCATCGACCTGGAGCGCTTTTCCAAGCACTTCAACGACGCGCCGATCATTGAAGTGTCGGGCCGTACCTACCCGGTGGACGTCTGGTACCGCCCGCTCACCAGCGAGCAGGACGAGGAGGGCAACAGCGTCGAGGACGACCTGACCGTTGACCAGGCCATCATCGCCACCCTGGATGAGATAGCCTCGTTCGAGCGCAGCGAAGGCAAGCGCCCGGGCGACGTCCTGGTGTTCCTGCCCGGCGAGCGCGAGATCCGCGACGCCGCCGAGATGCTGCGCAAGGCCCAGCTCAGGCACACCGAAATCCTGCCGTTGTACGCGCGCCTGTCACCGGCCGAGCAGCAGAAGATTTTCCAGAGCCACCCGGGCCGCCGGGTGGTGCTGGCCACCAACGTCGCCGAAACCTCGCTGACCGTTCCGGGCATCCGCTACGTGATCGACAGCGGCACCGCGCGCATCAGCCGCTACAGTTACCGCGCCAAGGTCCAGCGCCTGCCCATCGAGGCGGTGTCCCAGGCCAGCGCCAACCAGCGCAAGGGCCGGTGCGGGCGGGTCGAACCCGGCATCTGCATTCGCTTGTACAGCGAAGAGGATTTCATCAGCCGGCCGGAATTCACCGACCCCGAGATCTTGCGCACCAACCTGGCGGCGGTGATCCTGCAGATGCTGCACCTGCGCCTGGGCGAGATCGACCAGTTCCCGTTCATCGAGCCACCGGATGGCAAGGCCATCACCGATGGTTTCAACCTGCTGCAAGAGCTGTCGGCAGTCAACCGCGAGAACCAGTTGACCCCGATCGGCCGCCAGTTGGCGCGTCTGCCGGTGGACCCGCGCATGGGCCGCATGCTGCTGGAAGCGGCAAAGCAGGGCAGCCTGCAGGAAGTGCTGATCATCGCCAGTGCCCTGTCAGTGCAGGACGTGCGCGAGCGCCCGCCGGAGCGCCAGCAGGCCGCCGACCAGGCCCACGCCCAGTGGAAAGATGCCGATTCGGACTTCGCCGCGCTGGTCAACCTGTGGCGCGGCTTCGAGGAGCAGCGCCAGGCCCTGACCGCCAGCCCGCTGCGCAACTGGTGCCGCAAGAACTTCCTCAACTACCTGCGCCTGCGCGAATGGCGGGATGCCCATCGGCAGTTGAGCCTGATCTGCCGTGACCTGCAGTTGACCATCAACAAGGAGCCGGCTGACTACCCCAAATTCCACAAGGCGATCCTGTCCGGCTTGCTCAGCCAGGTCGGCCAGAAGACCGAGGAAGGCGACTACCTGGGCGCGCGTCAGCGGCGTTTCTGGATTCACCCCTCGTCGGGCATCGGCAAGAAGCGCCCCCAGTGGCTGATGACCGCCGAATTGATGGAAACCACCAAGCTGTACGCACGCATGGTGGCCAAGATCGATGCCGACTGGATCGAGCCTCTGGCCGGGCACTTGATCAAGAAAAACCACTTCGAGCCGCACTGGGAGAAAAAGCGTGGCCAAGTGGTGGCCTACGAACAGATCACCCTGTTCGGCCTGATCGTGGTGGGCCGCCGCCCGGTGCATTACGGCCCCATCGACCCGGTGGTCGCACGCGAGCTGTTCATCCGTGAAGGCCTGGTGCGGGGTGAGATCCAGTCGCGGGCCAAGTGCCTGGTGGCCAACCGCGAACTGCTGGAGCAGCTCGACGCGCTGGAGGCCAAGGCGCGGCGCCGGGACATTCTGGCCGATGAAGAAACCCTGTACGCCTTCTACGATGCGCGGGTACCCGCCGAGATTCACCAGACGGCCACCTTCGACCAGTGGTACAAGACCGAGAGCCACAAGAACCCCAAGCTGTTGATCATGCGCGAGGAAGACGTACTGGCCCGCGAGGCCAGTGAGGTCACCGCCGGCCAATACCCGGATACCTTGCGCCTGGGCGACCTGACCCTGGCGCTGAGCTATCACTTCGAGCCCAACCACCCGCGTGACGGCGTCACCGTCAGCGTACCGGCGCCGCTGTTGCCGGCGCTGCCCAATGAACGCCTGGCGTGGCTGGTACCGGGCTTGCTGGAAGCCAAGTGCATCGCGCTGGTGCGCAACCTGCCCAAGGCGATCCGCAAGAACTTCGTGCCGGTGCCGGACTTCGTCCGCGCCGCCCTGCAGCGCATCACTTTCGCCGAGGGCTCGTTGCCCCAGGCGCTGGGCCGCGAACTGCTGCGCATGACCGGCGCGCGGGTCAGCGACGAGGCCTGGGCCGAGTCCGAACAGCAGGTGGACAGCCACCTGCGCATGAACATCGAAGTGCTGGACGGCCAGGGCAAATTCCTCGGTGAGGGCCGCGACCTGGCCGAGCTGACCGCGCGTTTCGTGCAGGCCAGCCAGGCCGCCCTGGCCGCGCCGCAATCGGCCAAGGCCCAGCAGCCGGTGGAGGCCAAGGCCTTCGCCGCGGTGGCCGAGACCACCCAGCAGAAGATCGCCGGGCTGTCGATGACGGTCTATCCGGCGCTGGTGGAAGAGAACGGCACCGTCAAGGAAGGCCGTTTCTCCACCGCCGCCGAAGCCGAGTTCCAGCACCGCCGTGCCTTGCAGCGGTTGTTGTTGCAGCAGTTGGCCGAGCCGGCCAAGTTCCTGCGCGGCAAGCTGCCCGGGCTGACCGAACTGGGGTTGCTGTATCGGGAACTGGGGCGCGTCGAAGCGTTGGTGGAAGACATCCTGCTGGCCAGCCTGGACACCTGCATTCTTGAAGGGGAAGCCAGCCTTCCCCGTGACGGCGCCGGCCTGGCGGCCCTGGCCGAGCGCAAGCGCGGTGCCTGGGCGGAGCATGCCGAACGCCTGGCGCGCCAGACCCTGGACATCCTCAAGCTCTGGCACGGCTTGCAGAAGCGCTTCAAGGGCAAGATCGACCTGGCTCAGGCGGTGGCCCTCAACGATATCAAGCAGCAACTGGGCAACCTGGTGTACCCGGGCTTCGTGCGCCAGACCCCGTCGGCCTGGTTCAAGGAATTGCCGCGTTACCTCAAGGCCATCGAACTGCGCCTGGAAAAACTGGGCAGCCAAGTGCAGAAGGACCGGGTATGGAGCATCGAACTGGGCAACCTGTGGGCGCAGTTTCAGGCGCGCCAGGGCAAGCATGCCCAGGAAGGCAAGCGCGACCCGGAGCTTGAGTCGTACCGCTGGCTGATCGAGGAATACCGGGTGTCGCTCTTTGCCCAGCAGCTGGGGACCAAGGTACCTATCTCCGACAAGCGCCTGGGCAAGCAATGGACCCAGGTGGAGGCCTGATAGCCGGGGTGCCCTTTATCGTGTAAAGGGCACTTTTCCCGCGAATCTGGCACAATTGGCCACCGTTTCACCCGCGACCATGGGTTGCCTGACCCGTTTCGCGCCCGTGACAGTGCTTTTTATTAACTGGTACGTTAGTACCAGTTGACTGCGACTCACTCTGCCGCTGCCCTGGCAACGGCCCCGAATAATAGAGGAACGAGCGTGCATAACGTCGTCATCAGCGGCACCGGCCTGTATACCCCGGCTGACAGCATTTCCAACGAAGAGCTGGTTGCCTCCTTCAACGCCTGGGCACACCAGTTCAATGCCGACAATGCCGCAGCCATCGAGCGCGGTGAACTGGCGGCGCAGACCGAGTCCAATGCCGCTTTCATCGAAAAAGCCTCGGGTATCAAGAGCCGCTTCGTCATGGACAAAGCCGGCATCCTCGACCCCGCACGCATGAAGCCGCGCCTGCCGGAGCGTTCCAACGACGAACAGTCGATTCTCTGCCAGATGGCCGTGGCCGCTGCCGAGCAGGCCTTGCAACGGGCCGGCAAGACCGCTGCCGACATCGACGCGGTGATCGTCGCCTGCTCCAACCTGCAGCGCCCGTACCCGGCCGTGGCCATCGAAGTGCAGCAGGCCTTGGGTATTCAGGGCTTTGGCTTCGACATGAATGTGGCCTGTTCCTCGGCCACCTTCGGTATCCAGACCGCTTGCAACAGCGTCGCCCTGGGGCAGGCGCGGGCGGTACTGGTGGTGGACCCGGAGATCTGCACCGGCCACCTGAATTTCCGTGACCGCGACAGCCACTTCATCTTCGGCGACGCCGCCACCGCGATCGTCGTCGAGCGCGCCGACCTGGCGACCTCGCCGTACCAGTTCGAGATCGTCAGCACCAAACTGCTGACCCAGTTCTCCAACAACATCCGCAACAATTTTGGCTTTCTCAACCGCGCCGCCGAAGAAGGCGCCGATGCCGCCGACAAGCTGTTCGTACAGGAAGGCCGCAAGGTATTCCGCGAAGTGTGCCCGATGGTGGCGCAACTGATCGGTGAGCACCTCAGCGAAAACCGTATCGAGGTGGCCGACGTCAAGCGCTTCTGGCTGCACCAGGCCAACCTGAGCATGAACCACCTGATCGTGAAGAAACTGCTGGGCCGGGAAGCCTCGGTAGAGGAGGCCCCGGTGATTCTCGATACCTACGCCAACACCAGTTCGGCGGGGTCGGTGATCGCTTTCCATAAATACCAGGACGACCTGGGCAAGGGCTCGCTGGCAGTATTGAGTTCGTTTGGCGCCGGCTACTCCATCGGCAGCGTGATCTTGCGCAAGCGTTGATCCGCCCGGTTTCTGCGCTTGAGTTCATTTCTGTGGGAGCTGGGGGCTCATCGCCCCCAGCTCCCACAGTTCGTTCATGAACAAGGTTTCATTCTGCACGGCCGCCCATTCCTCTGCGAGCCCCATTCCCTCGTGTGATGATTAACTAATCTTCATTTCAAAAAGTTCCGCTGTCATCAAATCTTAATATTCGAGCCACCTCGCTGAAATATCCGCTGTTCAAGATGCCCTCCCATAAAGCTTGCCGGACTTGCGCCCGCATACCAGGCAGCGTCGCTGAAAAAACTCAAAAAGCAGTACTCAAAGGAGTAAATCAATGAACAAGTCCACCGTGGCCCTGACCATGGC
The DNA here is from genome assembly GCF_029623465.1 of Pseudomonas sp. RIT-To-2. NCBI lineage: Bacteria > Pseudomonadati > Pseudomonadota > Gammaproteobacteria > Pseudomonadales > Pseudomonadaceae > Pseudomonas > Pseudomonas sp. RIT-To-2. The sequence goes on along the minus strand of NZ_JAPYKM010000012.1, from coordinate 136,626 downwards.
CCTGGGCGTCATGGCACAGCAGGCTATGGCCGAAGGCTTTCTTGACGACAGCAAGGCGACCCTGAAGCTGCGCAACTATTACATCAACACCGATAACCGCGACTCGGCCACCGCCAAGAACGCCAACTACCAGGCTGAATGGGGCCAGGGCTTCCAGCTGGAGTTCCAATCCGGCTACACCGCTGGCACCGTCGGCTTCGGCCTGGATGCCATCGGCCTGCTGGGGGTGAAGCTGGACTCCAGCACCGCCAAGCACGGCAACCCGACTGGCACCCTGGACGGCGGCACCGTGTTCCCCAGCGATGGCGACCACGCCGCTGACGACTTCAGCACCCTTGGCCTGACCGCCAAGGCCAAGATCTCCAAGACCGAGCTGAAACTGGGTACCCTGATGCCCAAGCTGCCGGTCATCCAGTACAACGACGGTCGTTTGCTGCCGCAATTGTTCGAAGGTGGCCAGATCACTTCGAACGACATCAAGGACCTGACCCTGATCGCCGGTCAGATCAGCCAGGCCAAGGCGCGTAACTCCAGCAACTTCGAGAACCTGTCCATCAGTGGTGCCAACGGCAGTGGCAACAGCAACATTGGCGAGCGCAGCAACAAGTTCTACTACGCCGGTGCCGACTACAAGATCACCAAGGACCTGTTGGTTCAGTACTACTACGGTGAGCTGGACCAGTTCTACAAGCAGCACTTCCTGGGCCTGGTACACAACTGGGCCATCGGCCCGGGTGTGCTGAAGTCCGACCTGCGTGTGTTCCACAGCACCGACGACGGTGCCAACGGCAACGATGCCGCCTATTACACCAGCGGCAACTACAGCGGCGTGGCCAGCGGCAAAGGGCCGGTGGACAACAACCTGTACAGCGGCCTGTTCCTGTACACCGTGGCCGGCCACACCTTCGGCGGTGGCTACCAGGTCAGCAACGGCAGCTCGGACTTCCCGTGGCTGAACCAGGGCGACGGCTCGTCGAACTACACCATCACCGACATGCAGATCCAGAAGTTCGGCCGTGCCGGCGAGCGCACCTGGCAGGCGCGCTACTCGTATGACTTCTCGGCCATCGGCTTCCCTGGCGCTACCGCCGGCCTGGTGTACCTGCGTGGCGACAACATCGACACCGTGGCCACCAGCGGCGCGGTGGCCGGTTCCGGCCGTTCCGAGTGGGAACGCGACCTGACCCTGGCCTACGTGATTCCGCAAGGCACCTTCAAGGGCCTGGGCCTGATGTGGAAAAACGCCATGTGGCGCAACGATATTCCCGGTCAGCGTGACCAGGACGAAAACCGCGTGATCGTGAGCTACTCCATTCCGCTGTTGTAATGCGTTTCAGGTAACACCGTTTTTGCTCATCCGTTAAAGCTCATTCGCCCCGCCTTAGCGCGGGGCTTTTTTTGCCTGGGATTTTTGCATTGTCTGCTTCCCGAGCGTCACCTGGTCCTACCAGGCCCCGCGCCCCCCCTGCAAGACCGGACGAAGCGCGGGAAGGAGGCGACACCCGTCCGGAATATGGCATCCTTGCAACATCCAAGGGGGAATTGCCATGCCACTGCACGTTACGCACAGCCTGAGCGAGGTATCGGCCGGCGACTGGGACGCGCTGCTTCCCATCGACCAGCCTTTCCTGCGCCATGCTTTCCTCTGCGCCCTGGAAGACAGCGGCAGCCTGGGCAAGCAGTCGGGCTGGCGCCCGGAGCACCTGTTGCACATCGAAGACGGCCGCTTGATCGCAGCGATGCCGGCCTACCGCAAATGGCATTCCTATGGCGAATACGTTTTCGACCACGGCTGGGCCGACGCTTGCCGGCGCGCCGGTATCGATTATTATCCCAAGCTGCTCTGCGCCGTGCCATTCAGCCCGGTCAGCGGCCCGCGCCTGCTGGGTGATGGGCTGGCCCTGCTGCAAGCGGTGCCTGGCTATGTGGAGGTCGAAGAACTATCCGGCGCGCACATCAACTTCACCGACCCGGCCCTGGATACCCTGGTGGCCCAGGAGCCGGGCTGGCTCGAGCGGCTGGGGTGCCAATACCACTGGCACAACCGCGGTTACCGCGACTTCCAGGACTTTCTCGACACGCTCAGTTCGCGCAAGCGCAAGCAGATGCGCAAGGAGCGCGAACAGGTGGCCGCCCAGGGCTTCGAGTTCGAATGGCGCGAAGGGCATACCCTGGCCGAGGCGGAATGGGACTTCGTCTACGCCTGCTACGCCAACACCTACGCCGTACGCCGCCAGTCACCGTACCTGACACGGGCGTTCTTCAGCCTGCTGGCCGAGCGCATGCCCGAGGCCATCCGCGTGGTATTCGCCCGTCAGGCAGGCCGCCCGGTGGCCATGGCCTTCAGCCTGGTGGGTGGGGACAGTTTCTACGGGCGCTACTGGGGCTGCCTGGCGGAATTCGACCGCCTGCATTTCGAAACCTGTTTCTACCAGGGTATGGACTACGCCATTGCCCAGGGGTACCAGCGCTTTGACGCTGGTGCCCAGGGTGAACACAAGTTGATTCGCGGCTTCGAGCCGGTGATTACCCGGTCATGGCATTACCTCAGCCACCCGGGGTTGAAGAATGCCGTAGCCGAGTTTCTGCAGGAAGAGCGTGCGGGTGTGCGGGCCTATGCCGAGGAAGCGCGTGCTGCTTTGCCCTATCGCCAGACTGCTGAATGACCGTAGCAGCGGACCCGGCCGCGTCCCGACCGCCGCGCCGACCCTGACCCAGCGCATGCGGCTCCAGGGTCAATCGATGCCGACGAACCCGCCCGTCTGGTGATGCCACAGCCGCGCGTACAGCCCCTGATGCGCCAACAGCTCCTGATGGCTACCCAGCTCGACAATCCGGCCGTGCTGCAGCACCACCAGCCGGTCCATCTTGGCGATGGTGGACAGGCGGTGGGCGATGGCGATCACCGTCTTGCCCTGCATCAGGGTTTCCAGGCTTTCCTGAATCGCGGCTTCGACTTCCGAGTCCAGTGCCGAGGTGGCTTCGTCCATGATCAGGATCGGTGCATTCTTGAGCAGTACCCGGGCAATGGCGATGCGCTGGCGCTGGCCACCGGACAGTTTCACTCCGCGTTCACCCACGTGAGCATCCAGGCCCATGTGGCCCTGAGCATCGGACAGCAGGGGAATGAACTCGTCGGCACGGGCTTTCACCACGGCGTCCCACATCTGCGTTTCGCTGGCGCCGGGGCGGCCGTACAGCAGGTTTTCGCGGATCGAGCGGTGCAGCAGCGACGTGTCCTGGGTGATCATGCCGATCTGCGCGCGCAGGCTTTCCTGGCTGACCTGGGTGATGTCCTGGCCGTCGATCAGGATGCGCCCGCCTGACAAGTCATAGAGGCGCAGCAACAGGTTGACCAGGGTCGACTTGCCTGCCCCCGAGGGGCCGATCAGCCCTATTTTTTCGCCGGGGCGGATGTCCAGGGTCAGGGTTTCGATGATCTTGCTGCCCTTGCCGTAGTGGAAGTCGACGTTTTCGAAGCGTACGGCGCCGCGGTCCACTTTCAGCTTCGGTGCGTTTTTCACGTCACTGACGCTGACCGGCTGGGCGATGGTCTGCAGGCCGTCCTGGACCATGCCGATGTTCTCGAAGATGCCGTTGACCACCCACATGATCCAGCCCGACATGTTGACGATACGGATCACCAGGCCCGTGGCCAGGGCGATGGCGCCCACCGAGATCAGTGACTGGGTCCACAGCCACAGTGCCAGGCCCGTGGTGCCGACGATCAGCAGGCCGTTGAGGGTGGTGATGGCCACGTCCATGCTGGTGATGACGCGGCTGGCCATTTGCGACTTCTCGGTCTGCTCGCTGATGGCCTCGCGGGCGTAGTGCTGTTCCATGTTGGTGTGGGCGAACAGCTTGAGGGTGGCGATATTGGTGTAGCCGTCGACGATGCGGCCCATGAGCTTGGAGCCGGCGTCGGAAGACACCACCGAGCGCTCTTTCACCCTGGGGACGAAATAGTACAGGGCGACGATGTAGGCCAGGATCCAGCTGATCAGGGGGATCATCAAGCGCCAGTCGGCTTCGGCGAACAGGATCAACGAACTGATGGCGTAGATCAGCACATGCCAGAGTGCATCCACCGCCTGCACGGCCGAGTCACGCAGGGCGTTGCCGGTCTGCATGATGCGCTGGGCGATACGCCCGGCGAAATCGCTCTGGAAGAAATTCAGGCTCTGCTTGAGCACGTAGTTGTGGTTTTGCCAGCGGATCATGCTGGTCATGCCGGGGGCGATGGTCTGGTGCACCAGCAGGTCGTGAAGGCCCACGAACACGGGCCGCAGCAGCAGGGCCACCACGGCCATCCACAGCAGTTCACCGCCGTGGTCGCTGAAGAAGTGCACATTGGGCGTGCCCTGGGCCAGGTCGATGATGCGGCTGAGGTAGTTGAACAGCGCCACCTCGATCAGCGCACCTACCAGCCCCACGAACAGCAGGGCGGCGAAGCTGGGCCAGACCTGGCGCAGGTAGTACACGTAGAAGGCCAGCACCCGGGTTGGCGGCGCCTCGGTGGGCGCCTCACGGAAGATATCGATCCATTTTTCAAAACGACGGAACAGCATGGGGCGAAAGCTCCTGTGTAAAAGGTTCTGGCCTTCAGGCCATCAGTCGACGCGCTTGGCCGACTTGATCAGCACCGGGTCGGCAGGCACGTCTTGCATGCCGCCCTTGCTGGTGGTCGGGGAGTGCACGATCTGGTCGACGACGTCCATGCCGCTGACGACCTTGCCGAATACGGCATAGCCGAAGTCGCGGTTGCCGTGGTCGAGGATCTCGTTGTCGTTGACGTTGATGAAGAACTGGCTGGTGGCCGAGTTGACGCTGCTGGTACGCGCCATCGACAAGGTGCCGCGCACGTTCTTCAGGCCGTTGTCCGCTTCGTTCTTGATCGGGTCGCGGGTTTGCTTTTCCTGCATCTGCTGGGTAAAGCCGCCGCCCTGGACCATGAAGCCGGGGATCACGCGGTGGAAAATGGTGTTGTTGTAGAACCCGCTGTCCACGTAGGCCAGGAAGTTCTTGCTGCTGATCGGGGCCTTGACCATGTCCAGTTCGATTTCCACTTTGCCGAAGCTGGTGTCCATCAGCACGTGTGGGTGCTGGGCGTCGGCGGCCATCAACTGGCTGGCGAACATCAGGGAGCAGGCGGCGAGGGCGATTTTTTTCAGCATGGGACTCGTTGATCCTTGGGGGTGGAGGACACGGCGGCGAGGAAGTCCTTGAGTGTCCGGTTGAAGTGCTCGGGTTGATCCAGTGGCGTAGCGTGCCGTGAATCGGCGATGACCGCCAGTTTTGCCTGGGGGATCAGTTTGACGTACTGCTCTTTGAGCGCCACCGGGGTGTAGTCGTGGTCGGCGCTGATGATCAAGGTGGGACAGCGAATCTGGCCGATGCGTTCCTGCACGCCCCAGCCGATAATGGCGTTGAAGCTGGCCATGTAGGCGTGCTTGTCGTTGCGGGCCCAGCGTTCACTGATCTTGCGCCGCAACTCGGCCTGTTCCGGGCGCGGAAACAGTGACTTGCCCAGGCCCTGGCCGATGGCACCCATGCTCACAACGTGCATCAGGCTCCAGCGCTTGAACCATTGCCAGTAATCCAGGGGCTTGCGCAGCTTCACCTCGGGGGCGCTGTTGACGATGGTCAGGCTGCGCAGCAGGGCAGGGTAGTCCACGGCCATCTGAAACCCGGTCATGCCGCCCATGGACAGGCCCACGTAATGAACCGGGCCCGTGCCCAGGCGGTCGAGCAGCGCGGCCAGGTCGGCGGCAAAGCCGGCGATGCTGTAGCGCTCGCGGGGCTTTTCCGAGCGGCCATGGCCGCGCAGGTCAACCACGATCAAGCGGAAGAAAGGCGCCAGGGCTGGCACCTGGTATTCCCAGTCCTGGGCGCTGGAGCCCAGGCCATGGACCAGCAGCAGGGGGGCGCCCTGGCCGTATTCTTCGTAGTGCAGTGTGCAACCGTCATGTTCGAAAAAGGCCATGGCGACAATCCTGTCAGGCGAGTTGAGGGGCGGCGATGGGCACATCCAGGGGCGCGGTATCGAATTGGCGCAGCAGTTCCACCAGAATCTGCGTGGCCGGGCCCAGGGGTTTGTCCTTGTTGGAGTAAAGGTAGAACACCGGGTGGCGGCTGCCGCCCTGTTCCAGCGGCAATGGCTTGAGCACGCCTTCGCGCAGTTGCCGCTCGATCAGGTGGCGCGGCAGCCAGGCGAAGCCCAGGCCGGAGCCGACGAACGTGGCGGCGGTGGCCAGGCTGCCCACCGTCCAGCGTTGCTCTGCACCCAGCCAGCCCACATCCTGGGGTTGGCGGCGGCCGCTGTCGCGGATCACCACCTGCAATTGGCTTTCCAGGTCCTGGAAGCTCAGGGCGCGGTTGAGGCGGTGCAAGGCATGGTCGGGGTGGGCCACGGCGACGAATTCCACTGAGCTCATCTCGGTGCCCAGGTAGCCGGCAATCGCATAGCCGCTGATGGCCAGGTCCGCGACGCCTTCGGTGAGCACCTCGTCGACCCCGGACAGCACTTCTTCGCGCAGGCGGACACGGCAGCCGCGGCTTTGCGGCATGAACGCGGTGAGCGCGCTGACCAGCCGGGCGCTGGGGTACGCGGCATCGACCACCAGGCGCACCTCGGCTTCCCAGCCCTGTTCCATATGGTGGGCCAGGTCTTCCAGCTGGCTGGCGTTCTTGACCAATTGCCGCGAGCGGCGCAGCAGCACGCCACCGGCTTCCGTGAGCACGGCCTTGCGCCCGTCGATGCGCAGCAGCGGTACGCCGAGCTGGTCCTGCATGCGCGCCACGGTATAACTGACCGACGACTGGGAACGGTGCAGGGCTTCGGCGGCCTGGGCGAAACCGCCATGGTCGACCACGGCCTGCAAAGTCCGCCACTGATCCAGGGTAACGCGGGGCGCTTTCATCATTGGCTCCTGATGTCCTAAGCTGGCAGTTCCATCGTGGAGACTGCCGAATGAAAAGTTGCTGTGCGCTCTTGCTGACGCTGTTGCCGTTCACCGCCTTTGCCTACCCCATCGAGGTGGAAAAGCATGTGGCGGGGACGGACATATCCTTCACTACCGATGACACTGCCGGCGACATGGGCTCCATCACCTTGCGCAACGATGGCTCCCAGGCCGCAGAGTGCGCGGTGGAGTTCCGCAACGGCCCGGAAGCCCCGCGCGTGCGCAAGATGAGGGTGGAGCCTGGGAAGAGCGCCAATGTATTGCAGCGTTTTAACCGGGACATTCTCAAGCTGCGGCTGAAGGTGACCTGCGAGGCATCGTAGGGTGATTGTCAAAGAGTAGAGGAATGGCTGTACAAATCAACTTAGTTGATGGGTTGGTGGGTATTTTTAAGCTTTTTTATCGGGTTGGTGTGGCTTGGGCGCGGTTGGCTTGGGGCTTTCTGCGTGCTTGAGATCGAGCGCTGCCTACGCGGCGCTCGATCTCAAGGGCTCCAGGCCACCCAGGTCAAGCATCCCAAGCCCATACCAATCAGGGATTGCCCACCCCCGCCCAACCCGTTAAGGTCGCCGCCTCTACGGTAAGGGGCACCCATGGGCTATCTACTTCTGGTTACATTGATTCAGGCATTTTCCTTCAATCTCATCGGCGTTTACCTTGCGGGCCACGTCGACAGTTATTTCGCCGTGGTCGCCCGGGTGGTGATCGCCGGCCTGGTGTTCATTCCCTTGACCCGCTGGCGTCGGGTGGAACCAGGCTTCCTGCGTTCGATGCTGTTGATTGGCGCCCTGCAGTTTGGCGTCACCTATGTGTGCCTGTACCTGAGCTTTCGCGTGCTCACCGTGCCGGAGGTGCTGCTCTTCACCATCCTCACACCCCTGCATGTGACTTTGATCGAAGACGCCCTGAACCGTCGCTTCAATGCCTGGGCATTGCTGGCTGCGGTGGTGGCGGTGGCGGGTGCGGCAATCATCCGTTTCGACCGGGTGAACCCGGATTTCTTCATGGGCTTTTTGCTGCTGCAACTGGCCAATTTCACCTATGCTGCTGGCCAGGTGCTATATAAGCGTCTGGTGGCGCGCTACCCCAGTGACGAGCCGCAGTACCGCCGCTTCGGCTATTTCTTCGTCGGTGCGTTGCTGGTGGCCCTGCCAGCCTTCCTGGCGTTCGGCAACCCGCACCACCTGCCGGAAACCTCGCTGCAGTGGGGCGTGCTGGTGTTCCTCGGGCTGGTGGCCACGGCGTTGGGCATGTATGCCTGGAACAAGGGCGCCAGTCAGGTCAGCGCCGCGACGCTGGCGGTGATGAACAACCTGCACATCCCCACGGGGCTGTTGCTCAACCTGCTGATCTGGAACCAGAGCGAGCCGTTGGGGCGCCTGGCCCTGGGCGGCGCAGTGATTCTGGGGTCGCTGTGGATCAGTCGACGCGGTATGGCGCAAAACCGGTAGGCCAGGTGTATCGAGTTACCTCTTGCCAGGCGGGTGCACCGTTGCAGTTGTGGCAAAATCACAGTGGCCAGCGCCCGTGAAGGGGTGGATCGAGGGGTGTGCCTGCAGAGGCGTGAAGATGGACAAGGTCGACAAGCAGATCATCGCCGCATTGCAAGAAGACGCCAGGGTCAGCCTGGCGCAGCTGTCGCGCCAGGTGCACAAGTCGCGCACGGCGGTGGAGGCGCGCGTCCAGAAGCTGATCGACAATGGCGTCATCCTCGGTTTCACCATCAATGTGGCCAAGCCCGAGCAGGCCGAACAGACTGCCTTTCTGATGCTGACCCTGCATGGCAATGTCTGCCACCTGGTGTTTCCGCAAATTCACGCGTACCCCGAAATCATCCATGCCTATTCGCTGTTCGGCGACACCGACATGATGCTGCAGGTCAGCTACCACCAGTTCGAAGAACTGATGATTCTCAAGGACAACCTCATGGCCCTTGAGCACGTGGCCGATGTGGTCATCAACCCCGTGCTCAAGGCGTGGCGCTGACTTCAGGCGGCTGCCGATGGCAGGAAGTGGTGCTGCAGACCGGGCAGTGTTTCACGCAACGTATCCACCAGTTCTTCCAGCACTTGCTGATTGAAGGCGCGGGGGGTGTCGTGATGGCCCAGCACCACTGCCACCAGGCGTGACGAACTGTCGGTCAGGCGAAATTCGTGGGCATCGGCGTCGGTCTTGCCGATACAGGCCAGCAGCGCGTCGGCACAGGTGTACACCAGGTCGCCGGGCGCCACGGTGGCGTCCTTCTTGGCGAACAGCGGGCGAAACTTCATGGGGGCCGCGGCACGAAACACGTGGATGTCTTCGGCCTGTTCGTAGGTGTGCACGCCGATGCTCACCCCATGCCGTATGGCGATGGCATTGTAGGCGTCCACCACGTTGTTGATGGAGCGTACCCCGCGGGAAATGAATGCCTTGAGCAGTTTTTCATTGGCGGCGACGGCATTCGGGTAGCCCATTTCCTGCAACTGGCGCGAGAACCCGTCGTAGATCGGATTGGAGACCAGGTTGTCCAGGTGCGAGGCCACCTGGTTCAAATTGCGGGTCAGCAGCGGCACATAGCCGGGGTCGTTGTTGACCTGGATGTTTTCAAGGACCACGGCGCAGGCATTGCCTGCGCCCAGGGCGGCGGCACACGGGTTGATGATCAGGTTGGCGGTCATGGGTATCTCACTGGCTCCATAGCAGGGCGCGGATCTGCTCAGCGTTGTGGTCGAGTTGCCGGGGGTCGTCATGGCTCAGCCAGAACAGGCCGGGGCAGGTAGCGAAATCAATGGTGCGGGGCACATGGGCGCCCGGGGCGACGAAATAGCGATGGCCGCCATAGCCGGGTACCTTGCCAGCCTCCACCATGGGCTCGAAGCCGGGCCCCTCGAAGGTGGAAGGCTGGTCGGCCCAGAAAAAGCCGATACGACCGTGGTGGGTCTGGCGCGAACAGCCACCGCCCGCCGGTGCGGGGCGGCCCAGGTAGCTGTCGATGGCGACGGATAGCAGATCGGGCTGGTACACCTGCTGGAACAGGCGCGGGGCTATGCCGCCGTGCAGGCGGGCGCCCGCTTCGATCATCACCGGCCCCTGGGCCGACCAGATGATTTCCATGTGCAGCGGGCCATGCAGCACGTTCAGGGCGGCGGCAGCCTGGCGGGCGTAATCGAGCAGCGGCGCGAGTTCCGCGGCGCCCGGGTCCAGGGTGTCGAGGCTGTCGTACACGAACGGGCTGCCATTGCGCTGGATCTTGGTGTACTTGCACACGGTGGCGATGTGGTAGGTGCCGTTGAAGGCCACCATGTCCACCACGTATTCAGGGCCACTGATGAATGGCTGCACCACGAACCCCAGGTTGATTTCCCCCAGGTCATTGCGCTGTTCCCAGCCCGCCTGCATCAGGGCTTGCTCCACGGCGGCACGGCCCGTGGCGAACACTACGCCCTGGGTGGCCGCCGAATTGAGCGGCTTGACCACGTACTGCAGGTTCGGGTCGACGGTCTTGAGCACGTTGGGGATCTGCTCGGGATGAGTCACCAGGCGGCTGTCTATGTGCGCCAGGTTCCTTCGGTCCAGTGCCTGCTGCATGGTGTACTTGTTGCGACGCTGGTCGCTGGTGGCCGGGCTGTTGCCCGGCAGGCCCAGTGCTTCGGTGAGGTGGTCGGTGAGGTGAATGGCGGTTTCACAGCCGGCGATCACCGCCACCACGCCCAGCGCGTCCAGGGTTTCCACCAGCTCCGGGTGCCAGGCCAGTACCTGGGTAAAGTGCTCGGCCACCAGATCGTGGGTGAAGTGTGCCGGCAGGTCGGGCCGCGAGATAACGGCGATGCAGTTCAGGCCCCGGGCATTGAGCAACGGTGCATAGAGCTTGCCGGTGGAGAAGGGGTCGACGATGACGATATGGTTCATGGGGCGGTTTTCCTACTTGGCCACGATGGCAGGGCGTGGTGCGGGCCAGAGCGTGCGCAGCAATACAGCGCTGCCCAGCAGCACGGCGGAGGCGACCATCAGCAAGCGGGCCCCTTCCAGGCCCAGCAGTGCGTGGGTGGTGAACAGGGTCAGCAGCATGGGCGCGGCGCCGCTGACCAGCAGATAGAACAGCGAGCTGCGCGCGGCGATGACATCGGCAGTACGCTCGTCGGGAGCGGCCTCGATCAGCTGTCGACGCAGCTCGATACGCAGGCTGTTGATGCAGAAACCGAGCACGCCGGCGGCGGCCATCATGACCCCCTCATGGGTGAAATAGACCATGGTGATGTCGGCCACGATGATCAGCGCCACGGCGCCGAAGCTGCCCAGGCGTACCCGCGGCAACACCGCCGCGCAGAACGCGCCCAGGCCTGCCAGGCCACTGGCGGTGCCGAACAGCGTCGCGTTCCAGCCATTGAGTTTCTGAAAGACGATGGGCACCAGGCTGTTGAACGCGCCGATATGGAAACCGATCATGCTCAGCACCACGATCAGCAGGTAAAGCTGCGGCCCCAGGCTGGGGGCCGGTGAGTGCGCGGCCGTTGCTGGCGTATCACTGGCCTCGCTGGGCGTCGCCGCCACCAGCGCGATCGCGCCCAGCGAGACGATGGCCGCGATACCGATGATCTGCAGGGTTTCGGTGACCGCGAACCTGTCCACGATCACGCCACCCAGCAGCGCCCCGCCAAACGCGCCGATCTGGATGGAAGTCTGCATCAGGCGTGCCGACGTATCGCTGGTGGTGTGCCCCACCAGCACCAGCCGGGTGTTCTGCGATTCCAGGGTGCTGATGGTGAAGTAGTCGGTCACCCCCACCAGAAACGCGATGCCCAGAAAGCCGATGGGCAATGCCGCGGCCTGGGTGAACGACAGTGCCACGATGCTGGCGAACACCACCAGGCGGATGTACAGCAGGCGCCGCATGCTCATTTCCACCACCCGGTGGCGGCTCAGGTATTGCTCCAGGGCATAGGGCACTACCGTGGCGATGCACAGCGTGACGCCTACCAGGAAGGTCGAGCCGGTGGTTTCCAGCCCGAACCACACCATGGCGATGACGATGGCCATGTCCAGGCCGGTGAACAGCGTGACGATGGAGTAGAACGCGGGCAGCGTGGTCTTGGTGTTCATGAAGTTTCACCGTGGCGAATGATGCGCAGCAATGGCGTGCAGTCGTGGTCTGTCGGTATCACCGTGCTCAGGCGCTTGCCCACGCGTACGGTGGGCAGCGCTTTCTTCTCCAGGTTGCACAGTGGGTAGGCGTTGTCGTGCCAGGGGCAGATCACCCGTTCGCCGTTGTCGGATGCCTGGCCCATGTGCAACGGGCCACCGCGGTGGGGGCACAGCGTGGGCAGCAGGTAGGTGGACTGGGCATGCTGGTTGAGGAAGTAGGTTTTACCGCCGACCGCCAGGTAGGGGGTGTGGTCGGCATCCAGGGTCACGGATTTCATGGTGGCGAGCCTCAGAGCGCAGTGACGGTGTAAGTGCAGGACGGGCTGGTGACCTGGGTGCCATGCAGCATTCCCTTGGGAATGATGATGCCTTCCCCGGCGCCGAGCTTGACCGACAGCTGCGGGGTAACCACGAAGTCCAGTTCACCTTCTTCTACCCAGAACAGCTCGTTGCCGGCATGGGTGTGCAACACCGACACCTCGCCCTGCGCCTCGGTAAAGCTTGCATCGGCGGGCTTGCTGCCATGCAGCATGGCGGCGCGGGCGCGGTGGGCATCCAGTTCGTCGTGCCACTTGATGTGGGCGTAGAGCTCCTCGTCGGCCTGGTCCTGCAGCAATCGGAATTCCTCGAAGCCGCGAATGATGTCAGGGATCACCTGTTTGCCGTACTGGCGGATCATGGGGATGATCAAGCGCTGCAAGGCCATGCGTCCGTGGTGCACGTCGATGTGCTGGTGCTCGTCGAAATACTCGGTGGAAACCTCGTCGCCGAAGATGTCGCGAATCGCCCGGGACTGGTGCCCGGTGGTCAGCGCCAGGGAGGCTTCGGTGTAGTACATGGCGCCGACGTAGCGGAAAAACTCGCCATGGTTGGCGGAGATGTAGTGGAAATAGTTGGTCAGCGACAAGGAGCTGGCGGTGTAGAACTGCCAGTAGTGATGTACCTGGCTGCTGAGCCCGGCCTGGTCGAGCAGCGCTTCGAAGATGCTGCTGTGTTTTTTCTTGTCGATGCCATAGCCATATTCATCGATGAGGATCTTGAACAGCTCGCTGGTGTGCGCGCCGGCGTTGCCCAGCACGTTGCGCGCCATGGCCGAGGCCTCGCTGAGGAAATCGCCGGCGCACTGGACCAGGAAGAAACGCGCGGCGCGGCGCGGGTCATGGCTGCCGGTCAGCACCTGGTGCAAGCGCGAAGGCGCCTTGGCCACGTCGTCGAGCACCTTGTCGGTGTGGGCGATGAACGACTCCTCGCACCAGGCACCGTTGATATGCACCTCCTCCTTCAGCCAGCCGTAGGTGCACTGCTCCAGGCGCGGCCGCACCTGTTTGCCCAAGGCCATGTGCGACGGCTCGTAAAAGCCCTTGAAGGCCTTCATGTCAAGCTTGGCCGGCGGCTTGGGCAGGAACACCAGGTCCTGTTCGTAGATGTTCAGCAGCAGGCGTTGGGCCAGCAGGTGCTCCGGGGTAGCCAGGTCCGCGCTGGTCAGTTGCGTGCGCAGCAGGTTTTCGGTGACGTCCTGGGGGCGCAACGGGCGCTGGTAGGGGGTGGCGGTGTAGAACGAACGCGGCTGGGCAAACGCCGGCGCGTCACTGAAGCGCTGCAGGGCCTGAAAGTCTTCGGCAGGCAGGGTGTCGATGGCTACGGTGGAGGAGCGGGTTATCCCTAACATTGTCTGACGCCTATGGTCGTGAGATCGATGGGCGTGAATGCTATAAGCCGGGATGAATGATGGGCAGTTTGAAAAAAACGCTTTGGGTAGTGAAATTCACTAAAGCGGGGCGTGCGTGATACGGAAGGCGTAGCGGCGGCCTCACGGCCGCTGCAGGTGCCCGGGCCAGCGGCTATCGCGCCGTGAGCATTCCCCGGCGAAAATCCGCCCCGCTAGGCTGCTGGTACAGGCTCAAGCCGAACTCCGGCATCACCGCCAACAGGTAATCGAAGATATCCCCCTGAATCCGCTCATAGTCGGCCCACACCGTGGTCCGCGTGAAGCAGTAGATTTCCAGCGGCACACCCTGGGCGCCGGTTTCCATCTGGCGGACCATGCAGGTCATGTTGGGTTGGATGTCGGGGTGGCTTTTCAGGTAGGCCAGGGCGAACGCGCGGAAGGTCCCGAGGTTGGTCAGGTTGCGGCGGTTGGCCGCCAGGTCGGCGACTTCGCCCTGGGCTTCGTTCCAGCTGTGCAGCTCGGCCTGCTTGCGGCCCACGTAGTCGGTCAGCAGGCGCACCTGGGTGAGGCGCTGCTGTTCGTCGGCGTTCAGGAAGCGCACGCCGCTGGCGTCGATGTGCAGGCTGCGCTTGATGCGGCGGCCGCCGGCCTGTTGCATGCCGCGCCAGTTCTTGAACGACTCGGACATCAGGCGCCAGGTAGGAATGCTGACGATGGTCTTGTCGAAATTCTGCACCTTGACCGTGTGCAGGGTGATGTCCACCACGTCGCCGTCGGCGCCCACCTGGGGCATTTCGATCCAGTCGCCCACCCGCAGCATGTCGTTGCTGGTCAACTGCACGCTGGCCACGAACGACAGCAGGGTGTCCTTGTACACCAGCAGGATGACCGCCGACATGGCGCCCAGCCCAGACAGCAGCAACAGCGGCGAGCGGTCTATCAAGGTAGCGACGACGATGATGGCGGCGAAGATGTACAGCACCATCTTGGCCAACTGTACGTACCCCTTGATGGAGCGCGTGCGGGCGTGTTCGGTGCGCGCGTAGATGTCCAGCAGCGCGTTGAGCAGCGCGCCGATGGCCAGGGTCAGGAACAGGATGGTGACCGCCAGCGCGACATTGCCGATGAAGTGCGCGGCCTTTTCACTCAGCACTGGCACCAGGTTGAGGCCGAACTGGATCACCAGCGACGGCACCGTCTGGGCCAGGCGGTGGAAAACCTTGTTGTGCAACAGGTCATTGAGCCAGTGCAGGGCGGGTTGGCGCCCCAGCAGCTTGACGCCGTGCAGGATCAGGAAGCGTGCCACGCGGCCCAGCACCAGGGCGATGGCCAGTAGCAGGGCCAGGCCCAGTCCGGCGCGCAGTAGCGGGTGGTTGTCCAGGGTGCTCCAGAGGCCCTGTACCTGCAGCCAGAAATGTTGAATATCCATGGGTTACAGCCAATGTTCAGTGGGTGATGAACGGGCCATTAGAGCGCATCGCCACGTGGAAATGGCAAATAGTACGTAACCGCACGTAAAGAAATTCGGCTTATTGGCGCGCAAACCGTTACGCTATGCAGTTGAATTTATGTACTTCGCCGAGGTAACACCCGTGTTTTCCCAATTCGCCTTGCATGAACGCCTGCTCAAAGCCGTGGCCGAGCTGAACTTTGTCGAGCCTACCCCGGTGCAGGTAGCGGCCATCCCGCTGGCAGTGCAAGGGCGTGACCTGCGGGTGACAGCGCAGACCGGCAGCGGCAAGACCGCGGCATTCGTGCTGCCGATCCTCAACCGCCTGATCGGCCCGGCCAAGGTGCGCGTCGATATTCGCGCCATCATCCTGCTGCCGACTCGCGAGCTTGCCCAGCAGACCCTGAAGGAAGTGGAGCGTTTTTCCCAGTTCACCTTCATCAAGTCCGGCCTGATCACTGGTGGCGAGGACTTCAAGGTGCAGGCCGCCATGCTGCGCAAAGTGCCGGACATCCTGATCGGCACGCCGGGCCGCCTGCTGGAACACCTGAACGCCGGCAACCTGGACCTGAGCAAGGTCGAGGTCATGGTGCTGGACGAAGCCGACCGCATGCTGGACATGGGCTTCGCCGAAGACGTCACGCGCCTGAGTGATGAATGCAAGCACCGCGAACAGACCCTGCTGTTCTCCGCCACCACTGGCGGCGCTGGCCTGCGCGACATGATGGGCAAAGTGCTGAAAGACCCCGAGCACCTGCTGATCAACAACGTCAGCCAACTGGCCGAAGGCACCCGTCAGCAGATCGTCACCGCTGACCACAATGTGCACAAGGAACAGATTCTCAACTGGCTGCTGGCCAACGAGACTTACCAGAAAGCCATTGTCTTCACGAACACCCGCGCCATGGCCGACCGCATCTACGGCCGCCTGGTGGCCCAGGACTACAAGGCCTTCGTGCTGCACGGCGACAAGGATCAGAAAGACCGCAAGCTGGCCATCGACCGCCTGAAGCAGGGTGGGGTGAAGATCCTGGTGGCCACCGACGTCGCCGCCCGAGGCCTGGACGTTGACGGCCTGGACCTGGTGGTGAACTTCGACATGCCGCGCAGCGGCGACGAGTACGTGCACCGCATCGGCCGTACCGGCCGGGCCGGCAACGAAGGCCTGGCCATCTCGCTGATCTGCCACGGTGACTGGAACCTCATGTCCAGCATCGAGCGCTACCTGAAGCAGAAGTTCGAGCGCCGGGTGATCAAGGAAGTCAAAGGCACCTACGCCGGGCCAAAGAAGGTCAAGGCTTCCGGCAAAGCTGTCGGCGTGAAGAAGAAAAAGACCGACGCCAAGAAAGGCGACAAGAAAACCGCCGCCAAGGGCCCGACCAAGCGCAAGACGGTCAACAAGCCCAAGGCCGAGCAACTGGTGAGCGCCGACGGCATGGCGCCGCTCAAGCGCCGCAAGCCAGCGCCTGCCGCGGAGTAAGCGCCTTCCCTGAGCAGGTCAGGAGTGGGCTTTCTTGCCCGCCTGGTCCAGCTCCTGTAGCCGCTGGTCGATCAACTGGCACTTGTCTGGCAAGTCCTTGCTGGCAGTGCCCAGTTGCATATGCTGCAACTCCTCGTTTATTTCCTTGGCCTTCTGCGGGTTCTGCTGGGTGAGCTTGGCCACCTCGCGGGCCAGTTGCTCGCGCTTGGCTGTGGCTTCCTCGGGCGTGCACGCCTGGCTGGCCGCGCTGACCAGCAGCGCCACCACGGCGACGGTGCTCAACAAGGTCTTCATGCTTCAACCTCCTCTGCCGATAACCGGTGGAGCACACGACCAGACACAAGTTCAGCGTGAACGGCTGCGCGGCGCGTGGGTCACACCTTGTGTAGGCCTTTTATCACTTGGTGTTGGAGGTTGCTCAGGATGACTACGTACAACTGGGATTTGATCGAACGTTTGCTGCACGAAGTGCAGAACGGCGCCGGGCACAGTTTTACCCCCCGGCCTTACGCGGAACAGCATGCGGCGCAGAAAGCCGCTCAAGGTGAGCAACCAGGCGACCTGGACCACCTCAAGGCCTTGGCCGGTGAATATGAAAAGTTGCTGCTTGAGCGCGATTATATTGCGTCGCGTCCGGAAGACGAGGGCGGTAATGGTGAGAACTTCGTGCTCACGCCCCGCGGTTCCAGTTTGCTGAGCCTGTTGGACAGCAGCATTCCAGGCCATGAACACCCGCGCCAGGTACTGGATGAGCAGGCCGACGCGTTGCTGCCGGAGATCTTCGACGAGGTCGCCAGCAAGGCACAGATCGCCGGTGGTTCGGTGTAAATGCGCCTGGGGCCGGGCATTCGTCGGGTGAAAGATTAAATTCACGGCATCTGAGACTTTTTGCCGCACTTTGACCGATGCGCATGATGGCAATCAGGACTATGATCAGCTTGAGACGGCGAAAACATTGACCCGTCGCTCAGGTTTACCCTAAGGGGGGCTCTATGAACCGCACTCTGTACAACTGGCTCCACGACCTCGGTGTTGCCCTGGGCCTGATCCCGCCCCCATTGCAGCCGATCCCTATTCCCACCGAAGACCGCGACCGCCGCCAGCCGCGCCGCTGATTCAGGCCCCTGGGCCGGTTCAGGGTCCCTGCCGGCCCGGGCGAAGGTCGGGAAGCAAGCGCCTCGGCCCACCTGACGCGGCAGGGCCTTGGGTCCCCGGCTTCGCCCAGTGCCACAGCGTCATTGCCTGGCAATTTTGTCCAGAAACCGCCACAGGTCATTGGCGGTCACCGCTTGCTCAAGCAATTTATCCTCCTCGACCGTGAAGGCGGTCAGGCCGTACTCGTCTTCCAGCCGAGTAATCAGTTCCATGATGTCTTTCTTGTCGAGCCCTAGCGACTCCAGCGCAACATCATCGTCGAAGTCTCGATCGCCGATGTATTCAGTGATGAAATTGTGTACGGTCCTGCGGATACCGAATCGTGGCATGGCCGTGCTCCTAGGCTGAAGCGCGGTCAAGGTGGGTCATTTCCTGGATGATGCTGCTCAGGTCACTGATGGTGCTGACCCGGGGCAATACGCGGACGGGGTCCAGCTGGACGTGGAACACGCGTTCCAGGCAATCGAACAACTCCAGCAGGTCAAGGCGCGGGGCCTCGCTGGCCTGGGCGGCCAGTTGTCGCTGGATGGTGTGGTGAATCTGCAGTTGGATGTCTGTTCTGTTCATGGCAGCCCTCGAATGCGAGTAAAGCTTAGTTCGGCAATTCGTTTGCGGCACTGTCACGACAACAGCGGTCAATCCTTGTCGATGAACAGCCGCCTCCACAGGACGCGGCTGTTTTTCAAAAGCTTATGCCAGTTTTGCCACGATTGCTGGGCGGCGTGACAAAAGGCTGACAACCACAAAGCTCACGAGCCCAACCGCCAGGCTGTAATAGATGGGCGTATTGGCGTCCAGACCATCCTTGAACATGAACACCAACGCGGTGATGAACCCCAGTGTCATGCTGCAAATTGCCCCCGAGGTCGTTGCCCGTTTCCAGAAAATGGCCCCCATCAGCGGAATCAGCATGCCGCCCACCAACAGGTTGTACGCCAGGGTCAGGGCGCTGATCACGTCGTTGACCACCAGGGCGATGCCCAGTACTGCCACACCGGTCAGCAGGGTAAACAGACGGTTGATGCCCAGGCTTGACTGCTTGCCGCCCCGCAACTTGGGCAGCAAGTCTTCGGTGAGCACCGTGGAGGCAGCCAGCAGGCCAGCGCTGGCGGTGGACATCATGGCGGCCAGGGCGGCGGCAATCACCAGGCCGCGCAGGCCATCAGGCAGGCTGGCCTTGACGATGGCGGCGAAGGCGTTGTTGACGTTGTCCAGATCCGGCAGTAGCACATGGGCAGCCATGCCGATCAGTGCGCAGGCCAGGCCGTAGAAAATGCAGTAAATGCCAGCGGTGGTACCGGCGTATACCGCCACCTTCTCGCTCTTGGCGGTAAACACCCGTTGCCAGATGTCCTGGCCAATGAGGATGCCGAAAAAGTAGATCATGAAATAGGTGATGATGGTGTCCCAGCCGATGCTGGTGAAGCTGAAGCTCGACGCCGGCAACTTGGCCACCAGTTCATCCCAGCCCCCCACCCGGTACAGGCAGATGGGCAACAGGATGAACATCAGGCCGACTGTCTTGATCACGAACTGGACGATGTCGGTCAGGGTCAGCGACCACATGCCACCGATGGTCGAGTACACCACCACCACGCCGCCGCCCAATACCACCGACAGCCAGAACGGCAGGCCGAACAGCACCTGGAGCACCGTGCCGATCGCCAGGATGGACGTCACGCCAATCATCAGCGCGTACGCCAGCATGATCACCGCGCTGGCCTGGCGGGCCATGGGGTTGTAGCGTTTTTCCAGGACCTGGGTAACGGTGAAGATCTTCAGCTTCAGCAGTGGTTTGGCCAGGAACAGGTTGAGTGCGACGATGCCCAGGCCCAGGGCTGCGCACAGCCAGAAGCCGGAAATGCCGTGCACGTAGCCCAGGCGCACGGTGCCGACGGTCGACGCGCCACCCAGTACGGTCGCGGCCATGGTACCCATGTACAGCGACGGGCCCAGGTTGCGGCCCGCCACCAGGTAATCTTCATGGGTTTTTGCCTTGCGCATGCCGTACCAGCCAAGCAGCAGCATGCCTGCCGCGTAGATCGCGACGACGAAAATATCCAAAGCCATGGGAAATCTCTCCAGGTTTGTTTCTTATTGGGGGTGCTGCCTATACGTGGGCAAAACGGTCAGGCGGTGGCGCCGCTGGGCACCGCGGTTTTACCGCGCGCACCGTTCGGGCCGTAGACCGCGGCCGGTTCCGGGACCACCTTGAGCAGCACCAGGTACAGCACTGCCGCCAACCCCAGGGTGACCGGCAGGCTGATATCGATACCGCCGGCCAGGTTGCCCAGCGGGCCGACGAACTGCCCCGGCAGGTTGACGAAACACAGGCCCACCAGTGCGCTGGGAATCCAGGCCCCAAGGCCGCGCCAGTTCCAGCCGTGGTGAAACCAGTAGCGCCCGCCCTGTTCACCCCGGGTGAACACTTGCAGGTCATCAGGGCAATACCAGCCACGCCGGGTCAGCAGGCCAATCAGCATGATCACCATCCAGGGCGTAGTGCAGGTAATGATCAGCACCACGAAGGTCGACACGCTCTGCACCAGGTTGAAGGCGAAGCGGCCGATGAAGATGAAGGCAATCGACATCACACCGATCAGCAAGGTCGCCTGCACCCGCGACAGCAGCCGCGGGAACACGCTGGACATGTCCAGGCCCGTGCCATACAGCGCTGTGGTGCCGGTGGACATGCCGCCGATCACCGCCAACAGGCACACCGGCAGGAAGAACCAGCCTGGCGATACGGCCAGCAGGCCGCCCACGTAGTTGTTGTTGGCGATGTAGTCCGGCGCCTGGGTGGCGACGATGGTCGCCGTGGCCAGGCCGAACAGCAAGGGCAGCAGGGTGGCCAACTGCGCGCAGATCACCGCGCCCATGATCCGCGACTTGGCGGTGGTGCGTGGGATGTAGCGCGACCAGTCACCCAGAAACGCGCCGAACGAAATCGGGTTGCTCATGGCCACCAGCGACGCACCGATGAAAGCCGCCCAGAAGCCGGCCTGGCCGTGGCTGACGGTACCTGCATAATTGACGTCGAAGGCTCCGGCGAATGCGGCGATACCCGACAGGAACAGGATGCTGGCGGTCCATACGGCGATCTTGTTGACCCACAGCATGAAGCGGAAGCCGTAGATGCACACGGCCAGTACCAGGAGCGCGAACAGCCCGTAGGTCAAGCCCAGGCTCAGGTCGGTTTCTGGCAGGCCGATCAGGCGCTTGGCGCCGCCTACCAGCGCGTCGCCCGAGCTCCACACCGACAGGGAAAAGAAGGCGATGGCGGTGAGCAGCGACAGGAACGAACCGACAATACGCCCATGCACGCCGAAGTGGGCGCCGGACGACACGGCGTTGTTGGTGCCATTGATGGCGCCGAACAAGCCCATGGGGGCCAGGATCACCGCGCCCACCAGGGTGCCCAGCAGCACGGCCACCAGGCCGGCCTGGAACGACAGGCCGAACAGCACGGGGAAGCTGCCCAGCACCGCGGTGGAAAAGGTGTTGGCGCCGCCAAAGATCAGGCGGAACAGGTCGAGGGGCTTGGCATTCCTTTCATGGTCGGGGATCTGCTCCACCCCGAAGGTTTCTATCTGGCTGATGCCTGTTGTGCTGTTGTTATTGTTCATGATCTGCTCCGATCATTGCGGGCGCCCGTCTGTGCGGGCGTCGCGGCGGTCAAGGGGAGGGCAGTGTCGTGGGTGCGGCGGACAAATGTTCGTGGCAGGCCAGCCAGCGGCCTTCTTGTTGTTGGCGAAACACAATGGTTTCGCGTTCCTGGCTAAAGTACAGCTCCCCTTGCATGCGCAGTTGTGTCGCCACGTCATGCATGAATATCGCCATGTCGCCCTGAAGGCTGACCACGGCATTGCTCGAGGTGCATTCCAGCACCTCGAAGCCATCCTCGCGCCGCCAGCCGTCCCATACCTCGCGGTAAGCATCACGGGACAGCAGGGGCTGTTCGAGGGTGTGGAACACGAAGCTGGCATCGGCCGTGAACGCCCCGAAATAGGCTTCGCGGTCGTTGCTGGCGAAGGCCGTGACCAGTTCGGCAGCGGCTTTCAATACTTGTTCGCGCGCGTTCATGGCCATGTCCTCAGCGGTGCACCACGCCCGGTAATACGCAGAGCATTTCATACAGCAGGTTGGCGCCCAGCAATGAGGTGTTGCCAGTGGTGTCATAGGGCGGCGAGACTTCTACCAGATCGCAGCCAACCAGGTCCAGGCCCTGACAGCCGCGCACGATCTCGATGGCCTGGATGGTGGTCAGCCCGCCGATTTCCGGGGTGCCAGTGCCCGGTGCCCAGGCCGGGTCGATGCCGTCGATGTCGAAGCTCAGGTACACCGGACCGTCGCCGACCTTGGCGCGCACTTCCTCCATCAGGGGCGCCAGCGACTTGTGCCAGCATTCTTCGGCCTGCACCACGCGGAAGCCCTGGTTGCGGCTCCAGTTGAAGTCTTCGGCGGTATAGCCTTGGGCGCGCAGGCCGATCTGCACCACACGGTCGCAGTCCAGCAGGCCTTCCTCCACGGCGCGGCGGAAGGTGGTGCCGTGGGCGATCTTCTCGCCGAACATGTGGTCGTTGACGTCGGCGTGGGCGTCGATGTGCACCAGGCCGACCTTGCCATGCTTCTTGTGGATGGCGCGCAGGATCGGCAGGGTCACGGTGTGGTCGCCGCCCAGGGTCAGCGGGATGACATTGTGTTCCAGTATCTCGTCGTAGGCTTCTTCGATGATGCGCACGGCGTCCAGCAGGTTGAAGGTGTTGATCGCGACGTCGCCGATGTCGGCCACAGACAGGGAGTCGAAGGGTGCGGCACCGGTGGCCATGTTGTAGGGGCGGATCATCACTGATTCGGCGCGGATCTCACGCGGGCCGAAGCGGGTGCCGGAGCGCAGCGAAGTACCGATGTCCAGGGGAATACCGACGAAGGCCGCGTCCAGGCCGGCTGCGGTTTGCAGGTGCGGCAGGCGCATCATGGTGGCGATGCCGCCGAAACGCGGCATTTCGTTACCGCCCAGTGGTTGGTGAAGAATCTTGTCCACGGGTTACCTCATCGTTTGTCTTTTTTCTTGAAGCACGGTCTGAAGCCGGCACGTTGAGGCGGAGTCTGCAAAAGGTAGTGCGCTTGAAGAATCGCTACCGAGAAATACTTAGTTCAGATATTTCTGAACTAATGCAGGTACACTCTGTTTGATGCGGAACCGGGAAGCTCTGTTTCCCATAAGAACCTCACTCGATGTCAGAGACCATGGCCAACGCACTCCCCGACCTGAAACTGCTGCGCATCTTCGTCAGCGTTGTCCGCCACCAGGGCTTCGCCAACGCCCAGCAGGAACTGAACCTGTCCACCTCGGCCATCAGTACCTACATGAGCCAGCTCGAGGCCGCCCTGGGCATCGTGCTGTGCCACCGCGGCCGCGGCGGTTTCAGCCTGACCAGCAAGGGCGAGCTGTTTCATCAGGAAACCCTGCGCCTTATGGCGGAAATGGAAGGCTTCGAGCAGTACGCCGCCGCCCTCAAAGGCGAGCTGCGCGGAACCCTCAACCTGGGGGTGATCGACTCCACGGTCAGCGACCGCGCACTGCCGTTTGCCGAAGCCATCGGCGCCTATTGCCAGGAACATCCGGCGGTGCACTTGCATCTTTCCGTCTCCAGCCCGTACGAGTTGCAACTGGGCGTGCAGGAAAACCGCCTGGACCTGGCCATCGGGGCGTTCTCCACGCGCATGAGCGGCCTGGTCTACCAGCCGTTGTACCGCGAGCAGCACTGGCTGTACTGCAGCAACCGCCACCCGCTGTACGCCGAGCGGCGTATTCCCGAGCAGGTCATTACCCAGCAACGCATGGTCGGCCGCGGCTACTGGAGCCAGGCCGAGCTGGCGCGCCACGGTTTCAAGCACAGCGCCGCGACAGTGGAGTCCATGGAGGCCCAGCTGATTCTGGTGCTGTCCGGCGCCTACATTGGCTACCTGCCCGAGCACTACGCCCAACCCTGGGCAGACAAGGGCGACTTGCGCGTACTATCCCCAGCGACCTTCGGCTATCAGGCGCCATTTTCCATGATCACCCGCCGCGGACGCAGTCGGGAACCGCTGATTCAGACGTTCCGCGACCTGCTGAAAGCGCAATTGACTCCGGTGTGAATGTTGCCTGTGGCGTTTGGCCGCAGCGGCAAGAGGCCATTATTTGTGCGTTTTTTGAAACTTCCCGCGTCGAAGGGCCCTACACCCTTGAAAGGGTCTGCTACACCTTTCAGGGCTTGATGACCTTTCTTCATCGACAGCAGGGACCGCCCCGATGCGCATGAATATGCCCGTTACCCATACCGAACGCACGTTTTCAAGCGAACAGCGGCTGATTTCCACCACTGACCTCAACAGTCATATCACCTACTGCAACGATGCTTTCGTCAGCATCAGTGGCTTTACCTACGACGAACTGGTGGGCAAGCCCCACAACCTGGTCCGCCATCCGGACATGCCGGCTGCGGTGTTCGCGCAGATGTGGGACACCATCAAGACCGGCAAGCCATGGATGGGGGTGGTCAAGAACCGCTCAAAGAATGGCGACTTCTATTGGGTGAGTGCCTACGTCACCGCCATCTATGAAAACGGCCGCATCAGCGGCTTTGAATCGGTACGTTCGCTCCCCACCCGCGATCAGATCCGCCGTGCCGAAGCCCTGTATGCACGGCTGCGGGCGGGCAAGTCGCCGGTTTCCCCAGCAGCGCGGCTGGGCAAGATGTTTCAGCGCGGCTGGCCCATCCTTGCCGCCGCAGCCGTATCGGTGTTCAGCCATTTCCTGCTCGACGGCTACCTGGCGCTGGCGGTGGTGCTGCTGAGCCTGGTGGGGGCGTGGGGCCTGACCGAGCGCCGGCAGGTACGCGACATCGAACGCACCCTCGATGAACACCCGAAATCCTTCACCAGCCCGTTGGTGGCCCTGACCTACAGCGATACCCCGGGTGCCCAGGGCCGCCTGGAGCTGGCCATGTACAGCGAGGAAGCACGGCTGCAGACCGCCTTGACGCGGCTGGTGGACGCTGGCGTCAGTGTGCGCGAGCGCGCCTCGCAGTCTTCCGACCTCTCCGGCGTGCAGGCTGAACTGCTCGACCGCCAGCGCAGCGAGACCGATCAGTCGGCCACTGCCATTGCCGAAATGGCCGCTACTATCCAGGAAGTCACCCACAACGTGCAGAACACCGCCGTGGCCGCTGCCGACGCCGACCAGCTCGCGCAGCAAGGCAGTGCATTGGCCGAGCAGAGCCTGCAGGCCATGGGCCTGATGAGCAATGCGGTGACCGAGATTGGCCAGGCGGTCAATGCCTTGGCGCAGGAAACCCAGTCCATCGGCAGCGTCGCCGACGTGATCACCGCCATTGCCGAGCAGACCAACCTGCTGGCCCTCAATGCCGCCATCGAAGCGGCCCGGGCGGGCGAGCAGGGCCGTGGTTTCGCCGTGGTGGCCGACGAAGTGCGCTCCCTGGCCATGCGTACCCGCACCTCTACCGAGCAGATCCACCAGATCATCACCTCCTTGCAATCGGGTGCCACCCGTGCGGTGCAGACGGCAGACCGTGGGCAGCAGATTTCCCAGGAAAGCGTACAGAGCGTAGAAGCCGTGCAGACCGCCCTGGTGGGCATCACCCAGGCGGTCAGCCGCATCACCGGCATGAGCCAGCAGATGGCAACCGCCTCGGAACAACAAAGCCACGTGGCCGAAGACATCAACCAGCAGATCACCCGCATCGCCCAGCTCTGCGACCGCAGCGCCAACCAGGCGCGCCAGGGGGCCGAAGTCAGCCAGGAACTGGAGCGCATGGCCGAATACCTCCACAACCTGGCCGAGCGGTTCAGCCGCTGACCGGCGAAAAATGCCTGACAGTCCGCGGCGCCTGCTTCCCGAGCTGGCGCCCGGTCCCACAGGGAATGGCCGCGGGGGCGGCGTGTTTCCTTGTGGAACCGGGCGAAGCTCGGGAACGGAGCGCTCAGGATGCCTGACGCCCCACGCCACCTGGCCCGACACAGGCGATCCTGTGGCAAAATAGCCAATGCCTCGAATTCAATGCCCCCGCTGCCAACGCCCCGAATCCCGCTGCCTGTGCGCGCTGATCCCCAGCCTGCCCAGCCAGACGCGCGTGCTCATCCTGCAGCACCCCAGCGAAGTCAATCACGCCCTCAACACTGCGCGCCTGGCAGCCCTTGGCCTGGCCAGCGCTCAGCTGATAGTCGGTGAGACGTTCGACGGGCTCGAAACCTTGCTGAACCCACCGGGCTACCGCGCCTGCCTGCTGTTCCCCGGCGAAGAGGCCCAGGTGATCCAGGCCTATGCCCCCGATGATCGCCCCTGGTTGCTGGTAGTACCCGACGGCACCTGGCGCAAGGCCCGCAAACTGCTGCACCTCAACCCGGCGCTGGCCGCCTTGCCTCGGGTTACCCTGGATGGCGCGCCGCCATCGCGCTACCGGCTGCGCAAGGCCCCCGGGCCCGGCGCGTTGTCGACCATCGAGGCGATTACCCAGGCACTTGAGGTACTGGAAGCACCCGCGTCATTCCAGCCACTGCTCAAACCCTTCGATGCCTTGATCGAAGGGCAGATCGCAGCCATGGGGGAAGAGGTCTACCAACGCAATCACACCCAGTGATGAACCGGCCAGCCCGCCTGCTCGGCGTGCTCACGCAGCACCGGGTCAGGGTTGACTACATGGGGGTGGTCCACCTTGAGCAGCAACGGCAGGTCATTGCGCGAGTCTGAGTAGAATGTCGCGCCTTCCAGGTTTTCTTCTTCCTGGTCCAGCCATTCCAGCAAGCGGGTGATCTTGCCTTCGCGGTAGGTCAATGTGCCGACCGTGGCGCCGCTGTAGACGCCGTGCTGGACGTCCAGTTCGATGGCGAGTATTTCATCCACGCCCAGGCGCTCGGCGATGGGGCCGACCAGGTGCGTGCCCGAGGCCGAGATGATCAGGATGCGGTCGCCAGCCTGGCGATGCTGGGCGATGGTCCTGGTGGCGTCGCTGAAGATGATCGGTTCGATGAAGTCCTCGACCCAGGGGCCCACCAGGTGCTCGACTTCCTCCGGCGTGCGGCCGATCATCGGCTCCAGGCTGAAGGCCATGTAGTCTTCCATGGCCAGTTTGCCCTGGCTGTAGGCGTCCATCAGTTCATTGTTCTTGCGCATGAACGACTCCGGGTCGACCCAGCCCAGGCGGCCCATCTGCTCGCTCCACAGGGTGGCGCAGTCACCGTGGATCAAGGTTTCGTCCAGGTCGAAGATTGCCAATGCCATTTAAGAATTACCTCCTGCTCAAGGCCTGAAGGCAGTTGCACGCTACAGGCTGCAAGCTGCGAGAAAAGGCGCCGCGTTCACATGAAGCTCGCGGCTGCCGTCAGGCTACCTCACAAAGCGCCTGCGGATCGATGCTCAGTGATACTCGCTGCCCATTGGGTAACAGGTCGCTCGCCGAGCGGTTGAGTACATCGACCACCAATTCCACGCCCCGGGCCTGCACGCGGTAGCGAATCACATTGCCCAGCAGGCTGTGGCTGCGGATCTCGCCGTCCAGTTCGCCGCTCAGGCTCAGGCTGATGGCTTCCGGGCGGATGGCCAGGCGCGTGTGGACGGGCCGTTGCAGCAGCTTGCCCGCCTGCTCGGCGTCCAGCAGGTTGTAGTTGCCGATGAAGCCGGCGGCGAAGGCATCGGTGGGTGCGGTGTAGAGACTCTGCGCGTCGCCACTCTGGACGATCTTGCCCTTGTTCATCAGGAAGATGCGGTCGCTCATGGTCAGCGCTTCTTCCTGGTCGTGGGTCACGAAGATGGTAGTCAGCCCCAGTTCCTGCTGGATGGCGCGGATCTGCTCGCGCAGGTGCTTGCGAATGCGTGCATCCAGGGCCGACAGGGGCTCGTCCAGCAACAGCAGGCGTGGGCGGGTGACCAGCGAGCGCGCCAGTGCCACCCGTTGGCACTGGCCGCCTGACAGTTGGTGCGGGTAGCGGTTGGCCAGTTCGTGCAGCTCCACCAGGGCCAGCACCTCGCTGACGCGCTGGTGGATCTGGCCTTTGTCGATTTTCTGCATGCGCAGCCCGAAGGCCACGTTCTGCTCCACGGTCATGTTGGGAAACAGGGCATAGCTCTGGAACACCATGCCGATGTCGCGCTTCTGCGGGCTGAGGGGGACGAGGTCCTGGCCTTCCAGCAGGATACGGCCGCTGTTGACCGCGGTCAGGCCGGCGATGCAGCGCAGCAGAGTGGACTTGCCGCAGCCGGAAGGGCCCAGCAAGGTGACGAATTCGCCCCGGGCGATGGTGAAGTTGATGTCGCTGAACACGGGCGTGTCGCCGTAGTGCTTTTGCAGTTGTTCGACGCTGACGAAACTCATCTCAGTCTTTGTCCTTGTTCAGGCGGTTGGCGGCCCAGGTCAGCACCAGCACAAACAGGAAATAGGAAATCACCAGCGCGCTGTTGAAGTGCCCGCTGCTGTTGCGCATGTTGTTGAGGTACACCTGCAGGGTTTCGTAGCGAGTACCTACCAGCAGGTTGGCGAACACGAACTCGCCGAACAGGAACGAGAACGACAGCAGCAGCGCCACCATCAGGCCTTTGCGCAGGTTGGGCAGCACCACCAGCAGCGCGGCCTGGAAGGTGCTGGCGCCCAGCAGGTGGGCGGCGTCCATCAGGTCGCGCAGGTTGATGGCCTGCAGGTTGTTGGTGATGGCCCGGTACATGAACGGCAAGGCCACGGTGAAGTAGCAGCCGATCAGAATCCAGGGTGTGCCGACCATGGCCATCGGGCCCGACCCATACAGTTGCAGCAGCCCCACCGAGGACACCACTGGCGGCACCGCGAAGGGCAGCAGGATCAGGATGTTCATCAGCGCGTCCAGACGCGGAAAGTGGTAATGCACCACGAACAGCAGTGGCAGGATCAGCACCACCGACAGCACCAGGGCGCCCAGGCACACCACCAGCGACTGGCCGAACGCGTGCAGGAAGCGCGTGTCGCTCCACAGGTCCAGGTACCAGTGCAAGGTCAGGCCGCTGGGCAGGATGGTCGCCGACCAGCTGGTGGCCAGGGAATAGAGCAAGGTGCCTGCCAGGGGCAGCAGCAGGATCAGGAACAGCAGCCACGTGACTACCCTGTGGTAGAGGCTGGCCGGGCCGGTTTCAGCGCGCGACATGGTAGCTCCTCTTCAACAGCCACTGATGGACGAGGGTGACCAGGGTCATCATGCCCACCAGAATCATCGCCAGCGCGGCGGCCAGGTCGGGGTTGAGGCTGATGTCGCCGGCCACCATGGCGGCGATGCGGATGGGCAGTACGTTGAAGTTGCCGGTGGTCAGGGCATACACCGTGGCGTAGGCGCCCAGGGCGTTGGCCAGCAGGATCACGAAGGTGCCCAGCAGCGCCGGGGTCAGTACCGGCAGGCCGATATGACGCCAGTATTGCCAGGCGCTGGCCCCCAGCAGCGCTGAGGACTCGCGCCAGTCTTCACGCAACGCGTCGAAGGCGGGGTAGAGAAGGAGCACGCCCAGGGGAATCTGGAAGTAGGTGTAGAGAATGATCAGGCCGGTCTTGGAATACAGGTTGAAGTCTTCGATCAGCCCGGCCTGCTTGAGGACCATGGTCAGGCTGCCGTTGAACCCCAGCAGGATGATGAAGGCAAAGGCCAGCGGCACCCCGGCGAAGTTGCTGGTCATGTTGGCGAAGGCACTGACGAAGTCGCGCAGCTTGGAGTCCACCCGGCGCAGGGAGTAGCTGCCCAGGACAGCGATGATGATGCCGAACAGGCTGGACCAGAAGCTGATCTCCAGGCTGAACTGCATGGCCTGGCGATAGAAGCGCGAACTGAAGGCTGCGACGAAGTTTTCCACGCCCCAGCCGCTGTCGGTGCGCAGGCTGTGCAACGCCACCCACGCGAGCGGGGCGATCTGAAACACGATGAACACCAGGGCGAATGGCACCAGGCACAGCAGGGCCCAGCCCTTGCCACTACGTGGTCGGCTCATTTGAGCAGCTCCCGGCAGAAGGGTTTGTCGTGGGGCACGCCCAGCAACTGGCACAGGGTGCCGCACAGTTCGAGTTGCCGCGGGCGTGCCTGTGGGTCCAGGCTGAAGGCATCGCCCAGCACGAACAGCGGTACCTGGCGTTCCTCGGGTAGCAGGCCGTTGTGGGAGCGGTCGTTGTTCATGCCGTGGTCGGCGGTCACCAGCACCTGGTAGCCGCCGTCCAGCCAGCCTTGCAGGTAGTCCGCCAGGATCACGTCGGCGCCGCGGGCGCTGTTGCGATATTGCGGGCTGTCGAGGCCGTGCTTGTGCCCGGCATCGTCGATGTTCATGGGGTGTATCAGCAGAAAGTCCGGCGCGTGGCGCAGGCGCAGGTCTTCACCGTCGGCGAACAGGTGGGAATCGGGGTAGTGATCGGCCCAGTAGAAGTGCCCGTACTGGATAGGCAGCTGCGGCGCCACGGTGTGGCGGTCACGGGCAGCGTCGAAGGGCGAGCGGTTGTAGAGTTCGCTGACCCAATGATAGGCCGCGGCTGCGGTGACCTTGCCGGCGTCGCGGGCATAGTGGAACACGCTGCGCTGGCTGGACAGGCGGCTGACATTGTTGTGCACGATGCCGCTGTCGATGGGCGCGACGCCGGTGAGAATGCATTCGTACAGCGGGCGTGACAGGGCTGGCAGCTCGCATTCCAGTTGGTACAGCGCAGCCTTGCCGGCAGCCACGTAGGCGTGCAGGTGGCCCATGGCGTGCTCGGCGACCTGGTAGCTGAGGCCGTCGAGCAATACCAGAAGGGTTTTGTGGGGCATGGTGCTCGCCTTGTGGATCATGGGGTGGCCTTCCCGAGCTTCGCCCGGCCTGCAGAAAAGCGCTGATCCCTGCAGGGCCGGGAGAAGGCCGGGAAAAGAGCGGCGTCGGTCAGTTCATTTCGATGATGACCTGCTCGTTCCACTGCTGCGGCAAGGCCTTGGAGCTCTTCTCCCAGGCATCAGGGTTCTTGATCGGCTTGGCATTCTTGTACTGCTCGTTGGGCAGCAGCTTGTCGGCCACGTCTTGCGGCAGTTTCAGGTACTCGGCACGAATCGGCCGGGCATGCCCGCGCGCCAGGTTGAACTGGCCTTCGTCGCTGAAGATGTATTCACGCGCCAGCTTGGCGGCATTGGGGTGCTTGGCGTATTTGTTGATGATGGTGGTGTAGCCCGAAATGACCGTGCCGTCGGAGGGGATCAGCACCGTGAAGCGGGTGGGGTCGATCTTGTCGCGGTAGCTCAGGCCGTTGAAGTCCCAGACCACGCCGACTTCCACCTCACCCTTTTCCAGGGTCTGGATGGTGGGGTTGGCCAGCGACAGGCGTTTCTGCTGGGCCAGCTTGGTGAACAGTTCCAGGCCCGGGGCCAGGTTGGTTTCGTCACCGCCACGGGCGATGGCGGCGGCCAGCACGCCGTTGGCGGCCTGGGCGGCGGTGCTCACGTCACCGATGGCGACCTTGTACTTGCCTTTCTCCAGGTCGGCCCAGCTTTTCGGCGCGTCATCGTCCTTGACCAGTTGCTTGTTGATGATGAACGCGATGGTGCCGGTGTAGGCCAATGCCCAGTGGCCGTCCTTGTCCTTGGCCCAGTCCGGGATCTGTTCCCAGGTGGTGGGCTTGTACGGCTGGGTCACGCCCTTGGCTGTGGCGATGGGGCCGAAGGCGGCGCCCACGTCGCCGATATCGGCGCTGGCATTGTCTTTCTCAGCATCGAACTTGGCCACTTCCTGGGCCGAGCTCATGTCGGTGTCCATGTGGGTCAGGCCATATTTGGCCAGCAGCCCCGCCCAGGTGCCTTTCCAGTTGGCCCAGTCATCGGGCATGCCGACGCTGTTGACCGCGCCTTCGGCCTTTGCGGCCGCTTCCAGGGTTTTCAAATCGACGTCGGCGGCCATGGCATTGATGCTCATGGCGATGCCCATGCCTACCAGTGATGCCAGGAAAAGCTTTTTCATCCGAAGCTCCTTGGGCGCGTTCAGTGAACGCTGGTTTTGTCTGGACGGTGTTGCGGTAGTGGTCTAGATCAGCAATACCTGAGCCAATCTAGGGTGCAGTGATGACAATTTGATGTAGGGCGCGCTGGCGCGGCCCTTGCACAAGCACCCTTGGCACCCGTGGGCAGTAAGCGTAGTTCAGTTTTAACGGCTTGATCTGTAAGGGGTTGGGACCGGGTCTGTAGGGCGTTTCCGGGCCGGCTGTCATCCCGTGGTCATTTATTTTGCCTAGGCTGCAGCCAGGGCAGCCCCAGCGGTGCGTTGCCCCTTTTTGTAGCTGGACTAGACCAGGCAGGTTGAAATGATGCGTAACAGTGCACCCCGGGCCGTCACGGCGATCTGCCAGGCCCTGCAGGAACAGATTCAGCACGGCCTGCTGGCGCCAGGCTGCCAGCTGCCGGCCGAGCGCAAGCTCAGCGAGGTGTTCGACACCACGCGCATCACCTTGCGCGAGGCGCTGGTGCAACTGGAGGCCAGGGGGTTGATCTACCGCGAGGAGCGCCGCGGCTGGTTCATCTCGCCCCCGCGCCTGACCTACGACCTGATGAAGCGCAGCCACTTCCACGCCATGGTCCGCGAGCAGGGCCGCGAACCGTCGACGCAACTGCTGTCAGGCCGCCTGGTACCCGCTACGGCGGCCATCTGCGCCAGCCTGCAACTGCCGCCGCTGTCCAGCGTGATCCAGTTGTGCCGCACCCGGCGCATTGATCAGCGCCTGGTGCTGTACGTGGAGCATTACCTCAACCCGCAGTATTTCCCTGGCATCCTGGAACTGGACCTGAACCAGCCGTTGACCGAAATCTATGCCCGGCATTACGGCATCGACTACGGCCGGGTGTGTTTCGAGATGGCGCCCACGGCATTGCGTGCCGAAGCCGCGAGTGCGTTGAAGGTATCAGTGGGCAGCCCCGGGCTGCGTATCACGCGGGTCAACCATGACCAGCAGGGCCGGCTCATCGATTGCGACCTGGAATACTGGCGCCACGACGCCATTCGTCTCAGAGCCGATGTCTCGCCGCCTTGATTTCCACTTCCGTGAGCCAGAACAGCGATGCTTGCCCCGCCCGCCGAGCGGCCTGAGGCGTTGATATTTCCCAGATCTCGCCGTCGTAGATCTGGAAGGTCTGGCCGCTGCGCGAATAGCGTTCGCCCTGATAATTGAAGCTGTAGCCGGCACGTTGCACACGGTTCAGGTAGTGCTGGCGGGAGGTGCGCTGGCTGGGCGGCGAGCTGAGTTCCGAAACCATGCCGATGAACTGTTCCAGCGGGTAGTCGAAACAGCGCAATGCCTGTTCATTGGCATAGACGAAGCGAGGTGTGTCACTGCCGTCGTGGGCCAGCAGGCCGTAGGGCGCTTCTTCATGCACCCATTGCAGGTCCACGGGGGCACCGGGTATCGCCATGGGCAGGTGCCTGCCGGTGTGGCGGAAATACGCATCGTCGATTTGCCGCAGTTGGCTCTCTAGCTCGGGGCCAAGCATCACGTCGTTCCTCTACTGCACTTCACTGAGTCCAGACCCCACGCTACCCCGTGGGGGATGACAGGTCTATTGTCATAATCGACACACGTCAGGCCGAAGCATCCTGGGCTTGGGCGCTGACCGCGCCGCCCGCGCTGGTGACCACCTGCACGCTCAGGCGTGGGGTGGCCAGGTCCAGGCCGCTTTCGTCCAGCTGGCGCTTGAGCGCCAGGTTGAAGGCTCGGGACACTTCCCATTGCTTGATGGGCGCGGTCTTGAAGCGGGCGCGAAGGATGGCGGTGCCGGCCTCGAAACTCTCCACGCCCTGGATCTCCAGGGGCGACCAGATGTTGCGGCGCTGCAGCGGGTCGGTACGCATTTTCTGACCGACGTCGCGCATCAGCTTGATGGCCGTGTCGATGTCCATTGTGTGCGGTACGTTGACGCGGAAAATCGCGTAGCCGAATTCGCGCGAGTAGTTCTTGATGCTCTTGATCTCGCTGAACGGAATGGTGTGGACAATGCCGTCGATGTCCCGCAGGCGAACCGTGCGGATGGTCAGGCCTTCCACCGTGCCCAGGTGGCCGCCCACGTCCACGTAGTCGTCGATGGCCAGGGAGTCTTCGATGATGATGAACAGGCCGGTGATCAGGTCGGCTACCAGCGACTGGGCGCCGAAGCCGATCGCCAGGCCGATCACACCGGCACCGGCCAGCAGCGGCGTGACGTTCATGCCCATGTTCGCCAGGGCGACGATGGCGGCGATGATGAAGATGGCGATGAACAGGACGTTGCGGATCAGCGGCATCATGGTTTGCGCGCGGGCATTGGCCAGGCCCTTGCGCGAGTGGGTGAGGGCGTGGTGCACGGCGGTATCGGCCAGTATCCACACCAGCCACGCCAGAATCAGGGTGCCCGCCAGGCTGAACAGCTTGACGCTGATGTCGTGGCCGTCACCTTCGGTGAAGCGTATCAGCGACATGTCCCACACCCGCAGGCCCAGTTCGACGAAGCACAGCCAGATCGCCAGGTGCGCCAGGGTGTAGCCGAAGCTGCGCAAACGCTCGAAGTACACGGCCTGACGCTTGATGCCTTTGCGCGGCTTGTTGAAATGGCGGCGCACCAGGCCATTGCAGACCATGCACAGCACCAGCAGCACCGTGCACACCAGCGACTGGCGCAACACGGCGCTGGTGTCACCGGCATTGATGAACGTGGCCACCAGCGAGAGGCCTACCAGCACCAGCGCCGGCAGGTACCAGAAGGTGCCGAGGATATCGATGGTGTCGCTCAGGGCGCGACGGGTCAGGCGCCGGGCCAGGGGCTGGTTGCGGATCAGGTGCGCGATGGGGCGGCGGAAACGCAGAATGAACATGCCGCTGCACAGCGCCGCCATGACATTGGCCAGGGTCGCCGCCAGGTGGGCGAGGTGTGAGCCAAGGCTGGCGACCAGGCGCGGGTCGTTGAGGGCTTCGCCGAAGGCGGCGAAGCTGCCGATCAGCCACAGTGGGCGGAATGCCTGGTGGCGCAGGATGTACAGGGCGCGGTGGCGGTGCGGGCCGTCGAGCAGTGAAAACGCCACCACGCAGATCGCCGAGAAACAGGTGCCCACCACCAGTGCATAGGCCAGCACCATGGCCAGGTCCTTGCCCAGTGAGGAGGGCAGGGCATAACCCACCCACACCGTAATGATCAGCGCCACCAGCCAGGGCCCCAGCTTGCGCAGGGCAAAGCGTAGCAGGTCGAGGGTACGCGGCAGCTGCGGCAGTTCTTCGCTGAGGCCGAAGCGCATGCGGATGTGATGGCTGATCCAGTTCAGCGCGTACGCCAGCAGGCTCCACACCAGGATGATCAGCACGAAGGCGAAGATGATCGGCGGCCACTCGGCCAGTGGCAGCATCAGGTCGGACAGTTCCTGCTTGGCCTGGTCCGCTTCGGTGGACCAGCGCGAGAAGGGACTGTCGTCGCCGGAAAACTGTTTCTCGAAATGGCCAAGGGTGCTGCCGATCAGCCCGAGCACACCTTCCTCACCGGCCGGCTGGGCCTTCTTGGTGGTGTCGCGCAGGCGCTTGAGGTCAGTCAGCAGTTGGGTACGTTGCTGGTCGTTTTCCAGTGACTTGATCACCTCGTCCAGCGATTGTGCCAGGGGTTCGGTGGGCTCGGGCTGGGTTTTCTGCGAGCTGCCCAGCAGGCTCGGCAGGCCCGCAGCCTGGGCCGTTGGCAGGGTGGCCAGCAGGCAGATCAGCAACAGGGTGAAAAAGGCAGGCAGACGGAAAAAGGCAGGCACGCGGCAATAGACTCAGGGTAATTCCAGATCGAGGCAGTGTACGAGGCGTGCCGGGGCAATGCGAGTGCTTAAGCGCCAATTCGGACGAGGATCTTGTAAAGCACGATGCCCAGCAGGCAGAGCATGCCGAACCAGATCATCAGCACGCCGAGGTTGCGCTCGCGCAGGCTGAAACCGAGGGTGAGCAGGCCGAGGCTGGCCGTGACCTGCATGAGCAGAAGGGTGAATTCGTCCATGATGCGCGTCCTTGGGGGGAGGGCCTTATTCAAGTTTAGGCCCGGATGCGCGTCGTCACCTGATTTGTGTCATGCAATGTTGAAGTGCGCGGTTCGGGGCAGGCGCCGGGTTGTCAGCAAGCTTTCAGGCTACAAAGCTCGCCGGCAACCCGGCTCCCACACCGACAGCGGCGTGCGACCGAACGGGTTACGGCAGTTCGCGGCTGCGGTAGAAGGCTTCCAGCACCTTCACCAGGTGGGCCAGGTCCTGGCTGCCACACAGTTCGCGGATCGAGTGCATGGCGAAGGTCGGCAGGCCGATGTCCACGGTGCGCACGCCCAGGTGGCTGGCGGTGATTGGGCCGATGGTGGAGCCGCAACCCATGTCGCTGCGTACCACGAAGCTCTGCACCGGTACTTCCTCGGCCATGCACAAATGGCGGAAGAAGCCGGCGGTTTCGCTGTTGGTGGCGTAGCGCTGGTTGCTGTTGACCTTGATCACCGGGCCGGCGTTGAGTTTCGGCCCGTGGTTGGCGTCGTGCTTGTCGGCGTAGTTGGGGTGCACGCCGTGGGCGTTGTCGGCCGACACCAGCAGCGAGCGCTGGATGGTGCGCACGAAGTCGTCGCCGTCGGGCAGCAGGCGGCGCAGGGTCTGCTCCAGCATCGGGCCGTCGGCGCCGCAGGCCGAGCAGGAACCGATTTCCTCGTGATCATTGGCCACGAACACGCAGGTTTCTTCGCTGTCGGCATTGAGCAGCGCCTGCAGCGCGGCGTAGCAGGACAGCAGGTTGTCCAGGCGCGCGCCGGCGATGAACTCCCCATGCAGCCCGACCACGGCGGCGTTCTGGGTGTCATAGAAGCTCAGCTCGTAGTCCAGCACCACGTCTGCGTTCAGGCCGTGTTCGCGGGCCAGTTGCTCTGTGAGCAGGGCGCGGAAGTCCGGGCGCTCGTCGCCGGCCACCTGGGCCAGGATCGGTGGCAACTCGTTCTGGGCATTGATGGCCCAGCCCTGGTTTGCCTCGCGGTTGAGGTGGATGGCCAGGTTGGGGATGACGGCGATGGGCAGCTTGAAGTCGACCAGCTGGCTTTCCACCTTGCCGTCGCGGCGGAAGGTGACACGGCCGGCCAGCGACAGGTCGCGGTCGAACCAGGGCGCCAGCAGCGCGCCGCCATACACTTCCACGCCCAGTTGCCAGAAGCCCTGGCGTTGCAGCTCGGGCTGCGGCTTGACGCGCAGGCAAGGGCTGTCGGTGTGGGCGCCGACCAGGCGGATACCGCCAATCAACGGCGAATGACGGCCCAGCTTGATGGCGATGATGGAGGAGTCGTTGCGAGTCAGGTAATAGCGCCCGCCGGCGACGGTAGCCCAGGTGTCACGCTCGTCGAGACGTTGGTAACCGGCCGCCTCCAGGCGCATGGCCAGGCTGGTGGTGGCATGGAAGGGCGTGGGGGAGGCCTTGAGGAAATCGATCAGGCCCTGGTTCAAAGCTTCGCGCATAGGTGGCTCCAGACAGCAATGGCGCGAGTTTAACGTATTGAAGCCGGCTTTGTGCGCTGACTTGAAACACCATGCAACGGCCCTGTGGGGCCGGGCTTGCCCGGGAAGGGTGGTGCCTGCTTCCCAGGCAAGCCTGGTCCCACACCCTCGCGGCAGTTGGGTCAGTGAGGCAAAGCACTTAGCCCTGGAGGCATGGCAGGTCTAGCCGGAACTGGCCTGACTGCCACCCTTCTGTGGGACCGGGCGAAACTCGGGAAGGGCGCGCCGCGTAGTGCCTGCTCGTTCGACAGGGGCGCGGCAGATCAGAACGGCGCGGGGCACTCGAAACGTACGCGCTCGCCACTCACGGGGTGGGTGAAGCTCAGCATGCTGGCGTGCAGGCACAGCCGCGGGTAGGCCGCCAGGGCCTCTGGGTGGGCGTACAGGCCGTCACCCAGCAGCGGGTGGCCGATGGAGAGCATGTGCACGCGCAGTTGGTGCGAGCGGCCGGTGATGGGCGTCAGCTCCACGCGGCACCAGTCACCGCAGCGCTCCAGCACTTTCCAGAAGGTCAGCGCGTGCTTGCCCTGTTCGTGGTCGACCACATGGCGCGGCTTGGTGGGCGGGTCGTATCGCAATGGCAGGTCGATGCTGCCACTGTCCAAAGCCGGCTGACCCCAGGCCAGGGCGGTATAGGCCTTCTCGGTTTCCCGGTCGTGAAACTGGCGCGACAGCTCGCGGTGGGTATCGACATCACGGGCCAGCAGGATGATGCCCGACGTTTCCCAATCCAGGCGGTGCACGATGCGGGCCTCGGGGAAGCCGTTTTCCTGCAGGCGGGTGATCAGGCAGTCCTTGTTGTCCTCGGCGCGGCCAGGTACCGACAGCAGCAGGGTGGGCTTGTTGATCACCAGGATAGCAGCGTCCTGGTGCAGGATTTCGATGTTCGACAGCGGCATTGAAGTTGTCTCGGTAAAAACGCCAACGGCGGTGAGGATCGACCTGAGATCCGTGGTGCCTGCTCCCGAGCTTTCCCCGAGCCCACAGCGCATGGCACGTGGGACCGGGCGAAGCTCGGGAAGCAGGCGACACAGGTCTGCCGCCGATCCCCACCGCCGCGGGTACTGCCTGGCCGGGTTAGCGGTCAGGCAGGGTGATGTTGAGTTCCAGAATCGAGCAGCTACCCTGGTTTTCCAGTGCCACCTGCACGTCCTCGTTGCCGATGTTCACGTACTTGCGGATCACCTCGACCAGCTCTTTCTGCAGGGCGGGCAGGTAGTCCGGGGTACTGCGCTGGCCACGCTCGTGCGCCACGATGATCTGTAGACGCTCTTTCGCTACCGACGCGGTATTGACCTTTTTGGAACGAAAGAAGTCAAAAATGCTCATCAGTTGCCTCCAAAGAGCCGCTCAAAGAATCCTTTCTTCTGCATGGCGAGGAAGCGGTGTTCCACGTTCTTGCCCAGCAGTCGGTCCACGGCATCGCTGTAGGCCTGGCCAGCGTCGCTCTGGTCATCGAGGATGACCGGCACGCCCTGGTTGGAAGCCTTGAGCACCGCCTGGGATTCAGGGATGACGCCCAGCAGGGTCACCGACAGGATTTCCTTGACGTCTTCCACGCCCAGCATCTCGCCTTTGCTCACGCGCTCGGGGTTGTAGCGGGTCAGCAGCAGGTGTTCCTTGATCGGGTCTTCGCCTTTCTCGGCGCGGCGCGATTTGCTGGCCAGCAGGCCCAGCATACGGTCCGAGTCACGTACCGAAGACACTTCCGGGTTGGTCACGACGATGGCTTCGTCGGCGAAGTACATCGCCAGGTGGGCACCGGTCTCGATACCGGCCGGCGAGTCGCAGACCACGTATTCGAAGGTTTCCTTGAGCTCCATCAGGACCTTTTCAACGCCTTCCTTGGTCAGCGCGTCCTTGTCACGGGTCTGGCTGGCAGCCAGCACGTAAAGGTTCTCAAGGCGCTTGTCCTTGATCAGGGCCTGCTGCAGGTTGGCTTCGCCGTTGACGACGTTGACGAAGTCGTACACCACGCGGCGTTCACAGCCCATGATCAGGTCGAGGTTGCGCAGGCCCACGTCGAAGTCGACGATGACTGTCTTGTGGCCACGCAGGGCCAGACCGGTACCGATGGCGGCGCTGGTGGTGGTCTTGCCCACACCACCTTTGCCGGATGTAACCACGAGAATCTTGGACAAGGTGTATCACCCCTAATGAAAAAGGATTGCTAGTCCCTGAATGAAAGCATGACTTGTAAACAACTGCAGTCGGCTCGCCAGATGATGGCTATAAGCCGCCAAGTTTAAAAGTTGTACGGAAAATGGCGGCAGTATCCGTTAAAGGCGGGTGATGTTCAACACATCACCGGACAAGCTGACTTGTACACCGGCCCCCCACAAGGGGTCGCGCCGCAGGTCTTCGGACACCTTGTACTGGCCGGCGATGGACAGCAGCTCGGCGCCCAGGTACTGGCAGAAGATGCGGGCCTTGGTGTCACCCTTGATACCAGCCAGCGCGCGGCCGCGCATCTGGCCGTACACATGGATGTTGCCATCGGCCAGAAGTTCCGCACCGGAGCTGACCGTCGCCATGACCACGAGGTCGCCACCCGGGGCGTAGACCTGCTGGCCACTGCGCACGGGCAGGGTGATGATTTTGGTCGGGTTGACCACCGGCTTGGGCG
Source organism: Pseudomonas sp. RIT-To-2 (assembly GCF_029623465.1). Taxonomy (NCBI): domain Bacteria; kingdom Pseudomonadati; phylum Pseudomonadota; class Gammaproteobacteria; order Pseudomonadales; family Pseudomonadaceae; genus Pseudomonas; species Pseudomonas sp. RIT-To-2. The sequence goes on along the minus strand of NZ_JAPYKM010000012.1, from coordinate 96,641 downwards.
GCTCAGGCGGCTTGGGCGGCTCCAGTTCGAGGGTGCGCTCGCGGGCGCCCGACGGCGGCAGCACCGGCAGGTCGATGGCGATGGCGGCGGCGATGTCCTCGATCCGGCTGGCGCGAATGGCCAGCGTGCGCAGGCCGTGCTGGCGGCATACGCGCATCAGGCCGGGCAGGTCGACAGCCCCTTCGCTGGCCGGCAGCTTGTCCAGCGCCAGCACCAGCGGGGTGTTGCTGAAGAAATTCGGGGCCTGGGCGACCTTGGCCGCCAATTGGCGATCCAGCCCTTCAAGGTTGTTGCGGGCCAGTTCCAGAACGGTAATGGCGAGCATGCTGCCCTTGAGCTGGAACACGTTTTCCTGGTCTAGCGGTTCGGTCTGGGTCATGGTCGGCAAAACGGCGCCTTGTAACGAAAAGTGCCGAGACTTATAACGAGAACGCCCGCCAGCCGCAAGCCGGGCGAACCCATGTAGAATGCGCGGCCATGTTGTCTGTCCGGAATCTGTAATGGATCGCCCGCGTTTTAACCGAACCTTTCTTCACCCGCGTTTCTGGCCGTTGCTGCTGGGCCTTGGGCTGTTGTGGCTGGTGGTACAGCTGCCGTACCGCGCCTTGCTGGTCATCGGCCGCCTGCTGGGCCTGGGTATGTACCGCATTGCCGGGGAACGCCGCCGTATCGCAGCGCGAAATCTGGAGCTGTGTTTCCCCGAACTACCGCTCGTCGAAAGACAGCGTCTGCTCAAGGAAAATTTCGTTTCCACCGGCATCGCGTTCTTCGAAATGGCCATGAGTTGGTGGTGGCCAAAGGCCCGCCTGGCGCGGCTTGCACACATCGAGGGGCTGGAACATTTGCAGGCGGCGCAGCAGGCCGGCGAGGGTGCCATCCTGATGGCCCTGCACTTCACGACCCTGGAAATCGGTGCGGCCCTGCTGGGTCAGCGCCACACCATCGACGGTATGTACCGCGAACACAAGAACCCGCTGTTCGACTTCGTCCAGCGCCAGGGCCGCGAACGTCATAACCTCGATTCCCTGGCCGTGGAGCGCGAAGACGTGCGAGGCATGCTCAAGCTGCTGCGCAAAGGGCGGGCCATCTGGTACGCGCCGGACCAGGACTACGGCGCCAAGCAGGGCATCTTCGTGCCCTTGTTCGGTATTCCCGCGGCCACGGTGACGGCCACCACCAAGTTCGCCCGGCTGGGCAAGGCGCGGGTTGTCCCGTTCACCCAGCAGCGCCTGGCCGATGGCAGCGGTTACCGGTTGGTGATTCATCCGCCGCTGGAAGATTTCCCCGGGGAAAGCGAAGAGGCTGATTGCCTGCGCATCAACCAGTGGGTGGAAGCGTCGATTCGTGAATGCCCGGAGCAGTACCTGTGGGCACACCGGCGCTTCAAGTCGCGGCCGCCTGGGTCGCCGAAGCTGTACGAAAAGCGCCGCCGCTGACCGACGCTTCCCCAATGGGATGGACTTGACCCTGCAGAACCGGGCGAAGCCCGGTCCTGCAGGAGCCCTCTGCTGCAAGGGCTGGAATTACTCGGCGATCTGCAGCTTGCGCGACTCGGTGTAGATGTAGCGCACTTTCTCATACTCGAACGGCGAGTTCAGCGAGCCATAGCGGAAGCTGGTGGTGTAGCGCTTGTCCACGGCGCGCAACGCCCAGATTTCCGGGTGGCGACTGCTTTCCTGCGACACGTTGAGGAAGTTGATCTGCGACTCGGCGCCGTAGTCGAACAGCAGGCCGGTGGTGTCACGCAGGTTCGACGGGCCGAAGATCGGCAACACCAGGTATGGGCCGCCCGGCACACCGTAGAAACCCAGGGTCTGGCCAAAGTCTTCGGTCTGGTGTTGCAGGCCCATCTTGGTGGCCGGGTCCCACAGGCCAGCGATACCGACGGTGGTGTTGAGCAGCAGGCGGCCGGTGATTTCCAGCGAGCGCTTGCCTTTGAGCTGCAACAGGCTGTTGACCAGGTTCGGCACGTCGCCCAGGTTGCTGAAGAAGTTGCTCACGCCAGTGCGCAGGAAGCTTGGGGTCACGTAGCGGTAGCCATTGACCACGGGCAGGAACACCCATTCATCGAACCGGTAGTTGAAGTGGTACACGCGCCGGTTCCAGTTTTCCAGCGGGTCGTACACGTTCAGCGCGGTGAGGCTGGCGCGTTCGAATTCGCGCTGGTCCAGCCCCGGGTTGAACTTGAGCTGCTTGAGCGGCTCGGTGAAACCGTCCCCGTCAACCGGGGTGGTGGTGTCGTCGGCGTGGGCCATGCCGGCACACAGCAGTGCGGCGGCCAGGAATAAAGTCTTAGCCACGGAAGAACTCCAGCATGGCGTCGGCGTTGACGCGGTAGTTGAGGTTGCCGCAATGGCCACCGTGCGGGTAAACGGTCAGGCGATCACCGAAGGTCTTGCGCAGGAAACCCAGGTCGCCCGGGCCGAGGATGATGTCGTCGGCGTTGTGCATCACAGCGATTTTCGGGCTGTCGTGCAAGTAGTCCTTCAAGGCGTACAGGCTCACCTGGTCCACCAGTTGCAGCAGGCTGCCGCCGTCGGTGCGGGCGCGCCACATGGGGATGACCTGGTCGGTCAGGTAGCAGTCGAAATCACACTGCAGCGCGCGCTTGAGGAACGGCGCCAGGCTGGTACCCTCGCTGATCGGGAACTTGGGCGGGGTGATCAGCCCGCGGCGGTTGATCAGGTCGGAGGTGAACGCGATATCGGCCGCCGAGAAACGGAACGAGGTACCGATCAGCATGGCCATCTGTTCGTTGGACAGGTGCTGCTTGGACTGCTGAATGTCATACAGCAACGCATCGTTGAGGTCGATGTAGCCCTTCTGCTGGAAATAGCGCGTGAGCTTCTGCAGCACCACTTCGTAGAACGTGGTGGTGTTGTTGATGCCCTTGACCTGCGCCTGTACCAGCTTGTCGAGGTTGCTGATGGAGGTATACAGGTTTACCGGCGGGTTGAGCAGCAGCACTTTCTTGAAGTTGAAACTGCGGCGTGTTTCGTCCAGTTTGCTGACAAAGGCCGCGTCCAGCGCACCCAGGCTGTAGCCCGTCAGGTAATAGTCGGTGACCGCCAGCTTGGGATGCTGGGCACGCACGGCCTGCATCACGCGGTACAGGTCTTCGGCGTCTTCCTTGGTGACCCCTGGGGTGGCGAACCGCGAGGCGGCGCTCATGAAGTCATAGCTGGTGGGCGACGACAGCTGCACCACGTGGTAGCCGGCCTGGTAGTAGAGCTTCTTGAGGTACTCGTTCAGGCTGCTGTTGTACGGTGCGCCGGTACCGGCGATGAGGAAGATCAGCGGCGCGGCATGGTCCTGGGTGGCCATGCGGTAATGCAGCTTTTTCACCGCCCAGAAGTTGTCGGGCAAGGTGAACTCGCGTTCAGGGCGCAGGTTCAGGGTGTAGTCCGACTGGTTGATGTCCTCGTCCACCGGCAGCTTGGGCCGCAGGTCTGGCGGGGTCGAGGCGATAGTGGCTTCGAACGGATTGGTCAGCGGGTAGCCATAGCTGGCGGCGTCGATATCCTTGGCCAGCACGGACGCACTCAGAATGAGGCCGCCCACGAGGGCAGCGAAGTGCAATATTCGAAGCATGACGGAGCCCCTAAAAAGGCGAAAGCAAAGTGAAGTACGCAGCCTCTGACAACCGCGCTGGTGGCAAGTTGCCAAGGATGGATGCATTTGGCACGCAAAATATTGTACGGCGGTGATACATCCTGCAAACACAATAGCGCGTGCCGGGGATTTCACCTTGCATAACGGGTGCCGACCGTTATTCTTGGCGCCGATTTTCCCTTCCGGAGTGTGTCATGTCCCGCCGTACGTCGTTGATCGTGCTTTTTGTCTTGGTTGCCCTGAGCCTGGCGGCCAGTTATGGCGTGCGCTACGGGCTGATGGAGGACGCCCGCTGGGTAGGGCTGTGCGGTGACGAGGCCGGGCGGTGGGAGTGCCAGTTGCGCTCGGGGCTGGGCTACCTGATTCACTTTCGGGTGATCGCCATCGCGGCGTTGGTCACCTCGGTGGTGGGGTTCTTCGTTCCGCGATGCCTGGGGTGGTGGCTGGCGGCCCTGGCGCTGGTGATCGGCATTCCGGCGCTGGTGCTGTACAGCGCCAGCCTGGCGGTGTTCGCGGTGGTCATCGCCGGCCTGCGCCTGGTTCGCCGCTGAGGCCGTTTCGGCGGGCTCCCGCGCTTCGCCCGGTTCAGCAGGTTGCCACCCTGCAGGACCGGGCGAAGCTCGGAAAGGGCTTAGCGCGACACCTTCAGGCTGCGCAGCAGCGCCCCTGCCATCAATACGCTGACGAGCGCCCAGCCCCAGGCCTGCTGGTTCTGCAGCCCTTCGATAGCCAACTGCACCGGGATGCCTACCGCCACAATGGCGGCGAGGAAGCGGGCCTCGGGTTTGCGCACGGCTACCGGGCGCAAGAGGTACACCAGCGCCGGTAATACCAGGGCCGCACTCGGGAAGCTGCGGTAACGGGCGTCGAAGACCAGCGCCAGCATCATCACCGCAGCCGCGAAACCCGCGCCCGCCAGCCACCAGCCACCGCGGCGGTCCAGCCAGGCAAATAGCCGCTCACGCCACCCGGTGCGGGCCGCCAGGCCCAAGGCGCCATGGGCCAGCACCACCAGGTTCAGGCCCACCAGCAGCACCGCCCACACCCACTCCTCGGCAAAGCGCGCGTTGATGCGCACCAGTTCGCCCCAGGCGCCCAGGCTGCCCGCGCCCACGGCGGCCAGCAGCGGCAGCAGCAAGGCACTGCGGCGGTTGTCCACACGCCCGGCAAACGCCAGGGTCGCCAGCCATAGCACCACGCCAGCGCCCAGCCACTGCGGCCAGAACGGCACGTTGGTCACCGGGCCCTGGAGCACGCCCTTGTCCTGACGGTCGGCGTCGAACAAGCCCCAGTAGCCGCCCACCGCGCCTTCACTGGCACGCTTCCACGGCTGGTCGAAGGCCTCGATCAGGTTGTAGTGCCAGCCACGCTGCTCGGCCATGGCCACCACGCCACGGATGAACCGCGCCTCGTTGACCCGGCTGGGCAGCGCGGTTTCACGCTGGCGGCCTTCGCTGGGCCAGCCGGTTTCGCCGATCAGGATGTCCTTGGGTGCGAACAGCTTGGCGAACTTGTCGTGTACGTTTGCCACATGGGCCAGAGCGGCATCGATACCCGTGGGGTTGTCTTCCCAGTAAGGCAGCAGGTGAATGGTCAGGAAGTCTACCGCCGGGGCCACTTCCGGGTACTGCAGCCAGAAGTCCCAGACGTCGGCGTAGGTCACCGGTTGCCTGACCTGGCTCTTGACCTCGCGGATCAACTGGGCCAGGTGCTTGCCGGTGACTTCCTTGCGCAGCAAGGTCTCGTTGCCGACGATCACTGCGGTGACGACATCCGGGTTTTCGTTCGCTGCCTTGATCAGCGCCTTGATTTCCTTGCCCGTGTCCACCGGGTTGCTGTTGACCCACGCACCTATCATCAACTTCAGGCCATGCTTGCGGGCAATGGCTGGAATGCCTTCCAGCCCGGTCATGGAGTAGGTGCGGATGCATTCGAAGCGGGTGGCCAGCAAGGCCAGGTCGGCATCCATGCGCTCGGGGCGCAGCGTGAACGGCTGGTCGAAGGGGGACTGGTCCTTGTCGAACGGCGTGTACGAAGCGCATTGCAGCTTGTGGGTGGCGGTGGCGGCGTCGGGCAGGGTCACCGGTTTGCCCAGGTCGTACCAGAAACCGGCAAGGGCAAGCAGCCCCAGCACACAGGCGAGCAGGTAGGGCGACAGCGTTGAGCGGGCAGTGGCAGGCATCGTCTATTTTCGTCAGGCAACAAAGCCGCGCATGTTACCTGTATTTGTGCGAATCCAGAGCATTTGCCATGCAAAGTTCGGGCAGGCCACTGGAGGCAGTGGTCGCTGCTGGCACAGTGATGTCGTTTCTCGCTGCATCGAGGTCGCAGCCAGAGCAGGATGCTCCAGGCATGAGGTTGATCATCAAGGTGCAGTCCATGGCGTCTTGCCCGCGCCGCACACGATCGATGCTCGACCCCCGTCGAGCGCAGCCTTTTGGGGAAGTCTGGATGAATAAGCGAAAAATCCTGGGAGCGGCCGCCGCTCTGGTACTTGCGACAAGTTCGACCCTGGCCAGCGCCGATAGCAAACCCGAGTTGAGTATCGGCTATGTCGATGGCTGGTCCGATAGCGTAGCCACGACCAACGTGGCCGCGCAAGTGATCGAACAGAAGCTTGGCTACAAAGTGAAGCTGCAGGCGGTAGCGACCGGGATCATGTGGCAGGGTGTCGCCACCGGCAAACTCGACGCCATGCTCTCCGCGTGGCTGCCCGTGACCCACGGCGAGTACTGGACGAAGAACAAAGACAAGGTGGTCGACTACGGCCCCAACTTCAAGGACGCCAAGATCGGCCTGATCGTGCCGGAATACGTCACCGCCAAGTCCGTGGCCGACCTCAAGACCGATACCACCTTCAAGAACAAGATCGTCGGCATTGACGCAGGTTCTGGCGTGATGCTCAAGACCGACCAGGCCATCAAGGACTACGACCTGACGGGCTACAAGCTGCAGGCCAGTTCTGGCGCCGCCATGACCGCCGAACTGGGCCGCGCCTACGACAAGCATGAGTCCATCGCGGTGACCGGTTGGGTGCCGCACTGGATGTTCGCCAAGTGGAAGCTGCGTTTCCTCGAAGACCCGAAAGGCGTTTATGGTGCGGCCGAGACGGTCAACAGCATCGGCAGCAAGGAACTGGCCACCAAGGCACCTGAGGTAGCCACGTTCCTGAAAAACTTCCACTGGAACTCCAAAGACGAAATCGGCGAAGTCATGCTGGCCATTCAGGACGGCGCCAAACCCGAAGCCGCGGCCAAGGACTGGGTGGCCAAGCACCCTGATCGTGTGGCCGAATGGACCGCCAAATAATCAACTGACCGCTCTAAACCGCAACTTGCAGAGCCGCCGAGGTTTATAGCCCCGGCGGCTTTTTAGTGTCATGGGGAATGTCTTTTGTTGTCATAGTTAGCTATGCAAGTTTTCCGAGTGGAAAAACCGTAATGTCGATCTAATACTAAGGTCGTCTGGAGCCTCTTCCACAGCAGCCTAAAGTGGAATAGTTCCACCCCATCTGTGCTGCGAGGACAAAAACAATGAACGACAGCATTTACCTCTCGATACAAAACAGCCCGCGCTTCAAGGAGCTGGTGCAAAAACGTGAACGGTTCGCCTGGATACTCTCGGCGATCATGCTCGGGCTTTATTCGGCGTTCATTCTATTGATCGCCTACGGACCCCACATACTCGGGGCCAAGTTGTCTCCCGACTCTTCCATCACCTGGGGTATTCCCATCGGTGTCGGGTTGATTCTCAGCGCATTCGTGTTGACGGGCATTTACGTGCGCCGGGCCAATGGCGAGTTTGATGACCTGAACAGAGAGATCCTGAAGGAGGCACAACAATGATCAAGCGATTATTGGCCAGCCTTGGCCTCCTGGCATTCGCCCCGGCGCTGTTCGCCGCCGATGCCATCAGCGGCGCTGTGCAGAAACAGCCGCTCAACGTTTCCGCCATCATCATGTTCGTGGTGTTCGTCGGCGCAACCCTGTGCATTACGTACTGGGCATCCAAGCGCAACAAATCGGCCGCCGACTACTACGCTGCGGGCGGGCGCATCACCGGTTTCCAGAACGGCCTGGCGATTGCTGGCGACTACATGTCGGCCGCCTCCTTCCTGGGTATTTCTGCACTGGTGTTCACCTCCGGCTATGACGGGCTGATCTACTCCATCGGTTTCCTAGTGGGCTGGCCGATCATTCTCTTCCTCATCGCCGAGCGCCTGCGCAACCTGGGCAAATATACCTTTGCCGACGTTGCTTCCTACCGCCTCAAGCAGACCGAGATCCGCACCCTGTCGGCGTGTGGCTCGCTGGTGGTGGTGGCGTTCTACCTGATCGCGCAGATGGTGGGTGCTGGCAAGCTGATCCAGTTGCTGTTCGGCCTGGACTACCATGTGGCCGTGGTGCTGGTGGGCATCCTGATGTGCCTGTACGTGCTGTTCGGCGGCATGCTGGCCACCACCTGGGTGCAGATCATCAAGGCGGTATTGCTGCTGTCGGGCGCCACCTTCATGGCGCTGATGGTGATGAAGCACGTCAATTTCGACTTCAACACACTGTTCTCCGAAGCTATCAAGGTTCACCCCAAAGGCGAGGCCATCATGAGCCCCGGCGGGCTGGTGAAAGACCCGATCTCGGCGTTCTCCCTCGGCCTGGCGCTGATGTTCGGTACCGCTGGCCTGCCGCACATTCTGATGCGTTTCTTCACGGTGTCCGATGCCAAGGAAGCCCGTAAAAGTGTGCTGTATGCCACCGGTTTCATCGGCTACTTCTACATCCTGACCTTCATCATCGGCTTTGGCGCCATTCTGCTGGTCAGCACCAACCCGGCGTTCAAGGACGCGGCCGGTGCCTTGCTGGGCGGCAACAACATGGCCGCGGTGCATTTGGCCGATGCGGTGGGTGGCAGTATCTTCCTGGGCTTCATCTCGGCCGTGGCCTTCGCTACCATCCTGGCGGTGGTCGCGGGCCTGACCCTGGCGGGGGCCTCGGCGGTGTCCCATGACCTTTATGCCAGCGTGATCAAGAAGGGCAAAGCCAACGAGAAGGAAGAAATACGCGTCTCCAAGATCACCACTATCGCCCTGGGGATCCTGGCCATTGGCCTGGGCATTCTGTTCGAGAACCAGAACATTGCGTTCATGGTCGGCCTGGCGTTCTCCATTGCCGCCAGCTGCAACTTCCCGGTGCTGTTCCTCTCCATGTACTGGAAACGCCTGACCACCCGCGGGGCCATGATCGGTGGATGGTTGGGGCTGATCAGCGCCGTGGGGCTGATGATTCTGGGCCCTACCATCTGGGTGCAGATCCTGGGGCATGAGAAAGCGATCTATCCCTATGAGTACCCCGCGCTGTTCTCGATGATCATTGCCTTCGTCGGGATCTGGTTCTTCTCCATCACCGACAAGTCCAAGGCCGCAGCCGACGAGCAGGCGTTGTTCATGCCGCAGTTCGTACGTTCGCAAACCGGCCTGGGCGCCAGTGGGGCCGTTGCCCACTGAGTGTTGCGGGCATGAAAAAGGCAGCCACTGGCTGCCTTTTTCACAAGTGGGTAACGCTTATATTCTGCCAAGCAATACCAATATCAGCAGCACGACCAAGACCACGCCGATAATGCCCGATGGCCCGTAACCCCAGCTTCTGGAGTGTGGAAATACAGGAAGACCACCGATCAACAGCAGGATGAGGATGATGATAAGTATGGTGCCCATGGCGTTTTCCTTATTCGACGTTTAGGGTGCAGGTTTTTAGCGTCAGTGAAAACCTTGACCGCTTAATACCTCGGACTACGCGCCGCGGAAAAAAGTGCAAATTATTTTAACGGTCGCCCGCGGATAGTTTGCATCACCCATTCACTAACCTGATGGTGAATGAGCCGCCGATGTTCCTTCACTAGACTGCCCCCTACCATTCAAGAACAACGGGGCATGGGCTATGCACAACCGCATGATGATCACTGGCGCCGGCTCGGGGCTGGGCCGCGAAATTGCCTTGCGCTGGGCGCGCGAGGGGTGGCAACTGGCATTGTCCGACGTCAACGAGGCCGGGTTGCAGGAAACCCTGCGCCTGGTCCGCGAGGCGGGAGGGGATGGCTTTGTGCAGCGCTGCGACGTGCGCGATTACAGCCAGCTGACCGCACTGGCCCAGGCTTGCGAAGAAAAGCTGGGCGGTATCGACGTGATCGTCAACAACGCCGGCGTGGCCTCCGGTGGCTTCTTCAGCGAGTTGCAACTGGAAGACTGGGACTGGCAGATCGCGATCAACCTCATGGGTGTGGTCAAGGGCTGCAAGGCGTTCTTGCCGCTGCTGGAGCAGAGCAAGGGCACCATCATCAACATCGCTTCCATGGCGGCGCTCATGCAGGGGCCGGCCATGAGCAATTACAACGTTGCCAAGGCTGGCGTATTGGCCCTGTCCGAAAGCCTGCTGGCCGAGCTGCGGGAGCAGGAAGTACGCGTGCATGTGGTGTGCCCGTCGTTTTTCCAGACCAACCTGCTGGACTCGTTCCGTGGCCCAACGCCCGCCATGAAGGCCCAGGTGGGCAAGTTGCTGGAAAGCTCACCCATCAGCGCCGCCGACATTGCCGACTACATCTTTCAGCGTGTCGCCGAGGGAGAGTTCATGATTCTGCCCCACGAACAGGGCCGCATGGCCTGGCAGCTCAAGCAGCAGAACCCGCAATTGCTCTACAACGAAATGGCCAGCATGGCGGAAAAAATGCGCGCCAAGGCTCGCCAGGGGCGCGGTGGCGAATAGCCCTGGGGTATCCTTGAAAGCCCGGGCCAGGCGCCCGGGTTTTTTTCGCCCCAAGGAGCCCGACATGCTCAACTACCTGTGGTTCTTCCTCGCCGCGATCTTCGAGATTGCCGGCTGCTATGCGTTCTACCTGTGGCTGCGCCTGGGCAAGAGCGCCTGGTGGGTCGCCCCGGCGCTGATCAGCCTGACCTGCTTCGGCCTGCTGCTCACCCGCGTCGAAGCCGCGTACGCCGGCCGCGCTTATGCCGCCTACGGTGGTCTCTACATCATCACGTCGCTGGTGTGGCTGGCAGTGGTGGAACGCGTGCGCCCGTCCGGCAGTGACTGGTTGGGCGCGATGTTCTGTGTGGCGGGGGCAAGCATCATTCTGTGGGGGCCGAAGTTGCAGAGTTCATGACCGTGCAACTTTATTCAACTGGGTTTAGTTGTGTATATCCGTACGTTATTCACTAAGAAACGTCTGTAGTACGTTTCAATCCCCGTTGTAGGGCATGCCTGTTTTAGTCCAGATGCATTGATAGCGTCCCCCTCACGGCGCAGTCTGGTTACTCATTCAAATGGATTGAGGACGGGACAATGCTGGTATTGACGCGGGTGGTGGGGGAGACGATCGTCATTGGTGACGATGTATGGGTAAAGATCCTGGAAGTGCGGGGCAGTCATGTTCGACTGGGCGTGCAGGCGCCCAGGACTGTGGATATTCACCGGGCGGAGGTTCATCGAAGAATACAGGCGCAGTTGGCGAGGCAGGCAGGTGAAGTGCCTGCCGAGGAGGCGGCATCCTGACCGGCGTCAGTCGAACAGCTCGCGGGGGATGTCGTGCTTGAGCATCAGCGTGCACTGCTGGCTTTCGGGGTCGAAGACGATGAAGGCCTGGGCCTTCGCCAGGGCGTGACGCACGCGTTCCACGCGGGTCTGCAGCGGGGTTTCGTCACCGTTGTCGGTGCCGTCACGGGTGACGAAATCTTCGATCAGCAGGGTGAGGGTCTCGGGTGACAGTTGTTCGTGGGGGATCAGCATGGTGGCTCTCGCATGGGGTCAGCAATGCTAGCACAGCTGCGCGCGGCGCCTGAGCTCCGTACCAAGTGGACTTGGCCGCGCCGCGAACGCTGAGCGCCCACAAACGACAGAGGTTGCAAGCGGCACGTCAGAGAGGGTTGGGCTCAAAGCTGTCGGCGCGGGCCATGGCCCACATGCGTTGGTAGAATTCGCCGCTCACCTCGCCCTTGAGCAATTCACCGGGCTTGAGGAACACATGCAGTTGGGAAAACAGTTTCACCTCGGTGGCCGACATGCGCCGCACCAGGTGCTTGGCTTCCAGTTGCGCAGGATGTTCCAGGCCGGCGGCGGCCAGCATTTCGGCCAGGGCCTTGAGGGTATTGTGGTGAAAGTTCAGCACGCGGTTGGCCTTGTCCGGCACCACCAGCGCGCGCTGGCGCAACAGGTCCTGGGTGGCGACACCCGTGGGGCATTTGTTGGTGTGGCAGCTCTGGGACTGGATACAGCCAATGGCGAACATGAAGCCCCGGGCCGAGTTGGCCCAGTCGGCACCGATGGCCAGCACGCTGGCGATGTCGAAGGCGCTGACGATCTTGCCGCTGGCGCCCAGCTTGATCTTGTCGCGCAGGTTCATGCCCACCAGGGTGTTGTGCACGAACAGCAGCCCTTCGCGCATCGGCGTACCCATGTGGTCGGTGAACTCCACGGGGGCTGCCCCTGTGCCACCTTCCTTGCCATCGACGACGATGAAGTCCGGCAGTATGCCGGTCTCCAGCATGGCCTTGGCGATCCCCATGAACTCCCAGGGGTGGCCCATGCAGAACTTGAAGCCCACCGGCTTGCCACCGGACAGCTCGCGCAGTTGGGCGATGAAATGCATCATCTCCAGCGGTGTGGAAAACGCTGAATGGCGCGACGGCGACACACAATCCTCACCCATCATCACCCCGCGGGTATCGGCGATCTCGCGGGTCACCTTGTGCTTGGGCAGTATGCCGCCGTGGCCGGGCTTGGCACCCTGGCTCATCTTGATTTCGATCATGCGCACCTGAGGTTCCCGGGCCTGGGCTGCGAATTTCTCCGGGTCGAACAGCCCGCCACTGGTGCGGCAACCGAAATAGCCGCTGCCCAGCTCCCACACCAGGTCGCCACCGTATTCACGGTGGTAAGGGCTGATGCTGCCCTCGCCGGTGTCATGGGCGAAGTTGCCCAATTTCGCCCCCTGGTTCAAGGCGCGGATGGCGTTGGCACTCAATGCCCCGAAGCTCATGGCCGAGATATTGAAGATCGATGCCGAGTAAGGTTGGGTGCACTGCGGGCCGCCGATGATCACGCGGAAACTGGCCGGGTCCGTCAGTGGCGCCGGGCGCATGGAATGGCCAATGAATTCGAAACCCGGTTGGTACACATCGATCAGGGTGCCGAAGGGCTTGTCGGCGCTTTCGTTCTTGGCGCGCGAGTACACCAGCGAGCGTTGGGCACGAGAAAAGGGCAGGGCGTCGCTGTCGGCTTCCAGCAAGTATTGGCGGATTTCCGGGCGAATGCCTTCCACCAGGTAGCGGATGTTGCCCAGGATGGGGTAGTTGCGACGCACTGCATGGGGCGTTTGCAGCAAGTCGAAGATGCCGATCAGGCTCAGCACGGCGCTGGTGAACGCGAAGGGCCACAGCCAGTCATGGTGCATGAAGGGCATGCAGGCGAGGGTGAACAACACACAGGCAGCAAAAAAAGCGTAACGACTCAGCAGCGACAGGCTCATGACTATCCCCGGATTGGCGAAGGTGCACTCAAAGTAGTCCTGTTTCCCGAGCTTCGCCCGGTCCCACAGGGGAGGATGTTCAATGGCGGGTCAAGGCCTCGCGCAACGCAGCGGTTTCGGCCTCCCAGTACACCGGCTTGCCCGCCAGCAGCGCTGCCACCGGGAGGCCATCGCGCAGCACCAGGCGGTTGCCGCTGACCGCCGGCACTTTGGTGCCGGGTAACAGGGTGCCGGCCAGGTTCAACGGGTCGCTGGCGCTGATCATGACCAGGCTGGCGTCCAGCGGCCGCTTGCGTACCTCACGCAGCACCGGGATGGCTTCGGGCAGGGCGAACTGTTCACCGGCCAGGCCGCTGACGAAGCGCCCGCCCCGAATTTCGCCACGGGCTTCCAGGCGATGGAAGGTGCGCAGCAGTTCGCGCCAGTTGGGCAGCCAGTCGGCCTCGCGCTCCAGCAGGCGCCAGAACACCACCCCGTACCGGCGCAGCAAGGTCATGGCCACCATTTCAAGCGGGTCGGCGGCAGGTGCGCTGACCGGGCGCAGCAGCGCCCAGCGCCCGGCGTCGTCCATGCCGCCAATGAACGCCCCACGCCCGCGTCGGGCATTGCGGCCCTGGCGCTTGCTGGCTGGGGTGATCAACGCGCGCAGGCCGGCGAAGCTGTCGGCACTGACCAGCCCGGCCGAGACCGATTCCTGCAGGGCGGTTTCCAGCTCGCTGGGCAGCAGATGCGCCTCGCTGCTCAATTCATCGAAAAACAGCGCGCCGTGCTGGCCCAGCAGGTCATGGGCCTTGCGCGCCTTGGGGGACAAAGCGCCGGGCTCGACCGCCGGTGACAAGCCGCGCCACAGGTTGGCGCGTGCGCGGGGTAGCAAGACAATGGGGGTACTGCGCAAGGTGGCGGTCAGCGGTTTGCCGCTGGCCGCCAGGCGCGTCCACACGGTTTTACCGGTGCGGCAGGCATCATCCAGCCACTGGCCGTTGTAGTCCCGCAGGCGGCTGGGCAGCAGGTCGCTTTCCCAGGCACCGGCCGGGGCACTGTAGCCTTCCAACTGCTCCAGCACCTGGCTCAGGGCAGCCTGGCCTTGCAGGCGCGTGCCGCCATCCAAGTGCTGCCAGTGCAGCAGAAAGCGCATGAAATCCTGCAGGCTGACCGGCTCGATTTCCCGCCGCAGGCGTTTGAGGGTGTAGCGGTGGATGCGGGCCAGCAGGTGGCGTTCGCACCATTGGCTGTCGCGCAAACCGGGACGGAACTGGCCGCGCAGCAGGTAGCCCTGGCCCTCCAGGTGGGCCAGGGCCTGCTCCACCGTGGGCAGCGGCAAGTTCAGTGGCGCGGCGATTTCCCCCAGGCGCAGCGGGCCGAAGCCGCTGAGGCGCGAGCGGATCAGCTCCTGGGCCGCGGCGTCGACCTCCCACGCGGCATCGAAGCCGGGCAGTGGAGAGAGGGCGGGTACACAGGTCGCCCCCGGGTAAAGCGCCTGCATCAGGGGCAAGCGCTCCACGGCCAGCCACAGCAACTGTTCGTTGCCCACGCTCATCAGGCAGGCGCGTCCGCTGGCCGCCAACTGTTGCAGCCAACCTTGCCACGGCGGGTGAGCGCCTGCCTCGTGACTACCCACTGCCGCCAACTGCATCAGCGCTTCATGCATTTCATCGGCACGGGTCGGTGCTGGCCAGGCTTCACCTGCCACCGCATCGATGGCGTCACCGTCGAGCGCGCCCAGGTCATCGGCGCTCTGCGGTTCGCTCCAGCGACGGGCCAGTACCGCCTGGGTGCGGCGTTCCTCCAGCGGCGCATCGTCGAGAAACGCGTAGGGGCGGGCGTTGAGAATGGCCGCTGCCAGCGGGGACGGCGCTGGCAGGTCGCGACAGATCAGCCGCACCTGCCCCTGCTCCATGCGGCGCAGAAGGGCCAGCCAGGCCTCGGCGTCCATGGCCTCATGCAGGCAGTCGTCCAGGGTCTGTTCCACCAGTGGGTGGTCGGGTATCTCGCGTTCGCCCGCGATATTCTCCAGGCAGGCGATCTGGTCGGGGAACACCGTGGCGGTGAGGTCTTCGCTTTTCATGCGCTGCACCTGCGGCGCTACCTTGCGCCCACCCAGGAAGCGCGGCAACGCCAAGGCGATGCTAGCCGTCCAGCGCCAACGTACGCCGAACAGCGGCGCGTCGAGCACCGCCTGGATCAGCAGGTGCTCGGCGCTGTTGCTGTTGAGGTACCGCCACACCTCTTCGAGGGCAAAACTGTGGCTGGTGGACAGCGACAGCACGATGGCGTCTTCGCTGGCGGCGGCCTGCAGTTCGAAATTGAAGGTGCGGCAAAACCGCTTGCGCAGGGCCAGGCCCCAGGCGCGGTTGACCCGGCTGCCGAAGGGCGTGTGGATGATCAACTGAGTGCCGCCGGACTCATCGAAAAAACGCTCCATGATCAGCGTGTCATGGGAGGGCAGCGCCCCCAGCGCGTTGCGGGTACGCGCCAGGTAGTCGACCAATTGCTCAGCGCTGTCGGTGCCCAGGCCCAGGCTATCGGTCAGCCATTGCACCACCGCCGGCACGTGCCCGGCATGCAGGCCCAACTGCTCGTCCACCTGGCCTTGCAGGCGTGCCACGGCGAACGACAACTCATCGCTGCGCCCCGGTGCCTCGCCCAGCCAGAAGGGAATGTTGGGTGGCTGGCCCTGGGCGTCCTCGACACGCACCTTGCCGGTATCCACCCGCACAATGCGGTAGGAAGTATTGCCCAGCTGAAAAATATCGCCGGCAATGCTTTCCACGGCGAAGTCTTCGTTGACCGTGCCCACGTTGAGGCCCTGGGGTTCGAGTACCACGCTGTAATCGGCGTTGTCGGGGATAGTGCCGCCACTGGTCACCGCGGTCAGTTGCGCGCCGCGGCGCCCGCGCAGCGTGCCACTGACCGCATCGCGATGCAGGTAAGCGCTGCGCACGCCCTGGCGGCCGCTGTAGCCGTCGGCGAGCATGGCCAGTACCGCGTGGTAATGGGCCGGGTCCAGTTGCGCGAACGGCATGGCCCGCTGGAACAGCGCCAGCAGCGCGTCCTGGTGCCATTCCTGGCAACTGACCTCGGCGATGATCTGCTGGGCCAGGACGTCCAGTGGCGCCACGGGGATATGCAAGGTGTCCAGCTCGCCACGGCGCACGCAGTCCAGCAGCGCAGCGCATTCGATCAAGTCATCCAGCGAGGTGGCGAACAGCCGGCCCTTGGGCGTGCCGCCCACCTGGTGGCCGGAGCGTCCAACCCGTTGCAGGAACGCCGAGATGGAACGCGGCGAGGCGATCTGGCACACCAGTTCGACATCGCCAATGTCCAGGCCCAGCTCAAGCGACGCCGTGGCGACCAGCAGGCGCAGGTCGCCGCGCTTGAGCCGCTGTTCGGCCTCCAGGCGCTGCTCCTTGGCCAGGCTGCCATGGTGGGCGGCTACGGCGTCGCGGCCCAGGCGTTCGCTCAAGTGGCGGGCCAGGCGCTCGGCCAGCCGGCGGGTGTTGACGAACACCAGGGTGGTACGGTGCTCGCGGCTCAGCTGTGCCAGTCGGTCGTACACCCGCTCCCACACATCGTTGGCCATCACCGCGCCCAGCGGCACCGGCGGTACTTCGATGGCCAGGTCCCGAGGCCGCGCGTGGCCGACGTCGATGATCGCGCACGGGCGTTCATGGCCTGCCAGAAAACGCGCCACCCGCTCGATGGGCCGTTGCGTGGCTGACAGCCCGATGCGCTGCAATGGCGCCGAGCACAGGCCTTGCAAGCGCTCCAGGCTCAAGACCAGATGGCTGCCGCGCTTGCTGGCGGCCACTGCGTGGATCTCATCGACGATCACCGTGCGCACATTGCCCAGCATCGCTCGGCCGGAGGCCGACCCCAGCAGCACGTACAGGGATTCCGGCGTACTGACCAGAACATGTGGTGCGCGTTTGCGCATGGCGGCGCGCTCTTTCTGCGGCGTATCGCCAGTACGCACTGCCGTGCGGATCGCCACGGGCGGCATGCCCAGTGCTTGCAGTTGCTCGGCGATGCCGGCCAGCGGCTGTTGCAGGTTGATCTGAATGTCGTTGGACAGCGCCTTCAACGGCGAGATGTACAGCACCAGCGTCTGTTCCGGCAGCGCTTCGCCCAAATGCACCAGCTCGTCGAGTACCGCCAGGAATGCCGTCAGGGTCTTGCCCGACCCGGTGGGCGCCGCCACCAGCAGCGACTCACCTGCCTTGATCAGCGGCCAGGCGCGAGCCTGGGCCGGGGTCAGGGCCGGGAAACTGTGCTGGAACCAGGCGCGCACGGCGGGGTGGAAACCGTTGAGCGCCGGGTCTTCGGAGGCGGGCAGGTTCATGGACTATTGATGCGTGAAGCGCGCGCAAGTTGCAAGGCGCTGCGCGTTTACCGGGCGGGAGAGGGGGCGGTCATTGGAGTATGATTGGCGCTTTTTTGGGGGAGCCACCATGAGCCGAATCATCCACATTGCCGCTGCGCTGCTGATCGGGCCAGATGGCAAGACCTTGCTGGTGCGCAAGCGCAATACCCAGGCGTTCATGCAGCCCGGTGGCAAGATCGAGCCGGGAGAGCAGCCGGTGAATGCCTTGGCCCGTGAGCTGCACGAGGAACTGGGGGTGCGCATCGATACGGCCGCCGCCGTTTACCTCGGCGCGTTCAGCGCCCCCGCGGCCAATGAGCCTGGCTTCGAAGTGCGCTGCGAGCTGTTCCGGGTCCAGGTGGAGGGGGCTGTCGAGGCCGCCGCCGAGATCGAGGAAGCCGTGTGGGTGGATCGGCACAGCCACGCGCACCTGGAGCTGGCGCCATTGACCCGCGACCATATCCTGCCGCTGTACACGGCTGGGTAATACCGAGTCCCCCTTGCAAGGATAGCCAGTGCTTCGTGAGTCGGCTCAACGCACCGCGCTGACGCCATCCAGGGTAGAGAACGAGGTGTCCTTGGCGGTCAGCAGGAAGTCGCGCATGTAGGGCGCGTCAAGCATGTCGGCACGCACGGCGGCGTAGAGGGTGGCGAACAGGCCTTTCTCGCCCAGGCGCTTGCCCCTCACGTAACCCCGGGCGCTGTACTCATGCAGCGCCCAGTGGGGCATGCCGCACACCCCCCGGCCGCTCGCCACCAGTTGCATCATCATCACGGTCAGCTCCGAAGTGCGTACCTGGGCAGGTTCGATGTCGGCCGGCTCCAGGAACCGAGTGAAGATATCCAGCCTGTCACGTTCCACCGGGTAGGTGATCAGGGTTTCGCTGGCCAGGTCGTCGGGCACGATATAGGGCTTGTTGGCCAACGCATGCTGGTTGGCCACTGCCAGCATCGCTTCGTAGGTGAACAGCGGCACATAGGTGATGCCGGGTAGCTCCAGGGGGTCGCTGGTAACCACCAGGTCCAGGTCGCCGCGAGCCAGGGCCGGTAGCGGTGCGAAGGCGAAGCCCGAGGCAAGGTCCAATTCCACTTCCGGCCAGGCGTCACGGAACTGGTCGATGGTGGGCATCAGCCACTGGAAGCAACTGTGGCATTCGATGGCCATGTGCAAGCGCCCGGCCGTGCCACCCGCCAGCCGCGCGATGTCGCGTTCCGCGCCGCGCAACAGGGGCAGGGTCGCATCGGCCAGTTGCAGCAAGCGCAAGCCGGCGCTGGTGAAACGGATGGGTTTGGTCTTGCGCATGAACAAGGGCAGGCCGAGGCGCTCTTCCAGTTCCTTGAACTGGTGGGACAGGGCCGACTGGGTCAGGTGCAGGCGCTCGGCCGCTTCCACCAGGCTATCGGCCTCGCGCAAGGCGTGCAGGGTTTTCAGGTGACGGATCTCGAGCATTCTGGCCTCTATGAATATTTCTTGTGATCAACACGAATATATTGAGTTTGTCTCATGTTGTGGTGGATGTCGATAATGACGCCATCGAATACGGAGAACCCCCATGGCCACCATCGCCCCTCACGACCTGTCGTTCTACACCCAACGCCTGCTGGACGAGGTCGAGCAAGCCCGCGCTCGTGGTGAAACGCCGAGGCCGGTGCTGATGGGGCCGCTGAGCTACCTGTGGCTGGACCAGGCCAACGGCGATGATGTGCGTGCACTGGCCCGCCTGGAGATCGTGCTGCCGGTGTACGGGGAAATTCTCACCCGCCTGGCCCGCCTGGGCGTGGAGTGGGTGCAGATCGATGAACCGGTCCTCACCCATGAACTGCCCCAGGCCTGGAAAAGCGCCTTCGAGCGGGCCTACCACATTCTTCAGTACTCGCCGCTGAAAAAGCTGCTGGCCGTTTACGGCGGCCCCTTGCAGGACAACCTCGGGCTGGCCGCGCACCTGCCGGTGGACGGCCTGCACGTGGACCTGGCCAGTGCCCCGGCGCAACTGACCGCAGTGCTGGACCGCGTGCCCAGTTACAAGGTGCTGTCCCTGGGGCTGGCCATCGACGAAACCGACCTGTGGCGCTGCGAGCTGGAAACAGTGCAAGCCCAACTGCAACCGGCGCGCCACCGCTTCGGTGACAACCTGTGGCTGGTAGGCGCCCGCTGGTTGGCCGACCTGGGCGGCCTGCTGCCGGACCTGCGTCCGGCAGCCCATGCGTGCCCTATCACCACGTGAGTGACCGCTGGGCGAGGTTCATCAAACTGTCACTGAAGTGTGGCAGCGCGCCCGCACGAACTTCATCAGACTCGCGCTCTACTGGGGATCTGCGTTTTTGGTGTTTTTCATGCGGGCAATACTTTTCGTGGCGGCACTGCTGTGCAGCCTGACGTCTTTCGCGGCTTCAACCTGTGATGTCAACGTCCCGGTGCGCCATGCACTGCTCAAGGACGTCAACCTGGCCTACCAGAGCATCGGCCGTGACAGCGACCCGGCGTTGCTGTTGGTCATGGGCCTGGGCGGGCAACTGATTCACTGGCCCGACGAGGTGGTGGTGGCGCTGTGCGAGCAGGGCTTTCGGGTCATTCGCTATGACAACCGCGATGTCGGCCTGTCCAGCTGGGTGCAGGCGCCAGACAGCGCCAACCTGACATTTGAAGTGCTGCGCTACAAGCTGGGCTTGCCGGTGTCTGCGCCCTACAGCCTGACGGACATGGCCGGCGACGGCCTGGGGCTGCTGGACAGCCTGCACATTACCCGCTTTCACCTGCTGGGGGCGAGCATGGGCGGCATGATCGCCCAGCACATGGCTGCCATGGCACCGCAACGGGTGGAAAGCCTGACGCTGATCATGAGCAGCTCCGGTGCCCCGGGGCTACCGATGCCCAGCCCTGCCTTGCTGCAGTTGCTCGCCCGGCGCAGCGCGCCGAACCGCGAGGTGGCCATCGAGCAGCAGGCTGATCTGCTGGCGGCCCTGGGCAGCCCGGACGTGGTGGACGACCGCAAGGTGCTGTTGCAGCAGGCGGCGGTGTCCTATGACCGGGCGTTCAACCCCGAGGGCGTCAAGCGCCAGATCCTGGCGATTCTCGCCGAACCCAGCCGGGTAGCGTTGCTGGACAGCCTGCGGGTGCCGACCCTGGTGGTGCATGGCACGGCCGACCCGCTGTTGCCGGTGATGCACGGCGTGCACCTGGCCGCGCATATCCGTGGCAGTGAATTGAAGTTGATCCCGGGCTTGGCGCACCGGTTCCAGGAAGCCTTCAAGGCGCCATTGCTGGCGGCGGTGCTGCCGTACCTGGACGCGCAGAAGCTGCGCGACGCCCCAGTGGCGGGCTTGTAGCAGCGGACCCGGCCGCGCCCCAGGGGCCGCGTAGTCCCTGAACCTCCCTCGTCAGGCTTCACCGCGCGAACTTGCTGACCTGGATCGCCAGCTTCTTCAGCCGGTACCACAAGCTGCGCTCGGAAATGCCCATCAGTTGCGCAGCCGCCGCCTGCACGCCATTGGTCTGCTGCAGTGCCGCCAGGATCCAGGCCTTTTCCACTTCTGCCAGTTTGCCATCCAGGTCGTCGGGCACGCCCACCACCGGCAACGGCAGGGCGGCTTCCGGTTGGCCAGTGGCTGGCTGGAACAGGTAGCCAGGCAGGTCCTGCTCTTCGATCAAGCTGCCCTGGGCAACGATGGTGGCGCGCTCCACACAGTTCTGCAGCTCGCGGATGTTGCCCGGCCAGCCATAGTCGAGCATCGCCTGCAGCGCCCTGGGGCTGAAGCCGGTGATGCGTTTGCCGGCTTCTGCACCCAGCAGGCCGGCGAAGTGGTGGGCCAGGCCAGGGATGTCCTCGCTGCGCTCGCGCAAGGCCGGCAGGGGGATGGGGAATACGTTGAGACGGTAGTAGAGGTCTTCGCGAAACTCCTTGCGTGCCACCGCTTCCACCAGGTTCTTGTGGGTGGCGGCGATGACCCGCACGTCCACCTTGCGTTCGCGGGTGTCGCCCACCGGCTCGATCAACCGCTCCTGCAAGGCCCGCAAGATCTTGGCCTGCAGCGCCAGGGGCATGTCGCCCACTTCATCGAGGAACAGGGTGCCCTTGTCCGCCTGCTGGAAGCGCCCGATGCGGTCGCTGACCGCGCCAGTGAAGGCACCTTTCTTGTGGCCGAACATCTCGCTTTCCAGCAGCCCCTCGGGGATGGCCGCGCAGTTCACCGCCACGAACGGCTGGTGGGCGCGGTTGCCATGCTGGTGAATGGCGCGGGCAACCATTTCCTTGCCGGTGCCGCTTTCGCCGGTCAGCAATACCGTGGCCGTGCTGTCGCGCACCGCGTCGATGGCCTGCAGCACGCGGCGAAACGTCGGGCTTTCACCCACCAGGCTGTCGAACGGGTGCTGTTCGTTCAGTTCGGCGCGCATCCGGGCGTTGTCGCGCAGAATGTCGCGAAACTGCAGGGCCTTGTGCACGGTGATGTCCAGCTCATCGATGTCGAACGGCTTGGCAATGTAGTCGAAGGCGCCATTGCGCATGGACTGCACGGCATTCTTCACCGTGGAGTAGGCGGTCATGACGATCACCGGCACCTGCGGGAAGCGTTGCCTGATCTCGGCCAGCAACTGCGGGCCGTCCATGCCGGGCATGCGCCAGTCACTGATGACCAGGTCGATGCTTTCCTGCTCCATCAGCGCCAGGGCGAGCAGGCCGTTGCCGGCGGTGAAGACCTGCACCTCGCCCTGGCTCAATGCTGACACCAGCAAATCGCAGAGTTTGGGCTCGTCATCGACCACCAGCACGTTATGACTCAAGACGCTTCTCCTTCGTGGGACGGTATGTACAGGTTGAACGTGGCACCTTGGCCAGGGGTGCTGATGCACTCCACGCGCCCGTCATGGTTTTCCATGATCGAGAATACTTTTGCAAGCCCCAGCCCCGTGCCCGAGGCCTTCGTGGTGACGAAGGGGTTGAAGATACGCTCTTGCAGGTCACTGGAAATCCCCTGGCCATCGTCCTCGATGCTCAGGCGAGTGAACCGGCCCTGGTTGGCGATGCCCAGCACCAGGTGGCCCCCGTCAGGCATGGCGTCGATGGCGTTGAGCACCAGGTTCAGGCAGGCCTGCTTCAGCTGGCGGCTGTCGGCATACAAGGTGGCGCCAGGTGCCTGGTCGTCAATCCGGGCATCCACCTGATGGGTGGACAGCTCTGGCGCGCAGAAGCCCAGGATATCTTCCAGCAGCACCCGTGCCGGCATTACTGTGCGGATCGGTGGGCTGGGCTTGGCGAAGTCGAGGAACTCAGTGATCAGGTCGTTGATGCGGGTCACTTCCGAGATCACGTATTCCAGGTGGCGCATATCCGCTTCGGGCAGCGCCGCGCGACGGTGCAGCAACTGCGTGGCGGTCTTGATGATGCCCAGCGGGTTGCGGATCTCGTGGGCCAGGCCCATGGCCACTTCGCCCATGGTGTGCAGGCGGTCGCGGCGGCGCATTTGCGCCTCCAGGTGTTGCAGGGCCTGCAGGCCTTCGGTCATGTGGTTGAAGGTCATGCCCAGTTCGGCCAGTTCATCGTTGCCCAGCACCTCAACCTGCTGGCTGTAGTCGCCGGCGGTCACCGCCCGCACGCCTTCGGACAGGGCGCGCATGGGCCGCGTCAGGCGCCGGGTCACCAACACCCCGACCCCCAGCGAGATGGCCGAGCTGAGCAGGAAAATCAGCGTGAACAGGTTGCGCTGGTTGACCAGGCCCAGCAGGCTGCTGTGGCGCAACAGCCCACTGAAGACCACGCCCTGCAACTCGCCCTTGTCATTGAGCAGGGGGCGAAACAGGCCGCTGTAGCGGTTGGTGAACTGTTCAGTCGGCAGCTTGGTATCACGCAGTATTTCTTCGATGCGCGGCGGCACCACGGTGGGGTGGTCCTCGAAGCGCTGGCTGGAAAACACTTCGGAAAAGTCCTGGCCGTTGGACAGGTACAGGCGCAGGTCCAGGGAGTGCACGTCGGCGACGCTGGTCAGGAAGCTGGCGTCCAGGAACGTCACCACCAGCAGTTGGTAATCTTCACCGTCCTGCTGAGTGGGAAACACCGAGACCACGGCGCCCACCTGGCTGTTGCCGGTATGAATGGTCTGCAGCACGGCATTGGGGGCCAGGCTGATCTGGTGCAGCACATCGTCGGCGGCGGTGGAGAACACCACCTTGTGATCGCGGTTGCGAATCAGCGCCACCACGTCGATGCCCATCGCGTCGGCGATGTCACTGATCAGTTTTTCCTGGTGCCGGGCGCTGGTGGCGGTGGGCTCGTCGGCGCGGGCGTATTGCAGGAAGAGTTGGGCGACGCGGGTATTGTCACGCAGGATTTCACTGAGTTCGTCCTCGACGATCTTGGTGGACTCCTGCAGCCACACGCGCACGTTGCTGTCGAAAATCTGCGCCAGGGTGGTGGCGGCCAGTTGCGCGGCGATCATCGTCGGAATAACGCTGACCAGCCAGAACGCGAGCACCAGCTTGCGTTGCAGGTTCCAGCGCGACAAACGAAAAGGGGGGCGATCGGGAGGGACGATGGTCATCGATACTCGCTTATTCGTGGGCGCGGGCGAATGTCTCGCGACCCCGGGGATGCGCCCCCCGGTCCTGCAGGGGGGAGCCAGATTTGCATGCCGGCCCGAGGTGAGGCCGGCCGGCAAAGGGTAGCATGAGGCATGGCGCCATCAGCAGGCCTGGGCAAGCTCACGGGCATGAAGCTGGATGAATTCCGCGCTCAGGCTGATCACTTTGGGGTATTGCAGGTCCACGGTGATCATGTGATAGCAATCGTCGAGCAACACCTTGGTCACCGGGCCGCCGATGTGCGCTTCAATGTAATCGGCATTCCAGCGGCTGGTGATGTCGTCTTCACTGGAGTGCAGTACCAGCGCCGGCGCCTTGATCGACGGCATGCCACGCTTGACCTCGGCCACCAGGCGGTGCAGTTCGCGCACGCTGATGCCCGACATGGTCAACAGCCCGGCATCGGCGCTTTCACCGGCTTTCATCTGGCGTTCGACGATGGCGCGCAACCGCGGGTTCTTGATCCCGTAGGGCGGCTTCTCGTTGAAACGGCAGATGTGCACGCCGAACGGAAAGGCCATGAACAGGGGCGTCAGGCGCGCAACCCAAGGCATGTTCCAACCGTCATAGCGCAAGGTGGTGGAATACAGCAACAAGCCAGCCACCTCACCCGGCCGCTGGGCGGCCAGGTGCATCGACAGGACCGCGCCCATCGACAGGCCACCGACGAACACCTGCTCGTGCACCTTGCGGATGCCTTCGAAGGTATTCAGCGCGCTGGCGTACCAGTCGCGCCAGTGGGTGGCTTGCAGATCGTCGTTGTTCCCGCAATGGCCTGCCAGGGTGGGCACGTAAACCGTGTACCCACGCTTGGCCAGCCCCTGGGCAACCTTGCGCAGTTCGGTGGGGGTACCGGTCAGCCCGTGGATCAGCAGCACGGCCACCGGGCCGTCGCCGAGCACGAAGCTGGCATCACCGACACCCATATCGATCTGCGCGGCACTCACTTTTTGGTCACTCGATGCAGCAGACGGTCGAGCAAGGCGATGGCCAGATCGATTTCCGGGTAGCTGATTTCCAGCGACGGTGCCAGGGTGATCACGTTCTTGTAGTAGCCGCCCACGTCGAGGATCAGGCCCAGGCGCTTGCCGTCGATCTCGATGTCGCCCTTCATGCCTTCCTCGACCATCTCGTCAAGTTTGGCCTTGTCGGGGGTGAAGCCGTCTTCGCCGCAGATTTCCATGCGCAGTGCCAGGCCCAGGCCGTCGACGTCGCCCACGATCTTGTAGCGCTTTTTCAGGTCTTCCAGGCCGGCGAGGAAGTACTTGCCCTTGGCCATGACCATGGCGCCGTAGTCCACTTCGCTGGTCATCTTGAACATTTCCAGGCCCACGGCGGTGCCCAGTGGGTTGGAGGCGAAGGTGGAGTGGGTCGAACCTGGCGGGAAGATGCCCGGGTTGATCAGCTCTTCACGGGCCCAGATGCCACCCAGCGGGTTCAGGCCGTTGGTCAGTGCCTTGCCGAACACCAGCACGTCGGGTTTGACGTCGAAGTGCTCGATGGACCACAGCTTGCCGGTACGGTAGAAGCCCATCTGGATTTCGTCGACCACCAGCAGAATGCCGTGCTGGTCCAGCACTTGCTTCAGCTCGCTGTAGAAGTTCATGGGCGGGATCACGTAGCCGCCGGTGCCCTGGATCGGCTCGACGTAGAAGGCTGCGTATTCGCACTGCTGGGTTTTGGGGTCCCATACGCCGTTGTATTCGGTTTCGAACAGGCGGGCGAACTGCTTCACGCAGTAGCTGCCGTATTCTTCCTTGGTCATGCCTTTGGGGCCGCGGAAGTGGTACGGGAACGGGATGAACTGGGCGCGCTCGCCGAAGTGGCCGTAGCGGCGACGGTAGCGGTAGCTGGAGGTGATGGATGAGGCACCCAGGGTACGGCCGTGGTAGCCACCTTCGAAGGCGAACATCAGGCTCTTGCCATTGGAGGCGTTGCGTACCACTTTCAGCGAGTCTTCGATGGACTGCGAACCGCCGACGTTGAAGTGTACGCGGCCGTCCATGCCGAATTTCTTCTTGGCATCCACGGCGATCATTTCCGACAGCTCGATCTTGCCTTTGTGCAGGTACTGGCTGGCGATTTGCGGCAGGGTGTCGATCTGTTGTTTCAGCGCGTTGTTCAGGCGCGGGTTGGCGTAGCCGAAGTTGACCGCCGAGTACCACATCTGCAGGTCGAGATAGGCCTGGTCATTAGTGTCGTAGACGTACGAACCTTCGCAGCGGCTGAAGATGCGCGGCGGCTCGATGTAGTGAACGGTGTCACCGAACGAGCAGTAGCGCGATTCTTTGTCCAGAAGGATCTGGTCTTCTTCGCTGGTGATACGCGGGGTGTTAGACATGGTGAAAGAGTTCCTGCTGTTCTGAATTGAGGTGTGGAACGGTGGTGCCGGTGTATTGCGGCAGGGCGGCCAGCAGCGCTGGCAGCTCGGCGAAGGAATCGAAGCGGGCGTGGGGAATGTTGTTGCGCACGCAGTGCTCGGCCAGGCTGCCCTTGGCGAACACGAAGTCGGCGGTGCCGGCCACGCACATGTCGGACTTGCCGTCGCCAATCACCAGGATGCGTTTGCTGGCCGGGGTCGAACGGCATTTGCAGTTGCCCGAGGCGGCGCGGCAGGCATCGCTGGCGTGGGGAAACACGATGCGCCAGCTGTCGGCGTCGACCTGGCGCAACTGATTGGCGATGATGGGCAGCAGTGGGCTACCGTTGCGCGCCAGGATGCGGGCGATGGCCTGTTCCAGGCCGTCGCTGACCACCTCCAGGGTAGCGCCGCGCTCACGTACCAGATCGACGAAGGCGGGGAACGCCGGGTCGATCTCGACACTGTCGAAATAGGCCAGCAACTGCGCCGGGCTGGCTTTCACCAGCGCCAATTGTTGGCTCAGGCATTCACGCGAGCCGATCTCACCGGCCAGCCATTGCGCTTCGATGGCTTCCCAGCGCGGATCGGCAAAGCGGTCCAGGATGTTGTCGATGACGTCGCTCGGGGTGATGGTCCCGTCGAAGTCACACACGATATGCCAGTGCATCATCTGCAGTTACCTATGGGTCAGCAGCGCACCTTGCGCTTGCCCAGAGCTACAGCAGAGACCGTGCCAACAGCGTGAAGCCCAGATTTGGCGGGCCCTGGCGGGCGTGTGTGTCGGTGAAGCTACAATTTTTGCAGGTCGCTACAAACAACATGAGTGCTTGCGCGGGCAGGGTCGCGTGCGCGTTCATGCGCGCATGGATCTACACAGAGAGCCCCCATGTCCCGTACCCACCTGTTGCTCGCCCTGCTATTGGCAGGCCTGTCCACCGCCGCCCGTTGCGCGCCACTGACGGGCGACGCCGGGGTGGGCTTGTCGTATCAGCCCAGCGAGCCTGCCGGCAGCCACTACGAAACCAAACCCATGCCATACCTGGACCTGACCTGGGGCGACGTGGGTATCGATTCGGACGAAGGTTTGACCTGGGCGGCGTTGAAAACCGGCAATGGCTGGAGCGCCGGCCCCCTGGCCAACCTGGTGGAAGGGCGCAACGGCAATGACCGCCTGCGCGGCCTGCGCGATGTGCCGGACATGGTTGAACTGGGCGGTTTCGTGCAGTACAGCCCAGTCGACTTCTGGCGGGTGTACGCCCAGGCCGGGCGTGCCGAGGGCGGTGGCCACGGCCAGGGTGGCACCCTGGGGCGGCTGGGCACCGAGCTTGACTACCCGCTGGGCGGCGGGGTGTTCGGGGCAACGGAACTGGTGGCCCATTTCGCCGACCAGCGCATGAACCAGACCTTCTTCGGTGTAGACGCCAATGAGGCCCAGGCCAGTGGCATCGGTGCCTACCGTGCCAGCGGCGGGCTGCAGAACTGGACCCTGAGCCAGGGCGCGCAGTTTCCTCTTGGCGGCCATTGGTCGCTGCTGGCCAACGTCGACTGGATACACCTTGAGGGGTCAGCGGCGGACAGCAGTATTGTCAGCCAGCGCGGGCATGTGAATCAGGGTGAGGTGCAGACGGCGGTGGCTTACAAGTTCTAGAAATCGAGTCGTCTGCTTCCCGAGCTTCGCCCGGTCCCACAGGGTTGGCTGCGGTGGTGGTGGTTCCCTGTGGGACCGGGCGAAGCTCGGGAAGGGCTCACCGCGTGGTGCCTGAACCACCGCGGTGCCTGTTTCCCGAGCTTGCGCCTTATCCCACAGGGTTGAACTGCGGTGGTGGTGGTTCCCTGTGGGCCCGGGCGAAGCTCGGGAAGGGCTCACCGCGTGGTGCCTGAACCACAGCGGTGTATGTTTCCCGAGCTGGCGCCCGGTCCCGCAGGGAAGGGGGCGACGCTCAACTCAAACCGTACTTCTTGACCTTGTCGAACAGCGTGGTCTTGGCCATGCCCAGGTCAAGGCTGGCCTGGCTGAGGTTGCCGTTGTTGCGGGCCAGCGCGTCGCTGAGCAGGTTGCGCTCGAAGGCTTCCACGGCCTCGGCGAAGCCTACGCCCGCGGCAGGCTGGGCCCCGGCTTTCTTGAAGGCCGGCAAGCCCAGCGCATAGCGCTCCGCCACGTTGCGCAGTTCACGTACATTCCCCGGCCAGTCATGGCTCATCAGCCGGGACAGGGTCTGGTTGTCCAGCGCCGGGATCTCCCGGTCGAAGCGCAGGGCCGACAGTTCCAGGAAGTGCTCGAAGAGTTGCAGGACGTCTTCGCGGCGTTCGCGCAGCGGTGGCAGTTCCAGGGTCACCACGTTGAGCCGGTAATACAGGTCGCTGCGAAAACCATTGCTGCGGCTCAACTCGTCGAGGTCAGCCTTGGTGGCGGCGATCACCCGGCAGTCCACCTCGATGCTCTGGTTCGAGCCCAGACGCTCCAGGGTGCGTTCCTGCAACACCCGCAGCAGCTTGATCTGCAGGTTCATGGGCATGCTTTCCACTTCGTCGAGGAACAGCGTGCCGCCGTTGGCATGCTCGATCTTGCCGATACGGCGCTTGCCGGCGCCCGTGAAGGCATTGGCCTCGTGGCCGAATATCTCGCTTTCGAACAGGTTTTCCGGCAGGCCACCGCAGTTCAGCGCCACGAACGGCTGGGCCTGGCGGCGGCTGAAGTCGTGCAGGCAACGGGCCACCAATTCCTTGCCGGTGCCGGTCTCGCCTTCGATCAGTACGTTGGCCGAGGTGTCGGCGACGTTGGCGATCAGTTCGCGCAAATGCTCCATGGCCGGCGAGCGGCCGATGATGCGGCCCTCCAGGGTACTGCGGCTGGCCAACTGGCGGCGCAGCGACGAGACCTCGCGGGCCAGCCCGCGCTGCTCCAGGGCACGGCGCACCACGTCCACCAGGCGCTCGGGGGAGAAGGGTTTTTCCATGAAGTCATAGGCGCCGCTGCGCATGGCACCCACGGCCATGGAAATGTCGCCATGGCCGGTGATCAGCACCACCGGCAGGCTAGGGTCACGGGCCTTGAGGCGGTTCAGCAACTCCAAGCCATCGATGCCCGGCAGGCGGATGTCGCTGACCACGATGCCGGCGAAGTCGTCGCCGATCAGCGCCAGCGCTTCTTCGGCGCTGCCCACGCCCTGACAGGGGATGTCTTCCAGGCTCAGGGCCTGCTGGCAACCCAGCAGCACATGAGGATCGTCCTCGACGATCAGAACGGTAAGCGAGGTGTTCATGATGGCTCGACTGGTGAGGTGGGCGGTTGCGCGTTGAGCGGCGGCAAGGTCAGGACGAAGGCGGTACCGCCCTCATCCGGGTGTTCGGCACCCAGGCTGCCGCCGGCGGCGGCTGCCAGGCTGGCCGACAGGGTCAGGCCCAGGCCCAGACCTTGCTCGCCCGGTTTGGTGGTGAAAAAGGGTTCGAACAGCTGAGCGCGGGCCTGGGCGTCGATGCCATGGCCGTTGTCGCGCACCCGCAGGCGGTAACGGCCATCGTCCAGGCGTTCACCTTGCAGCCACAGGGTGGGTTGCCCGGCTTCGGCCATGGCGTCCAGGGCATTGCCCACCAGGTTGCCGAGAATCTGCTCCAGGCGGGTCTGGCCGATGGGCAACTGCACCTCGCTGTATTCGCGGTGTACCTGCACGCCGAGGCCTTCGATGCGCGCGGCCAGCACTTGCAGGGTGGCGTCCACCGCCTGGCCCAGGGAGGCACGGCCACGGTCTTCGCCGCGGCGGGCGAACGAGCGCAGGCTCGCAGTGATGCGGCCCATACGGTCGATCAATTGGTTCATGGTCACCAGGTTGGTGCTGGCGGTGTCCAGGGCGCCGCGCTCCAGAAAGCGCACGGTGTTGCCCGACAGGGTGCGCAGGGCGGCCAGCGGCTGGTTGAGTTCGTGGGCGATGCTGGTAGACATCTGGCCGATGGCCGCCAGCTTGCCGGCCTGCACCAGTTCGTCCTGAGCCCGGCGCAGGGTTTCCTCGGCCTGGCGGCGTTCGCGAATCTGGCTTTTCAGGCGGTCGTTGCTGGCCCGCAGGTTCTCCGTGCGTTCGGCGATGCGCCGCTCCAGCAGGCTGTTGGCTTCTTCCAGGGCTTCGCGCGCGGCCAGACGGGTGGCGATGACCTTGCGGCGTTCATTCCAGGCAATCAGGAAGAAGGCCACCAGGCCGAAAGCCACTGCCACCAGCACGCCTTGAATCACGGCTTCGCGCCGCAGGTCTTGCAGCGGCATGAGCAGCGTGAAATGCCACGGGGTATCCTTCAATTCGCGGGTCTGGGCCAGGTAGCTGACCTCGCGCTGGCTGCCGGCGGCGGGAAAACTCAGGCGTTCGACGCCGTCGGCCAGGGTTTCGCGTTCCAGCGGTTGCAGTTCGGTCAGCGAGAACCAGTAGTACTGCAGGCTGCGGGCCAGGTGTTCCTTTATCTCCGGGGTCAGTGGCCGTACCGACTTCAGGCGCCGGGCCGGATCGCTGGAGAGGATGATGATGCCGTTCTCATCGCTGACGAAGGCCTCCAGGCGGGCTTTCTGCCAACGCTCTTCCAACGATTCCATGCGCACCTTGACCACGGCCACGCCGACGATCTTGCCGTGCTCCTCCAGGCCATGGGCCAGGTAGTAGCCTGGTTCGCCGGTGGTGGTGCCGATGCCATAGAAGCGCCCGTCCTGGCCGCGCACGGCGTCCTGGAAATAGGCGCGGAAGGACAGGTCCTCGCCCAGGTAGCTGTTGGCGTCGCGCCAGTTGCTGCTGGCCTGCACGCGGCCGGTGGTGTCCAGCACGTAAATGGCACTGCTGTGGCTGCGACGGTTGAGGCCTTCCAGGTAGTCATTGACGGCCTGGCGGTGGCCTTCGGCGTCGGGGTCGGCCAGCAGGGTCGAGACGCTGCCTTCCAGCTCCAGCAGGCTGGGCAGGAAGGTGAATTTGTTGATCTCGCTCTCCACCGCGCGGCCGTTGAGCTCCAGCTGGCGCTCGCCGCTTTCGCTCAGGGCGCGAATGCCGCTGTAAAGGCTGGCGCGATAGCCGGCATAGCCCAGGCTCACGGTCAGCAGCAGGATCAGCGGGGGCAGAAACAGTTGGCGGATCAGACGGGGTTTCACGGCAAAGGCAGGCGAGGTCGCACGGGAATGATCAGGGGCGCATTTCATCACAGTGCCTTGGGGCCTGCCAGCGGCGAGTGGCGCGAAAGCCACCCGCCGCCAGGCTTTAGTGTTGCAGGATCTTGGCGAGGAAGTGTTGCGCCCGTTCGGAGCGGGCACTGACGTCACCGAAGAACTCTTCCTTGGGGCAATCTTCGACGATCTGGCCCTTGTCCATGAAGATCACCCGGTTGGCGACCTTGCGGGCAAAGCCCATCTCGTGGGTGACGCACATCATGGTCATGCCTTCGTGGGCCAGTTGCACCATCACGTCGAGCACTTCGTTGACCATTTCCGGGTCCAGCGCCGAGGTCGGTTCGTCGAACAGCATGACAATGGGGTCCATGGCCAGGGCGCGGGCGATGGCCACCCGTTGCTGCTGGCCACCGGACAACTGGCCCGGGTGCTTGTGGGCGTGCGCCGATAGCCCCACCCGCTCCAGCAGTTTAAGGCCCTTGGCAGTGGCTTCTTCCTTGCTGCGGCCCAGTACCTTGATCTGGGCGATGGTCAGGTTCTCGGTGATGCTCAGGTGCGGAAACAGCTCGAAATGCTGGAACACCATGCCCACCCGCGAGCGCAGCTTGGGCAAATGGGTCTTGGGGTCGGCGATAGAGGTGCCGTCGACCACGATGTCGCCTTTCTGGAACGGTTCCAGGGCGTTCACGCACTTGATCAAGGTGGACTTGCCCGAGCCCGACGGGCCGCACACCACCACCACTTCACCTTTCTTGACCTCGGTGCTGCAGTCGGTCAGCACCTGGAAGTCCCCGTACCACTTGTTGATGTTCTTGATGGAAATCATACGGCTAACCTTTTATGCAGACGCTTGACCAGCAGCGAGGCGGAGAAGCTGATGACGAAGTAGACGAGGCCCGCGAAGATCAGGAACTCGTTGGACTGGCCGATGATGTCGCCATTGGCCCGTGCCGCGTTGAGGAAGTCCACCAGGCCCACGGTGTACACCAGCGAGGTGTCCTGAAACAGGATGATGCTCTGCTGCAGCAGCAGCGGGGTCATCTTGCGAAACGCCTGGGGCAGTATGATCAGGCGCATGGTCTGGCTGTAGCTCATGCCCAGGGCCTGGGCGGCGCCCATCTGGCCTTTGGAGATGGACTGCACGCCAGCGCGCACGATCTCGCAGAAATACGCCGCCTCGAACATCATGAAGGCCACGACGCAAGAGGTGAATGCACCCACCGGCGTGTCCTGGCCGGTGATCCAGCGCAGCACGAAGGGCACCGCCAGGTAGAACCAGGTGATCACCAGCAGCAGCGGGATGGACCGGAAGTAGTTGACGTAGGCGCCAGCGACGTTGGACAGCAGCTTGCTGGAGGACAGGCGCATCAGCGCCAGCAACGTGCCCAGCACGATACCGCCCACCACACCCATGACCATCAGTTGCAGGGTCATCAGCATGCCGTTCCACAGGCCGGGCAGGGCGGGAATGATTCCACTGAAATCCATTTACTTGCCCCCCACGGAAATCAGGCCAGGCACCGCGACTTTCTTCTCGATCAGGCGCATCAGCAGCATCAGGCTCATGTTCAGGGTGAAGTAGATCAGCGTGGCCAGGGTGAAGGCCTCGAACAGGTTGGCCGAGAACTCGGCGGTCTGTTTGGTCTGGGCCAGCAGTTCCATCAGGCCGATCAGCGAGGCCACCGAGGAGTTCTTGAACACGTTGAGGAACTCGGAGGTCAGCGGCGGGATGATGATCCGGTACGCCTGGGGCAGTAGCACGTTCCAGTAGATCTGCGGCAGGCTGAAGCCCATGGCCCGGGCTGCGCCTTCCTGGCCCCGGGGTAGCGCCTGGATGCCGGTGCGCACTTGTTCGCACACCCGCGCGGCCGTGAACAGCCCCAGGCACACGACCACGCTCAAGAATGCCGAGGTAGTGGGGTTGAGGTCTTGCTTGAACCATTCCTGGAAGCTTTCGGGCAACAGGTCGGGCACCACGAAGTACCAGATGAACAGTTGCACCAGCAGCGGTACGTTGCGGAAGATTTCCACGTAAGTGGTGCCGATGGCCGATACCCAGCGGTTGGGCACGGTGCGCATCACGCCGAGCACGGAGCCCAGCAGCAAGGCAATGATCCAGGCCACGACAGCGATACCGATGGTCCAGCCCAGGCCGGTGATGTACCAGTCCAGGTAGATCTCGCTGCCAATGCCGGTGGACTTGAAGAACACGCCCCAGTCCCAGTTGTAATTCATCAGGGTCTCCCCTTGTGCGGGTGATTCACAGGCACCTTCAACCCGCCACCGGCGCGTTCGCACCAGTGGCTAAGGTGAAGGGTAGACGTTGCGGGCGGATCAGTCTTTGGCAGGCTGGTCGGTCGGGGTGGCGATCAGCGCCTTGAGCTCGTCGCTCATGGCGAAGTCCAAGTTCAGGCCCTTGGGTGGAATGGGCTGGGTGAACCACTTGTTGTAGAGGGTGTTGATCTCGCCCGACTTGAACACGGCGACGATGGCATCATCCACGGCCTTCTTGAACGGCGCATCGCCCTTGCGCACCATGCAGCCATACACTTCGTGAGACTGCGGGGTACCCGTCACCGCCCAGTCGTCGGGCTTCTTGGCCTTGGCCCTTTCGCCCGCCAGCAGGGCGTCATCCATCATGAAGGCCACGGCGCGACCGGATTCGAGCATCTGGAACGACTCGCCATGGTCCTTGGCCGAGATCACGTTCATGCCCATCTGCTTGTCGGCGTTCATGGCCTTGAGCAGGCGTTCGGAGGTGGTCCCGGCGGTGGTGACCACGTTCTTGCCCTTCAGGTCGGGGAAGTCCTTGTAGGCCGAGTCTTTCTTGGACAGCAGGCGCGTGCCGATCTCGAAGATGCCCACCGAGAAGTCCACCTGTTGCGCGCGTTCGGCGTTGTTGGTGGTGGAGCCACACTCGATGTCGACGGTGCCGTTCTGCACCAGCGGAATACGGGTCTGGGAGGTGACCAGGTTGTATTTGACGTTCAGGTTGGGCAAGTCGAGGTCTTTCTTCAGGGCCTCGACGATCTTCAGCTGGATGTCATGGGAGTAGCCGACCGGTTTGCCGGAGGCGTCCGCAATGTAGGAGAAAGGAATGGAGGAGTCGCGGTGGCCCAGGGTGATGGTGCCCGAATCCTTGATTTTCTTCAGGGTGCCTGTCAGCTCCTCGCCCAGGGCGGGGCTGCTGATCAGTGTCACCGCAATGGCGGCGCCCAGCAGGGTATGAACGATGCGCATCTATGTCTCCTCGACCTTTGTTTTTCTTATGGGAACCGTGGTGTGGCTCATTCGTTCAGCAGTCTGTGCTGCTGATTCCGATGGGAAGTGTAGAGCATTAGTCGTGCCAGAACCGGAACGATAGTCCAAGTGGCTGATTGGCAAGGAGATTAATCTTTGGTAACAGCTGTGTGGCGGGGGCAGGTAGTCGGCTGGCCGAATGCTGGCACTTATCCGATTCGGATTTCCGATTTTCCAGTGCAGCGTTAAAACGTCGCTGCCTACCGTGAAACCGGGCGAGGCTCGGTTCCACGGGAAGGGCGGCTCAAGCGGCCTGGGTGTGCACAGCCTTGGCCAGGTAGTCGGCCAGCTTCTGTTGCTCGGCAGGGCTCATGAACAGCCCCAGCTTGCTGCGGCGCCACAGGATGTCGGCAGCGTCCACGGCCCATTCCTCGCGGCACAGGTAATCCACTTCGCGGCTGTACAGGTTGGCGCCCATCAGTTCACCCAGGTCCGCCAGGCTGTCGGCATTTTCCAGCAGCTTCCAGCTGCGCTGGCCATAGGTGATGGACCAGCGCTTGGCCAGGTCTGCCGGCAGCCAGCCATGCTTGGCGACCAGCGCCGCGGCCAGTGCCTGGGGGGTGGTCATCTGTTCGCCGCCAGGCAGGGGCGCCACCGCGGTCCAGCTACCCTTGATGTGCTTGAAGAACGGTGCCAGCTGCGCCATGGCCGATTCCGCCAGCTTGCGGTAGGTGGTCAGCTTGCCACCGAACACCGACAGCAATGGCGCCTCGTCGGCACCGCCGGACAGCGACAAGGTATAGTCGCGGGTCACGGCCGACGGGTTGTCGGACTCGTCGTTGCACAGGGGGCGCACGCCGGAATAGGTGTGCAGGATGTCGCCGCGCTGTACCTGCTTCTTGAAGTGGGCATTGACCACCTTCAGCAGGTAGTCGGTCTCGGCTTCGGTGATGGATACCTTGGCCGGGTCGCCGGTGTATTCGCGGTCGGTGGTGCCGATGATGGTGAACTTTTCCAGGTACGGAATGGTGAAGACGATGCGCTGGTCCTCGTTCTGCAGGATGTGCGCCTGTTCGCCTTCATACAGCTTGGGCACGATCAGGTGGCTGCCCTGGATCAGGCGGATGCCGTAGGGCGACTCCAGCTTGAGGTCATCGCGGATGAACTTCGCCACCCATGGGCCGGCGGCGTTGACCAGCGCCTTGGCGTGCACGGAGAACAGGCTGCCATCGGCGCGCTCCAGGTGCACATGCCACAGGCCCTTGATGCGCCGGGCGTTCAGGCAGCGGGTGCGGGTGTGCAGGTGGGCGCCGTGTTCACGGGCAGACATGGCGTTCAATACCACCAGGCGGGCATCGTCCACCCAGCAGTCGGAGTATTCGAAACCGCGGGTGATCTCGCTTTTCAGCGCGCTGTCGGCGCCGAACTTGAGCGTGCGCGAACCGGCCAGTGTCTCGCGCTTGCCCAGGTGGTCGTACAGGAACAGGCCGGCGCGAATCATCCATGCCGGGCGCAGGTGCGGGCGGTGGGGTAGCACGAAGCGCATCGGTTTGACGATATGCGGCGCCTTGGCCAACAGCACTTCGCGCTCGGCCAGGGCTTCGCGCACCAGGCGGAATTCGTAATGTTCGAGGTAACGCAGGCCGCCATGGATCAGCTTGCTGCTGGCTGACGAAGTGTGGCTGGCCAGGTCATCCTTTTCGCAAAGGAACACCGACAGCCCGCGACCTGCCGCGTCCGCTGCGATACCGACGCCATTGATACCGCCGCCGATCACGACGACATCATAGACTTCAGCGAGGGGAGGGGTGGGCAAGGTGGTATGGGGCATGGCGGCCTCCTACTGTTATTCGAAGTTGAAATCGAACATTGATGTTCATTTTCGAAAATATTAACGCAACAGAGAGGCACAGGCCAGTCGATTTCGATTGAAAAAACTGATCGAATGGTTTTAAAACGAAAACAAGTGAACATTTTAAAACGCCAGGTGCTAGTCGATGTTTGTGCGTGGTATTTGAAATCGAGCGCCGCCCGCGCGGCGCTTCCCGGGCAAGCCCGGTCCCACATCTGTTTCGGCCCAGTTATGCCTGTGACATCACCTGGCCCGCTTGTGCTTTCACCGCAGATTTGGGATGAACAAACAAAGCGGACCAGGCAATGGTCGAGGCATAATTGGCCCGAAGCAGATGTGGGACCGGGCTTGCCCGGGAAGCGCCGCGCGGGCGGCGCGCGGACTCAAGGGCGCAGGTAAACCCCAGCCATGCACCTGGGGGACTGTGCTTAAACCACTTCCAGCCGAATCTTCTGCTGGTTCAGCAACTGCGTCAGCGCTGGCACCGGGGCCTTGTCGGTTACCAGGCAGTCGATCAGGCTGATGGAGCCCAGCCGCACCATGGCGTTGCGGCCGAACTTGCTGGAGTCGGCGGCCAGGATCACCTGGCGGGCGTTGGCGATGATCGCCTGGGAGACGCGCACTTCCTGGTAGTCGAAGTCCAGCAGGCTGCCGTCCTCGTCAATGCCGCTGATGCCCACCAGGGCGAAATCCACCTTGAACTGGCTGATGAAGTCCACGCTCGCCTGGCCCACCACGCCGCCGTCACGACGCACGGTGCCGCCGGCCAGTTGCACTTCGAAATCATCCTTGGCGCTGAGGATGGAGGCCACGTGCAGGTTATTGGTGATGATTTTCAGATGGTTGTGGTTCAGCAGGGCACGCGCGATGGATTCGGTCGTAGTGCCGATATTGATGAACAGCGAAGCATGGTCGGGGATCTGCGCCGCGATGGCTTCGGCGATGCGCTGCTTCTCATCGCGCATCTGGTCGGCGCGCATGGCGTAGGCGGTGTTTTCGATGCTGGAATCGTACGCCGCCCCACCGTGGTAGCGCCGCAGCAGGTTGAGCTCCGCCAACTGATTGATGTCGCGGCGAATGGTCTGCGGGGTAACGATGAACAACTGGGCCATCTCTTCGATGCTGACGTAGCCGCGTTCACGCACCAGTTCGAGGATTTGTTGTTGGCGTGGGGGCAGGTTCATTGGGCTTCCTTCGGCTGCCGGAGCAAAAGGAGCAAGCTTGCAGCCTGAAGCTTCAAGCTGCAAGCCACAAGGTGCCGGTCAGGGCACTTGGGGTATGCAGCTTGGAGCTTGAAGCGTGCAGCTACGATCTGGCCTCAAGCCTCGTCGTGCGGTTCCCAGTCTCGGGTACGGTCCACCGCTTTCTTCCAACCCGCATAAAGCTTCTCTTTCGCCGCTTCATCCAGTTGCGGTTCGAATTGGCGCTCGATCACGGCCTTGCCGCGCAGTTCCTCCAGGCTGCCCCAGAAGCCCACCGCCAGGCCCGCCAGGTAGGC
Organism: Pseudomonas sp. RIT-To-2; assembly: GCF_029623465.1. NCBI lineage: Bacteria > Pseudomonadati > Pseudomonadota > Gammaproteobacteria > Pseudomonadales > Pseudomonadaceae > Pseudomonas > Pseudomonas sp. RIT-To-2. Next base: position 58,496 of record NZ_JAPYKM010000012.1, on the reverse strand, counting down.
GGCGCCCAAGGCAGTGGTTTCGCGCATTTGCGGGCGTTCTACCTGGGTGCCGAGGATGTCGGCCTGGAACTGCATGAGGAAGTTGTTGGCCACCGCGCCGCCGTCCACCCGCAGGGATTTGAGGCGTTCGCCGGCGTCCTGCTGCATGGCGTCCAGTACGTCACGGGTCTGGTAGGCGATGGACTCCAGGGCGGCACGGATGATGTGGTCCGCCTTGACCCCGCGGGTCAGGCCGAACAATGCGCCACGTGCGTAGGGGTCCCAGTAGGGAGCGCCCAGGCCGGTGAAGGCGGGTACCAGGTACACGCCGTTGCTGTCCTTGACCTTGCTGGCGAAGTATTCGGTGTCGTAAGCGTCGTTGACGATCTTCAGTTCGTCGCGCAGCCATTGCACGGTGGAACCGCCGTTGAATACCGCGCCTTCCAGGGCGTAGGCCACTTTGCCGCGCGGGTCGCAGGCGATGGTAGTGAGCATGCCGTGCTTGGAGGTCACGGCCTTGTCGCCGGTGTTCATCAGCAGGAAGCAACCGGTGCCGTAGGTGTTCTTGGCCTGGCCGGCTTCCACGCACATCTGGCCGAACAGGGCGGCCTGCTGGTCACCGGCGATACCGGCGATGGCGATACCGCTCTTGGTACGGCCGTATTCTTCGGACGACGACTTCACTTGCGGCAGCATTTCACGCGGGATATCCAGCACCTCCAGCATCTTGTCATCCCACTCCAGGGTGTGGATGTTGAAGAGCATAGTGCGCGAGGCGTTGGTGTAGTCGGTGACGTGCACCTTGCCGCCGGAAAATTTCCAGATCAGCCAGGTGTCGACGGTGCCGAACAGCAGCTCGCCGCGGCGGGCGCGTTCGCGGCTGCCTTCGACGTTGTCCAGAATCCACTTGAGCTTGGTGCCGGAGAAGTAGGGGTCGGTGACCAGCCCGGTGGTTTCGCGGATGTAGTCGGCGTGGCCGTCGCGCTTGAGCTGTTCGCAGATCTCGGTGCTGCGTCGGCACTGCCAGACGATGGCGTTGTAGATCGGCGCGCCGGTGGTCTTGTCCCAGACCACGGTGGTCTCGCGCTGGTTGGTGATACCGATGGCGGCGACCTGGTCGTGGTGCAGGCCGGCCTTGGCCAGGGCCTGGACCATCACTGCGCTCTGGGTGGCGAAGATGTCCATGGGGTCATGCTCGACCCAGCCTGGCTGAGGGTAGTGCTGAGTGAACTCGCTCTGGGACGAGCAGACTACGTTTGCGTCGCGGTCGAAGATGATGGCGCGCGAGCTGGTGGTGCCCTGGTCCAGGGCGATGATGTAGTTCTTGTTCTGCGTATCGGTCATGACAGTGGCCTTCGGAAAAGTGAAAAACGGGCGTACGGCTCAAGGTGTTCGGCGCTGGTCTAGGACGCCTGGGCCTTGCTCCCGGTGTTGTCGGTGGCCGCTTCGCTGGCGGTTACGGCGGCGGGCAGGTGCCGGGCCAGCAGGCCACGGTAGATCGCCGCGCCGAGGCAGGCGCCCAGGATCGGGGCGAAGATCGGCACCAGGAAGTACGGAATGTCACGCCCACCGGTAAAGGCTATTTCGCCCCAGCCAGCGAAGAATGTCATCAGCTTGGGGCCGAAATCCCGCGCCGGGTTCATCGCGAAACCGGTCAATGGGCCCATGGAGCTGCCGATCACGGCGATCAGCAAGCCGATCAGCAGCGGTGCCAGCGGGCCGCGGGGCAGGCCATTCTGGTCGTCGCCCAGGGCCATGATCACACCCATCAGGATCGCCGTGATCACCATTTCAACCAGAAAGGCCTGGGCGGTGGACAGCGAAGGGTGCGGGTAGGTGGAGAACACCGAGGCCAGTTCCAGGCTTTCCTGGCTGCCGCGGATCATGTGGTGGGCTTGTTCGTAATCGAAGAACAGGTTGCTGTACAGCGTGTACACCAGGGCGGCCCCGCAGAAGGCGCCGGCGACCTGGGCGATGATGTAGAACGGCAGTTTGCGTTTTTCGAAGCCGGCGAACACGCACAGGGCGATGCTCACGGCCGGGCTCAGGTGTGCGCCGGATACCCCGGCGGTCAGGTAGATCGCCATGCTGACGCCCACCCCCCAGATGATGCTGATTTCCCACAGCCCGAAACTGGCTCCCGCGACCTTGAGCGCCGCCACACAGCCGGTGCCAAAGAAGATCAGGAGGGCGGTTCCGAGAAATTCGGCCATGCACTGGCCGGACAACGCAGGTTGTTGCTGAGCGGTCGTCATCGTTGACACCTTTTTTGTTGTTGTACGGCGCCTTCAGGCGCTCGATTGGGCACCCGGCCGTAATACCCCATTCCGGCCGAATGTGTTGCGTTCGCGAACTGGTCTAGGGTTCACGATATTCAGAAACGAAAAAATATAGACAAGAAATGATTATGTCAAAGGTCGAAAGTGAAAGGTATGGGTCGGGGTGGGGGGCACAGGTATAATTGGCCCGAAACAGATGTAGGAGCGGGCGCAAGCTCGCGAACGCGCTGTGCGGACGGCGCTCGATCCTGAGAACGCTGAAGATCCCAAGCCTTACCCCTCGAATCCAAGGAAGCCCCCATGACCCCCGCCCTGGACCTCCTCAAAAAAGCCCGTGCCGAACACCGCGTGCACAGCTACGAACATGACCCCAAGGCCGCTTCCTATGGCCTGGAAGCCTCGGAAAAGCTGGGCCTGAACCCCGAGCAGGTGTTCAAGACCCTGCTGGCCAGCAGCGAGAAAGGCGAGCTGCTGGTGGCCGTGGTGCCGGTGGCTGGCACCCTGGATCTCAAGGGCCTGGCCCATGCCGCAGGCGTGAAGAAATGCGAAATGGCCGACCCCGCCGCCGCGCAGCGTTCTACCGGTTATCTGCTGGGGGGGATCAGCCCGTTGGGCCAGAAGAAGCGGCTGCGTACCTTTATCGACCAGTCGGCGCAACCGCTGACGACGATGTTCGTCAGCGCCGGCCGGCGCGGCCTGGAGGTAGAGTTGGCACCGGCGCTGTTGGCCGAGCATACCCGCGGTAGCTTCGCCGACATCGGTCGGCCCTGACCCATCAGGCCGCGAACAGTACCAGGTGTTCAGCGGCCACGCGGATGCCGACGGTCTCGCCCGGCTGCGCGTCAAGACGGCTCGGCAGCAGTGCTTCCACCTGGCAGCCACTGTCCAGTCGCAGGTGATACAACGTGCTTGCGCCCTGAAAACACTTGGCGGTGACGCGGGCTTTCAGCGGGCCGTCGGGGGCATGAACGATGCTGTCCGGGCGCAACAGCACGTTCACCGCGCTGCCTTTGGCCCAGGGGTAGGCGGTGGGGGTGTGCAGCTCGCCCAGTTCGGTGTGCACCGAATGCGCGGTATTCAGCGTGCCGCGCAGGAAATAGCCCTGGCCGATGAAACTGGCCACGAAAGGGGTTCGCGGGTGGTGGTACAGGTTGTAGGGCGTGTCCCATTGTTCAAGCCGACCTTGCTGGAACACGCCGACCTTGTCGCTCACCGAAAAGGCTTCCTCCTGGTCGTGCGTGACCAGGATCGCACTGGTGCCGCGGTGCTTGAGAATGCTGCGCACTTCCTGGCTCAACCGCCGACGCAGTTCCACGTCCAGGTTGGAGAAGGGCTCGTCGAGCAGCAGCAATTGCGGTTGCGGCGCCAGCGCGCGGGCCAGGGCCACGCGTTGCTGCTGGCCACCGGACAGCTCGTGGGGGTAGCGCTTGTCCAGCCCCGGCAGGTTCACCAGTTCCAGCATCTCAGCCACCACGGTGGCCTGGCGAGGGTGCTGGCGTATGCCGAACGCGACGTTGTCGGCCACGCTCAGGTGCGGGAACAGAGCGTAGTCCTGGAAAACCATGCCGATTCGACGTTTTTCCGGTGCCAAGGTATAGCCAGCGCGGGAAATGACTTCTGCACCCAGTACCACCTGCCCGTCGTGCACGGGTTCGAAGCCGGCGATGGCACGCAGGGTAGTGGTCTTGCCACACCCCGACGCGCCAAGCAGGCAGCCGATCTCGCCCGCGTGCAGGGCCAGGTCCAGGCCCTGTACCACGGCCTGGCCCTGGTAACCACAGGCCAGTTGGTCGAGAGCCAGCAGCGGTTGCGGGGTCATGCCGGCCGGTAGGCCGGGGCTACCAGGAATTCCAGCAGCGCCTTTTGCGCGTGCAGGCGGTTCTCGGCCTGGTCCCAGGCCACGGCGCGCGGGTCGTCCAGCAAGTCCAGGCTGATCTCCTCGCCGCGGTGCGCAGGCAGGCAGTGCATGAACAGCACATCGTCAGCTGCCAGGTCGAGCAGTTCACGGTTCACCTGGTACGGCGCGAAGGTTTGCAGGCGCCGAGCGGTCTCGTCTTCCTGGCCCATGGAGGTCCAGACATCGGTGCTCACCAGGTGTGCGCCGGCCACCGCTGCTTTCGGGTCGCGTACCACCTCCACGCGGTCGCCGGCCTGCGCCAGGAACTGCGGGTTGGGCTCGAAGCCTTCGGGGCAGGCCACGCGCAGCTGGAAGTCGAACTGAATGGCCGCTTCGATGTAGCTGTTGCACATGTTGTTGCCGTCACCGATCCAGGCCACGGTCTTGCCCTGAATGCTGCCGCGGTGCTCCAGGAACGTCTGCATGTCGGCCAGCAGCTGGCAGGGGTGCAGGTCGTCGGACAGGCCATTGATCACTGGCACGCGCGAGTTGGCGGCGAATTCGGTCAGGGTGCTGTGGGCATAGGTACGGATCATCACCGCGTCGAGCATGCTCGACATGACGATGGCGCAGTCGCCGATCGGCTCGCCACGGCCCAGTTGGGTGTCGCGCGGGGACAGGAAGATGGCCTGGCCGCCGAGCTGGATCATGCCCGCTTCGAAAGACAGGCGGGTACGGGTCGACGATTTCTCGAAGATCATGCCCAGTACCCGATTCTTCAGCGGCTCGAACAGCACGCCGCGGTTACGCAGGTCCTTGACCTCGGTGCCTCGACGGATGACGCTGAGAAGCTCTTCGGGCGTGCAATCCATCAGGGAGAGAAAGTGCCTTGCGCTCATCATTGACTACCTTTTTGCAACGTACCGCAGCACCCATGCTTTTAGCGTTCGAAAAAACGGATGAGGCCTGCGGCGAAAGCCGCACGCGGCGACGAATTTAGGGGAAGGCGCGATCTTATAATTAAATGTCGCGTATTACCAACATGTGTTTCATATTCCGATCATGGGGAGTGTTTCAGCGCGTGTCGCCAGCCGCGATGCTTCCGGGGGCGTCTCACTTTTTACACTGCTGTCGCGCGGCTTGGCAATCGAGCCCGGAATTGTCTAGCGTTAACCCTGTCTCACAGGTTGCAAAGCGTTGGCTGCTGATGCGCTCATTCCGTACACTGCGGGCTTGGGTACTAGACTGTATCTCGACAGATACGCGGAGAGGGTGAATGGATTCCAAAGAACAACAATTGCTCGAGTTGCTGGGCCTCACGGCACGCACGCTCACCCACCTGACGGCGTCGATGACCTCGATGTCGTTCGAGTTGCTGCGCAGCGAAGACGAGGTGGCTGCCGCGGCCGGGCGGCGCATGATCGACCGCATGGCCACCATCAGCGCGGGCCTGGATGAGCACTGGAAGTTGATCGGCGAACTGACGGGCGTGCCCATTGGTCAGGAAGAAGTCGAGACCGTGGTGGAAATCCAGCTGCAGGCACCCCCGCCCGGCCTTACCCACAACTGAGCATCATCGGCTGCCCTGATGGCAGCCGATTCAAGGCACCAAGGCTGCTGGTGCACGCGGTACGATCGTTCCATAGTCAGGTTCCGCTGCCCGGACCGAGACAGGCCATGATCAAGACCCTGCACCACCGCGCGTGTCACCTCTGCGAAGCCATTTGCGGCCTCGCTATCGAGACCCAGGCCGACGAGGCCGGGCACCCGACCATTACCTCGATCAAGGGCGACCCCCTCGATACGTTCAGCCGCGGCCATATCTGCCCCAAGGCCGTGGCCCTGCAGGATATCCAGAACGACCCGGACCGGCTGCGCCAGCCCATGCGCCGCGTGGGCAGCGACTGGCAGGCCATCGGCTGGCAAGAGGCCTTTGACGAGGTGGCGCAGCGCCTGTGGGATATCCAGCAGCGCCATGGCCAGAATGCCGTGGCGATCTACCAGGGCAACCCCAGCGTTCACAACTATGGGCTGATGACCCACGGCAACTACTTCCTCGGCCTGCTCAAGACCCGCAACCGTTTTTCGGCGACGTCGGTGGACCAGTTGCCCCACCACCTTTCAAGCTACCTGATGTATGGCCATGGCTTGCTGCTTCCCATCCCCGACATCGACCACACCGACTTCATGCTGATACTGGGCGGCAACCCCTTGGCCTCCAATGGCAGCATCATGACCGTGCCAGACGTGGAGAAACGCCTGAAGGCCATTCAGGCGCGTGGTGGCAAGGTCGTGGTGGTGGACCCGCGCCGCAGCGAAACCGCGGCCATGGCCGACCAGCACCTGTTCATTCGCCCTGGCGGTGATGCGGCGTTGCTGCTGGGCGTGCTCAATACGCTGTTCGAAGAAGGGCTGGGGCGTGACACCGGGCTGCCCGTGGACGGCCTGGCTGAGGTGCGCCGCGCCGTCGCAGGGTTCAATGCCGAGGCCATGAGCTCGCGTTGTGGTGTGGCGGGCCCCGTCATTCGCCAGTTGGCCCGGGACTTTGCCGCTGCCGACAAGGCCGTCTGCTACGGCCGGATGGGGGTGTCCACTCAGGCATTCGGTACCCTGTGCCACTGGCTGGTGCAATTGATCAACCTGGTCACCGGCAACCTTGACCGGGTGGGCGGGGCGCTGTGTACCACCCCGGCGGTGGACCTGGTGGCCAGCACTGCCGGTGGCCACTTCAACGCCTGGCAAAGCCGCGTTTCGGGCTTGCCGGAATACGGCGGCGAGTTGCCGGTATCGGCCCTGGCCGAGGAAATGCTGGTGGGCGGCGAAGGCCAAGTGCGCGCACTGATCACGGTAGCGGGCAACCCGGTGCTGTCCACACCCAATGGCCGGCAGTTGGAACAGGCCCTGGATGGCCTGGAGTTCATGCTCAGCATCGACCTGTACATCAACGAAACCACGCGCTATGCCGACCTGATCCTGCCGTCGACTTCGGCGCTGGAAAACGACCACTACGACACCACCTTCAACCTGTTCGCGGTGCGCAATGTCAGCCGTTTCAACCGCGCTATCCTGCCAAAACCCGAGGGGGCGCTGCATGACTGGGAGATCTTCGTGGGCCTGGCCGAGGCGTTCGCCGCCCTGTCCGGCAAGGCGCTCAAACCGACGCTGCCGCCTGCGCAATTGATCGAGCGCGGGTTGCGCGCCGGGCCCTGGGGGGATGGCAGCGAGGTGGGGTTGTCGCTGGCAACGCTGGCCGAACACCCTCATGGTCTTGATCTGGGACCTTTGCAGCCTAACCTGGCGGCCCGGCTCAAGACCCCTGGCCAGCGCATTCAGGCGGCGCCGCCGTTGCTGATGGCCGACCTGCAGCGCTTTGCCGAGCAGGCGCCACCCGCCATCGATGAGTTGGTGATGGTGGGGCGCCGGCATGTACGCAGCAACAATTCGTGGATGCACAACTACCACCGCCTGGTGAAAGGCAAGCCACGCCACCAGTTGCTGATGCACCCCGACGACCTGGCCAGCCGCGGCTTGCTGGACGGCCAGCAGGTACGTGTCACCTCGCGGGTGGGCAGTATCGAGGTGCAGGTGCTGGGCAGCAGCGAAATGATGCCAGGGGTGGTGAGCCTGCCCCATGGCTTCGGCCACGGCCGCCATGGGGTACGGCTGGGTATCGCGCAGGCTCAGGCGGGGGCCAGCGCCAATGACCTCACGGACGAGCGGTTGATGGATCGGCTGTCGGGCAATGCCGCGCTCAACGGCGTGCCGGTGCGCGTCGTCGCGGCCTGAGTCGGGTGCGGGAGCCGCGCTGGCCGCGACAGAGGCCGAGCGCAGCGCTCGGGTTTCCGTTACAATGCGTCACCGTGTCGACCTATGAGTCGGAAAGCTAAGCCGAGGTGCTCCATGGATATCATCGAAACGATTAAAGAGCAGATTGCCAACAACACCATTCTGCTTTACATGAAAGGTTCGCCGAACGCCCCGCAGTGCGGCTTCTCGTCGAAGGCGTCGCAATGCGTGATGCAGTGCGGCGAGAAATTCGCGTATGTGGATATCCTGCAGAACCCGGAAATCCGCGCCAACCTGCCGAAATACGCCAACTGGCCGACTTTCCCACAGCTGTGGGTGGGCGGTGAGCTGGTCGGCGGCAGCGATATCGTGGCTGAAATGTTCGCCAACGGTGAACTGCAGACGCTGATCAAGGCGGCTGCCGAGAAGGCCAAGGCCGGCGAAAACGCCTGATTGCCCTGCGCCCCAGCAAAAAGCCCCGCTGTCGTGAGACAGCGGGGCTTTTTGCTGGAAGTGTGGACGCTGGCAAGCCAGCGCCCGCGGGAGGGTCAGTTGCCTTTCACGGCGCGGCCGTCAACAGTGCCGTCCTGCAGCATGATGTTGTATTCCTTGCCGTCGGTCTCGACCTGTTGCAGGCGAACCAGCAGGTAGTCCCAGTCCTTGGCGAACCACAGCACGGTGGTGCGCTTGTTCTGCGTGGGGTCGCGCACGCGCTCGACCTTGATGGCGTCGACCTGGCCGGCCTTGGTGTCGACCTTCTCGGTACCCAGGACGCGGAAATCGTAGGTGTCGACGTCGTCGCCGTCCACCACCTGGTAGCTCATGCTCTTCTTGCCAGCGGCAACGTCACGTTGCAACACCAGCTGGTAGGTCGACTTGTCGACCATGCCACGGTTGAGCGGGACTTTCACCGCGTCGCCACGGTCGGTGCCGGTCACCACTTTCTGCGACCAGTCGAAGTCCAGGTCGGTCTTCTTTGGCTTGCCCAGGCCGCCACGTTCGAAGTGGTAGGTCTTGGGCAGCAGGGTGTCCTTGTCGACGGTGAGGGTGCTTTCCTCGGTGAGGCTGGCAATCATCATCGACGCCTTGAAGCTCAGGGTCCAGGTGTCATTGGCACCCTTTTCCAGGCTGCGCGAAGCAGTGCCGCTCATGGGCAACTGTTTCCAGTCGGCGGTGTAGCTGGCGGTGAAAGGCTTGAGTTCGGCGGCGTGGACCGGCAAAGCCAGCAACGCAGCGCAGAACAGCAGGGCACGACGCATAAAATCTCCTAGGGTCGAATCAAGTGACCGCTGGCCCCGAGGGCCTGGCCGTCCAATAATGCACCGCTGGCGTCCAGACGCAAGCGGCCTTCGGCGAACCAGCGCACGGCCAATGGGTAGATCTGGTGTTCCCGGGCATGAACCCGCTGCGCCAGCGTGGCCGGCGTATCGTCCGACTGTACCGGGATTACTGCCTGTACGACCAGTGGTCCGCCATCGAGTTCCTCGGTGACGAAGTGCACACTGCAGCCGTGCTCGGTGTCACCCGCCTCGATGGCGCGCTGGTGAGTGTGCAGGCCTTTGTACCTGGGCAGCAGGGAAGGGTGGATGTTCAGCAGGCGCCCCTGGTAGTGGCGCACGAAGCTGCCGCTGAGGATGCGCATGAAGCCGGCCAGCACCACCAGGTCGGGGGCGTAGCCATCGATCAGTTCGACCAGCGCGGCATCGAAGGCTTCGCGGCCTTCGAATGCCTGGTGGTCCAGCACGGCGGCAGGGATGCCGGCGTGGCGGGCGCGTTCCAGGCCGTAGGCGTCGGCGCGGTTGGAGATCACCGCGCAGATGCGCGCCGGGTTTGCCCCGGCGTCCTGGTTCACGCTGTCGATCAGGGCCTGCAGGTTGCTGCCGGTGCCGGAAAGCAGCACCACTACGTTACAGCGTGCGGGCGTCTGGTCGTGCATCAGTGTGCCTTGAGGTTCTTCAGCTCTACCTGGGCGGCGCCTTCGGCGGCCACGCCGATCTGGCCAATGACCCATGGCTGCTCGCCAGCGTCACGCAGGGTCTCGAGGGCCACTTCAACGTGTTCCTGGGCCACGCAGATGACCATGCCCACGCCGCAGTTCAGCACGCGGTGCATTTCGTGCTCGTCCACGTTGCCTTTTTCCTGCAGCCAGTCGAAGACCGCCGGGCGCTGCCAGCTGGCCACGTCGACCACGGCCTGGGCGCCTTTTGGCAGAACGCGCGGAATGTTGTCCAGCAGGCCGCCACCGGTGATGTGGGCCATGGCCTTGACGGCGCCGGTGTCCTTGATCAGCTTGAGCAGCGGCTTGACGTAGATGCGGGTCGGGGCCATCAGCAGGTCGGTCAGCGGCAGGCCGTCGAGCTGAGTGTTCTCGATGTCGGCGCCGGAGACTTCGATGATCTTGCGGATCAGCGAGTAGCCGTTGGAGTGCGGGCCGGACGACGGCAGGGCGAGCAGGGCGTCGCCAGCGGCTACCTTGGAGCCGTCGATGATCTCGGCCTTCTCGACCACACCCACGCAGAAGCCGGCCAGGTCGTAGTCTTCGCCCTCGTACATGCCTGGCATTTCAGCGGTTTCACCACCTACCAGCGAGCAACCCGACAGTTCGCAGCCGGCGCCGATGCCGGTGACCACCTGGGCAGCGGTGTCGACGTTGAGCTTGCCAGTGGCGTAGTAGTCCAGGAAGAACAGCGGCTCGGCGCCGCAGACCACCAGGTCGTTCACGCACATGGCCACCAGGTCGATGCCGATGCTGTCGTGCTTGTTCAGGTTCAGGGCCAGGCGCAGCTTGGTGCCCACGCCGTCGGTGCCCGACACCAGGACAGGCTGCTTGTAGCCGGCCGGGATTTCACAGAGGGCGCCAAAACCGCCCAGGCCGCCCATGACTTCAGGACGCGCAGTACGCTTGGCGACGCTCTTGATGCGTTCGACCAATGCTTCACCGGCGTCGATGTCTACACCGGCGTCCTTGTAGCTCAGGGAGGGTTGCTTGCTCATGATCCAGGCCTTTAGAGGGAGGGATTCGAAAAATCGACCAGGCGCGATGGGCTGCCCGGAAATACCGTTGCCGGGTATTTCCAATCGGCCAACCGTCGTTGGTCTGCGAAGGCGCGCGATTTTATCAGGCTTGCCCCTGTGCGGCCATCCTCAGGCCGACGGGCAGGGCCAAAATTAATGCAGGCACCGCTCTTGCGCGCCCGACAGGCTATAGTAGGCCCATTACGAAAACTTCAATGGGCGGCGTGAATGTTTTGGCCGAAACTGTGGTCACAAGCCTCAGTCCGCTTATTGTTCGTCGGGAATCCTTCATGCGTTTGTCTCATTACCTGTTAGTCGGTTGCCTGTCAGCCGTTGCCCTGGCCGCTCATGCCGAAACCATCAACAACCTGTACCAGGTTCGCGAGGCCGTGAACGGGCAGACGCCAGAAGAGCGCGATGCCGCCACCCAGCGCGCCCTCGACACCCTGGTGCTGCGCCTGACCGGTGACCCCAAGGCCCTGAGCGCCGGTGGCCTGGCCGCCGTGCGCAAGGACCCGCAACAGATCATCAGCCAGTACGGCTTCGAAGCCGGCCCGCCGGAAAGCCTGCGGGTGGACTTCGACCCGGCCAGCACCGACAAGATGCTGCGCCAGGCTGGCCTGTCCAGCTGGGGCAACAACCGCCCGGCCCTGTTGGCGTGGTGGCTGAACGAAGGCACCGACGGCGCCAACCTGGTCGGCGACGGCCAGCCCACCGCCGAGCCGGTGCGCCGCGCCGCCCAACACCGTGGCCTGCCGGTGCGCCTGCCCCTGGCGGACCTGGGTGAGCAGGCCCTCGGTACCGCCAAAACCCTGGACGGCAGCGACCCCGCCGCGCTACGTGCCGCCTCCGAGCGCTACGGCGCCGACGGCCTGCTGGCGGTGCACGCCAGGCAGGACGGCGGCAAGTGGAGCGCCCAATGGCACCTGTACCTGGGTGACCGCCCGGAGCAGGGCAAGGTCGAGGGCGCCGACCAGGCCGCCGTGGCCGATGCTGTGCTGCTGGCCGTCAGCGAGCGCCTGGCGCCACGCTATGTGGTCAAGTCCACCGGGGCCACCGGCGACATGACGTTGCAGGTCGAAGGCATGACCCTGGAGCATTACGCCGCCCTCGGCCGCCTGCTTGAGCCCTTCGGCGGCCAGCTGAAATCCGTCGATGGCGACAAGGTGATCTACAAGGTGTCCGGCAGCAGCGATCAGCTGCGCGCACAACTGGCCCTGGGCAAACTCAGCGAACTGCCGCCCGAGCCTGCACCGGTCGTTGCGACCCAGCCGGTCGTACCTGGCGCCGCGCCGGCCGCACCACCGCCTCAACCCTCCAGCGGCCTGCGGTTCCACTGGTAGGCCTGAAGGTAGCTCCAGGTTTCAAGCTGCAAGCTGCAAGTAAAAGCCGAAGACCTGACACATCGCTTGAAGCTTGCAGTTGCCCCTCTATATATAGGTGTTTCGATGACTGACATGCGTCGCTGGGTCTGGGCGGGGGCTTTGCTCCTGCTCTGTCTGTTCGTGTATTTCCTGCACCCCATCCTTTCACCGTTCCTGGTAGCGATGGTGCTGGCCTACATGGCCGACCCGCTGGTGGACCGCCTGGAGAAGCTCGGGCTGTCGCGCACCTGGGGTGTGGTCGTGGTCTTCGCGCTGTTCACCCTGGTGTTCATGATCGCCCTGCTGGTCCTGGTGCCCCTGCTGGCCAAGCAGTTCGTGCGCCTTTATGAATTGGCCCCGCAAGTGCTGGACTGGCTGCAGCACGTGGCCATGCCGTGGGTGCAGGCCAAGCTGGGGCTGGCTGACGGTTTCTGGAAGTTCGACAAGATCAAGGCTGCCATCAGCGAGCACATGGGGCAAACCACCGACATCGTCAGCATGGTGCTGAGCCAGGCCACGGCGTCGAGCCTGGCGCTGATCGGCTGGCTGACCAACCTGGCGTTGATCCCGGTGGTGGGGTTCTACCTGCTGCGCGACTGGGACATCATGATGGCCAAGATCCGCAGCCTGTTGCCACGCCACCGTGAGGGCAAGATCGTCGCCCTGGCCGGGGAGTGCCATGAAGTGCTGGGAGCATTCGTGCGCGGGCAGTTGTTGGTGATGCTGGCGCTGGGCGTCATCTATGCCGCCGGCCTGATGCTGGTGGGCGTGGAACTGGGGCTGTTGATCGGCCTGATGGCCGGGTTGGCCGCCATCGTGCCGTATATGGGTTTCATCACCGGCATCAGTGCAGCGATGATCACCGGGCTGTTCCAGTTCGGCGCCGACCCCTATCCGTTGATGGGCATCGCCGCAGTGTTCCTGGTGGGCCAGATGCTGGAAGGCATGGTGCTGACGCCGTTGCTGGTCGGCGACAAGATCGGCATGCACCCGGTGGCGGTCATTTTCGCCATTCTCGCCGGGGGCGAGCTGTTCGGCTTCGCCGGCGTGCTGCTGGCCCTGCCGGTGGCGGCGGTGATCATGGTGCTGCTGCGCCATGCCCATGATCTGTATAAGGAATCGGACATCTACGGCGGGCAGGAAGACCCTGACCTGTAAAGCCCAGGATCAGCCGCCGGGTGCAAAAATGATCGCAAACCTTTGATTTTGCTTGTGGTCTGTTGCATTGTGCGCCCGGCGTCACGGGTATAAACTTTGCTAACTTCACACAGAGGCCCCTTGCGGTTCGCCAGAACCGTCAGCCAGCATGAAACCGATTCAGCTGCCCCTAGGTGTGCGTCTGCGTGATGACGCTACCTTCATCAATTACTATCCAGGCGCCAATGCCGCTGCACTCGGCTATGTCGAGCGCCTGTGCGAAGCCGACGCTGGCTGGACCGAAAGCCTGATCTACCTGTGGGGCAAGCAGGGCGTGGGTCGTACCCACCTGCTGCAAGCTGCTTGCCTGCGCTTCGAGCAGATGGGGGAGCCGGCGGTTTATTTGCCTCTGGCGCAGTTGCTTGACCGTGGCGTGGAGATCCTCGATTACCTGGAGCAGTACGAACTGGTGTGCCTGGACGACCTGCAGGTCATCGCCGGCAAGCCGGAGTGGGAAGAGGCCATGTTCCACCTGTTCAACCGCTTGCGCGACAGCGGCCGGCGGCTGCTGATCGCCGCCTCCCACTCGCCTCGCGAGCTGGCGGTAAAGCTTCCGGACCTGAAGTCGCGCCTGACCATGGCGCTGATCTTCCAGATGCGCCCCCTGTCCGACGAAGACAAACTGCGCGCCTTGCAACTGCGGGCTTCGCGCCGTGGCTTGCACCTGACCGATGAGGTCGGGCACTTCATTCTCACCCGTGGCACCCGCAGCATGAGCGCCCTGTTCGACCTGCTGGAGCGCCTGGACCAGGCCTCGCTGCAGGCCCAGCGCAAGCTGACCATTCCGTTTCTCAAGGAAACCCTGGGTTGGTAGACCCGCGGCTGCTGGCCCGCGCCGGCGCCGCGCTGCGTGAAGCCGAGCGCATCCTGGTGATCACCGGGGCGGGGTTGTCGGCCGATTCGGGGTTGCCGACCTATCGTGGGCTGGGTGGTCTCTACAACGGTGTCACCGCCGAAGGCATGCCGATCGAGAAGGCGCTGTCCGGGCCCATGCTGGAGCGTGACCCGGCATTGTGCTGGAAATACCTGGCGCAACTGGGACGTGCCTGCCTGGATGCCAAACCCAACGCTGCCCATGAGGCCATCGCGCGGTTGCAGCAAGCCAAGCCCGAGTGCTGGCTTTTGACCCAAAATATCGATGGTTATCACCGTCTGGCCGGAAGTCCCGACGAACGGCTAATAGAAATTCACGGGCAATTGGCGCCACTGTTTTGTCGAGCCTGTGGCGCTGTCAGCGATGATTTGGCTGGCGTGCTTGGTCAACCCCTGCCTCCGCGCTGCAAGGGCTGTAACGGCGTTTTACGGCCGCCTGTGGTGCTGTTTGAGGAAATGTTGCCCCAGGGAGCGATTGAGGCGCTGTATCAGCAGATGGGGAAGGGTTTCGACGCAGTGCTGGTGATTGGCACCACCGCCAGCTTTCCCTACATTCACGCCCCCATCGCTGAAACCCGCGCCGCTGGCGGGTTTGCCATTGAGATCAACCCCTTGCGAAGCGGGCTATCTGCCAGCATGGACGTGTTTTTCGAGAGCAGGGCGTTAGAAGTCATGCCGAAACTGATGAGTCACATTTTTTTCGATTGAATTTGCAAATGGAATTGATAGAAGGCATAGTCGCGTCTTCTTAACTATCACAGACACGGTCGTGCCCATGCTAAAGCGCTTCGCACCCCTCGTGCCCCTCGCACTCGTGACCCTGCTTTTTGGCTGCGCGGCGCATTCGCCGGTATCGCAGCAACAGGCTCTCAACCCGGTGACTCCCCAGTCCCAGGCCCAAGCGAAAGCTGTAACCCTGAATTTCCATGAAGAAGAGCTGGACACCGAAAAGGAACTGGCCGACTTCTCCGACAGCAGCAAGCCGTACCAGATGCCCATGCTGGCTGACAGCATCCTGGAGCGTGGCAAGTCGCTGATCGGCACCCGCTATCGCACCGGCGGTTCCACTGAGTCGGGCTTCGACTGCAGCGGTTTCATTGGTTACCTGTTCCGCGAAGAGGCCGGCATGACCCTGCCGCGTTCCACGCGTGACATGATCAACGTGAACGCCCCGCTGGTAGCCCGCAACAACCTCAAGCCCGGTGACCTGCTGTTCTTCAGCACCCGCGGCCGTGGCCGTGTGAGCCACGCCGGGATTTACCTGGGCGACGACCAGTTCATTCACTCCAGCAGCCACCGCAGCGGTGGGGTGCGCATCGACAGCCTGGATGACGCCTACTGGAGAAAAACCTTTATCGAAGCCAAGCGTGCCTTGGCCATGGCGCCGACCACGACTATCTCGCGCAAGTAAGCAGTCTGGGCGGTATTCGCGGCGGCGACCCACTGAAAAGTGTGTCGCCGTTGCGCGTTTTCGGGTTTACAAACTAGTCTTCAACGGCAGTTGAATCAGGATGGTTCTGTTTATGTCGCTTACGGCCCGTTTCGCGCCATTATTGATTGCAGGCCTGCTCAGTGCCTGCGCCAGTCACACGCCGCCACCTGCGCCCGCGCCGGTGTACGCGCCTTTTGTGGCAGCCCCTCAGCAACCCCTGTCACCCGAAGCCGATGATGTGCTGATGCGGGCCATTGGCCTGGTAGGCACACCCTATCGCTGGGGCGGCAACACCCCCGATTCCGGTTTCGACTGCAGTGGCCTGATCGCTTACGTCTATCGCGATGCGGCGGGCATCAGCCTGCCGCGCTCGACCCGCGAGATGATCACCATGCGCGCACCGGATGTCAGCAAGGACGCCTTGCAGTCCGGGGACCTGATCTTCTTCGCTACCGAGGGTGGCTCCCATGTGAGCCATGCCGGTATCTATGTAGGGGAAGGGCGCTTCGTCCATGCGCCGGCCACCGGTGGCACGGTGAAGCTCGATTACCTCAACAAGCCCTATTGGCAGCGCGCCTACCTGAATGCCAAGCGGGTATTGCAGCCCTCAAGCCTGGCGCACAACCCTTGAGCCCGGTGTGCAATCACCCGGCAGGCCCTGGCGAACCAGCGCCTGCGGGGGCATCGGCCTTGAATGTTCGGGGGGCTACTTCGCTGCGGTCACCCGCCACACCTTGTTGCCCACATCATCGGCCACCAGCACACCCCCCTTGTGATCCTCGGTGATGCCTACCGGGCGGCCCATGGCTTCTTCCTTGTCGTTCAGAAACCCGGTCAGCACGTCCACCGGCGGCCCGCTGGGCCGGCCATCGGCGAACGGCACGAAGATCACCTTGTAGCCACTGTGCGGCTTGCGGTTCCACGAACCGTGCTGGCTCACGTAGGCGCCGTGGTTGAACGGGGCCGACAAGCCACCGCTGGTGCTGGCGAAGGTAAACCCGATAGAGGCGGTGTGCGGGCCCACGGCGTAGTCCGGGGCAATGGCCTTGGCCACTAGATCCGGGTTCTGTGGGCTGACGCGGCTGTCCACGTGCTGGCCGTAGTAGCTGAATGGCCAGCCGTAGAAACCGCCGTCCTTTACCGAGGTGATGTAGTCCGGCACCAGGTCGCTGCCGATCTCGTCGCGTTCGTTCACCGATGTCCACAGCTGCCCGGTCTGGGGTTCGAAGCCCATGCCATTGGGGTTGCGCAGGCCAGAGGCGTAAATGCGGTGCTCACCGGTGGCGCGGTCCACTTCCCAGATCGCGGCGCGGCCTTCTTCCTTGTCCAGGCCGTTCTCGCCCACGTTGCTGTTGGAGCCCACGGTCACGTACAGTTTGTTGCCGGAGGGGCTGGCGATGACGTTCTTGGTCCAGTGGTGGTTGAGCGTGCCACCCGGCAGGTCGGTTACCTTGGTGCCCGGGCCGCTGATGCTGGTGGCCCCGGTGTCGTAGTGGAAGCGCAGCAGGGCATCGGTATCGGCGACGTAGAGGTCGCTACCCACCAGCGTCATGCCGAACGGCGAGTTGAGGTTGGCGATGAATACCGTGCGGGTCTCCGCCACGCCGTCGCCGTCCTTGTCGCGCAGCAGCGTGATGCGGTTGGCGCTGGGTACCCCGGCGCCAGCCTTGCCCATGACCTTGTTCATCACCCAGCCCCTGACGCCCTTGCTGTCATCGGGCTTGGGTGGCGCATTGGTCTCGGCCACCAGCACATCGCCGTTGGGCAGCACGTAGAGCCAGCGCGGGTGGTCCAGACCCTCGGCGAACGCGGCCACCTGGGTGCCGCGGGCGGGCTGGGGTTTTTCGTTGGCCGGCCAGCCAACGGCGTCGGCGATGTTCACCGTGGGGATCAGGGTCTTGTTGGGTTCCGGCAAGCGCGGGTGCGGGCCGGTACCGTCCGAAACCTTGAGGGTGGAGGACTCGCCACAGGCCAGCAGGGCGCTGGAGGCGAAGATGAGCAGGGCCAGGCGGGTCTTGTGCATTGTCGTTGTCTCGCTAAGGCGCATTTGTCTGCAGTAGAGGCCGGGGGCGGCACGGTGGTTCCGGGGTATTTGTGCAAACCCAGGCCGCGCGCCGGCAAGTCACTTCGGCAGCTTTGATTGACGCTCCACCCCCAACCCTCTAACCTTCGCGACGTGTTTCAGGTGCCCGGCGGCCAAACGGCCGGCAGGGTGAAACAGGGAAGCCGGTGGGGCGCCTTCGGGTGCGTGAACCCGGCGCTGCCCCCGCAACGGTAAATGAGTCAAGGCTGCGCACGGCGCCACTGAACCCCGGCGGTTCGGGAAGGCGCGTGGCCGGGGTGTTCTTGCCCCCCGCTCATGAGCCCGGAGACCGGCCTGCAACCCTTCTCGGCAAAGCTGCGGCCTTGCCAGTCCATTTTGTTCTGTCGCGCGGGTGAGAGCGGCATTGACGAGTCTCGCTGCGCCCGGCTGGGCGGCGGCTTTTCGTCGATGCTACCTGCGCGCAGGTGTAGCGGAGAGCTGCCATGAGTGAATCCCTGGAACGTGAAGAGCGCCATCTGGCGCGCATGCTGCGCAAGAAGGCGGTCATCGACGAGCGTATTGCCAATGCCCCCAATGAATGCGGGTTGCTGCTGGTATTGGGCGGCAATGGCAAGGGCAAGAGCAGTTCGGCTTTCGGCATGCTCGCCCGCGCCATGGGCCACGGCATGCAGTGTGGCGTGGTGCAGTTCATCAAGGGCCGCAATGCCACCGGTGAGGAGCTGTTTTTCCGCCGTTTCCCCGAGCAGGTGCGCTACCACGTGATGGGCGAAGGCTTCACCTGGGAAACCCAGGATCGCCAGCGTGACATCGCCGCCGCGCAAGCCGCCTGGGCGGTGTCCCGCCAGTTGCTGCGCGACGAGAGCATTGGCCTGGTGATCCTCGACGAACTGAACATCGCCCTCAAGCACGGCTACCTGGACCTGGAGCAGGTACTCGCCGACCTGCAGGCGCGCCCGCCCATGCAGCACGTGGTGGTGACCGGCCGCGGTGCCAAGGACGAGCTGGTGGAATTGGCTGATACCGTGACCGAGATGGGCATGGTCAAGCACGCTTTCCAGGCCGGCATCCGTGCCCAGAAGGGCATCGAACTATGACCCAGCCGCGTCATTGCCCGGCGGTACTGATCGCCGCGCCGGCGTCAGGCCAGGGCAAGACCACCGTCACCGCCGCCTTGGCGCGCCTGCATCGCAACCAGGGCCGCAAGGTGCGGGTATTCAAGTGCGGGCCGGATTTCCTCGACCCGATGATCCTGGAGCGTGCCAGCGGCGCCCCGGTGTACCAGCTCGACCTGTGGATGGTGGGCGCCGACGAGAGCCGTCGCCTGCTGTGGGAAGCGGCGGCCGAAGCTGACCTGATCCTGATCGAAGGGGTGATGGGGCTGTTCGATGGCACCCCTTCCAGCGCCGACCTGGCGCGCCATTTCGGTGTGCCTGTGTTGGGCGTGATCGACGGCACCGCCATGGCCCAGACCTTCGGCGCCCTGGCCCTGGGCCTGGCGCGTTACCAGCCCGACCTGCCATTCGCCGGGGTACTGGCCAACCGCGTCGGCACCTTGCGCCACGCGCAGTTGCTCGAAGGCAGCCTGACCGAAGGCCTGCGCTGGTACGGCGCCCTGTCGCGGGAAACCGGTATTGAACTGCCCAGCCGCCACCTGGGCCTGGTGCAAGCCAGCGAGCTCAACGACCTGGACCTGCGCCTGGACGCTGCCGCCGCGGCCCTGGCCGACAGCTGCGAGGTGGCGCTGCCGCCACCGGTGGCCTTCGCCGCGCCGACCCCGGTGCCTTGCGAGCCGCTGCTAGCGGGTGTGCGCATTGCCGTGGCCCGTGACGAAGCCTTTGCCTTTACCTATGGCGCCAGCCTGGACCTGCTGCGGGCCATGGGCGCGCAGTTGAGTTTCTTCTCGCCCCTTCACGATGGGCGCTTGCCTGCGTGTGACAGCCTCTACCTGCCGGGTGGCTACCCGGAACTGCACCACCCGACGCTGGCGGCCAACACTTCGATGCTGAGCGATATCCGTGAACACCATGCCGCGGGCAAACCGCTGCTGGCCGAATGTGGCGGCATGCTGTACCTGCTCGACGCCCTCACCGATGTCGACGGCGTGCGCGCCGACTTGCTGGGGCTGCTGCCGGGCGAAGCCGTGATGCAAAAGCGCCTGGCGGCCCTGGCCCTGCAAGCGGTGGAGTTGCCGGAGGGCACCCTGCGTGGTCACACCTACCATCATTCGCTGACCCGTACCGAATTGACGCCCATCGCCCGTGGCTTGAGCCCCAACGGCGGCCGTGGCGCCGAGGCGGTCTACCGCCTGGGGCGCTTGACGGCTTCTTATGTGCACTTCTATTTTCCTTCGAACCCGGCGGCCATCGCTGCCCTGTTCCGCCCCACAGGGGCCATGCCTGCCTGATGAATGACAACGCCTACACCCCCGCCGAGCGCGCGGCGGTCTACCGAGCCATCGGTGAACGCCGCGACATGCGCCATTTCGCCGGCGGTACCATTGCCCCCGAACTGCTGACCCGCCTGCTGCATGCGGCACACCAGGCCCCAAGCGTCGGCCTGATGCAGCCCTGGCGCTTTATCCGTATCAGCCAGCGTGAGTTGCGCGGCCAGATCCAGGGCGTGGTGGAAGCCGAGCGCGTGCGCACCGCCGAGGCACTGGGCGAACGCTCCGATGAGTTCATGAAACTCAAGGTCGAAGGTATCAGCGATTGCGCCGAAGTGCTGGTGGCGGCGTTGATGGACGGCCGTGAGCGGCACATTTTCGGCCGCCGTACGCTGCCGGAGATGGACCTGGCGTCGTTGTCCTGCGCCATCCAGAACCTGTGGCTGGCGGCCCGTGCCGAGGGGCTGGGCATGGGCTGGGTGTCGCTGTTCGACCCACAGGCACTGGCCGCGCTGCTGGGCCTGCCCGAAGGCGCCAAGCCCATGGCGGTGCTGTGCCTGGGGCCGGTGACCGAGTTCTACCCGTCGCCCATGCTGGTGATGGAAGGCTGGGCCGAGGAAAAACCCCTGAGCGAGATGCTCTACGAAAACCATTGGGGAGTGAAACCATGAGTGTGGCCCTGGTCACCGTCGCCGGCGTGGCGCTGGACGCCTTGCTCGGCGAACCCAAGCGCCGCCACCCGCTGGTGGCGTTCGGGCGCCTGGCCGACCGCCTGGAGCGCCGTTTCAACAGCGGTGGCCGCGGCTGGCGCAGCCATGGTGTGACGGCCTGGTTCCTGGCGGTCATCCCGCTGACCCTGGCGGCGACGCTGCTGTCCTGGCTGCCTTATATGGGTACCCTGGTGGAAATACTCGCGCTGTATTGCGCCCTTGGCCTGCGCAGCCTCGGCGAGCACGTCGAGCCGGTGGCCCAGGCCCTGCGCAGCGACGATCTGGACGCCGCGCGCACCCGCGTGGGCTACCTGGTCAGCCGCCAGACCAGTGAACTGGACGCCACCGCAGTGGCCCGCGCCGCCACCGAGTCGGTACTGGAAAACGGCAGCGATGCGGTATTCGCCGCGCTGTTCTGGTTCGCCGTGGCCGGGGCGCCAGGTGTGGTGCTGTACCGCCTGAGCAACACCCTGGACGCCATGTGGGGCTACCGGAACGAGCGCTTCGAGCGTTTTGGCTGGGCAGCAGCGCGTATCGACGACGTCCTCAACTATGTGCCTGCACGGTTGGTGGCCCTGACCTATGCCTTGCTGGGCAAGACCCGCCTGGCCCTGCGCTGCTGGCGGCAGCAGGCGCCGAAATGGGACAGCCCCAACGCTGGCCCGGTCATGGCCGCTGGTGCCGGTGCCCTGGGCGTCGAGTTGGGTGGCCCGGCCATTTACCACGGCGAGCTGCACGAGCGCGCGACCCTGGGCGAAGGTCCGGCCGCTGATGCTTCGGCCATCGACCGTGGCTGGCAACTGGTGCAGCGCGGCGTATGGCTGTGGCTGCTGATTCTGTGCATCGGGGGGCAATATTATGCTTGAGCATGGCGGCGGGCTGCGCAAGGCAGCGCAGTACTATGGCATTCCCGAGCGCGAGTGGTTGGACCTGTCCACAGGCCTCGCGCCCTGGCCCTGGGCGATCCCGGCCATACCCGAACGCGCCTGGGCCCGCCTGCCGGAAACCGACGATGGCCTGGAAGCGGCCGCCTGCGCCTATTACGGCGTGAACCAGGTATTGCCGGTACCGGGTTCCCAGTGTGCCATCCAGTTGCTGCCGCGCCTGCGCCGTGGCGGCAAGATCGGCGTGCTGTCGCCGTGCTACGCCGAACACGCCGAGGCCTGGCGGCGTGCCGGCCACCTGGTGCGCGAAGTCAGCGAGAGCGAGGTGGACTTCTTCCTCGACAGCCTCGATGTGCTGGTGGTGGTCAACCCCAACAACCCCACCGGTCGCCTGTTGCCTGCCGAGCGCCTGCTGGACTGGCATGCGCGCCTGGCCCAGCGCGGGGGCTGGCTGGTGGTGGACGAAGCCTTCGTCGACGTCACGCCCGAGGCCAGCCTGGCGGCCCATGTGGAGCGCCCCGGGCTGATCGTGTTGCGCTCTTTCGGCAAATTTTTCGGCCTGGCCGGGGTGCGCCTGGGCTTCGTCCTGGCCCAGGCCAGGTTCCTGCAACTGCTGGGCGAGCAGGTGGGGCCCTGGGCGGTCAGTGGTCCCACGCGCATCCTTGGCCAGGCTTGCCTGAGCGATACCGCCGGGCACCAGCAGCGCATCGAGCGTAGCCGCCTGGCCGGTGTGCGCCTGGCCAACCTGCTGGGGCGCCACGACCTGGCGCCCCACGGCGGCTGCGCACTGTTCCAGTGGCTGGTCACCGACAAGGCCGAAGTGCTCAAGGACTTCCTGGCCCTGCGCGGCATCCTGATTCGTCTATTCGTGGCCACCAGCAGCGTGCGTTTCGGCCTGCCGGCCGAGGAAGCCGACTGGGTGCGGCTGGAACAGGGCCTGCGGGCGTTCAACGAGGCGTATTCATGACAACCCTGATGGTGCAGGGCACCACCTCCGACGCCGGCAAGAGCACCCTGGTGACGGCCCTGTGCCGCTGGCTGACCCGCCAGGGCGTGGCCGTGGTGCCATTCAAGCCGCAGAACATGGCGCTCAACAGTGCCGTGACCGCCGATGGCGGCGAGATCGGTCGCGCCCAGGCCGTGCAGGCCCAGGCGGCGTACCTGCAACCGCATACCGACATGAACCCGGTGCTGCTCAAGCCCAACAGCGACACCGGCGCCCAAGTGATCATCCACGGCCGCGCGGTCACTACCATGAACGCCGTGGCGTACCACGACTACAAGGCCATCGCCATGCAGGCGGTGCTGGCTTCCCATCAGCGCCTGGCCGCGCAATACGACGTGGTCATGGTGGAAGGCGCCGGATCACCGGCCGAGATCAACCTGCGGGCGGGTGACATTGCCAACATGGGCTTCGCCGAGAAAGTCGACTGCCCGGTGCTGCTGATCGCCGACATCAACCGCGGCGGGGTATTCGCCCATCTGGTCGGTACCCTGGAGTTGCTGTCGCCCAGCGAACAGGCGCGGGTGCAGGGCTTCATCATCAACCGGTTCCGCGGTGACCTGGCCTTGCTGCAACCCGGCCTGGACTGGCTGGAGGCGCGCACCGGCAAGCCGGTGATCGGCGTGCTGCCCTATGTGCTCGACCTGCACCTGGAGGCCGAGGACGGCCTGGACCGCCGCCAGGCCGACAAGGCCGCCCAGGTGCTCAAGGTGATCGTGCCGGTGCTGCCGCGCATCAGCAACCACACCGATTTCGACCCGCTGCGCCTGCACCCCCAGGTCGACCTGCAGTTCATCGGCCCTGGCGACAGCATTCCGCCGGCCGACCTGATCATCCTGCCCGGCTCCAAGAGCGTGCGCAGTGACCTGGCTTACCTGCGCGCCGAAGGCTGGGACGGCGCCATCGCTCGCCACCTGCGCTACGGCGGCAAGCTGCTGGGCATCTGCGGTGGCCTGCAGATGCTCGGCCAGCAGGTGCATGACCCGCTGGGCCTGGAAGGCCCGGCCGGGTCCAGCGCCGGGCTCGGCTTGCTGGGGTTTGAAACCACCCTGGAAAGCGAGAAGCAACTGCGCAACGTGCGCGGGCGCCTGAGCCTGGAGGACGCCGACGTGGCCGGCTATGAAATTCATGCCGGGGTCACCCGCGGCCCGGCTCTGAGCCAGCCACTGGTGCACCTGGACGATGGCCGCAGCGACGGTGCCATCAGTGACGACGGCCACGTGATGGGCACCTACCTGCACGGGCTGTTCGAATACCCGGCCTCCAGCAGCGCACTGCTGCGCTGGGCTGGCCTTGAGAACGTGCAGGACGTGGATTACCACGCCCTGCGCGAAGTGGACATCGAGCGCCTGGCCGACCTGGTGGAAAACCACCTGGATACCCAGCGTCTGCGGGCCTTGTGCGGCCTGCAAGAGAGTACAGCCCCATGCAGCAACTGATTCTCGGCGGCGCCCGCTCGGGCAAGAGCCGCCTGGCCGAACAGCGGGCTGCCGACAGCGGCCTGGCCGTGACCTACATCGCCACCAGCCAGCCATTGGACGGGGAAATGAATGCCCGAGTGCAACTGCACCGCGAGCGTCGCCCGGCCCATTGGGCGCTGGTGGAAGAACCCCTGGAACTGGCGCGGGTGCTGCGCGAGCACGCCAGCCCCGAGCGCTGTCTGTTGGTGGACTGCCTGACCCTGTGGCTGACCAACCTGCTGATGGTCGAAGACCCCCACCGCCTGGCCGCCGAGCGCGATGCGCTGTTGCAGTGCCTGGCCGGCCTGCCCGGTGAAATCATCTTTGTCAGCAACGAGACCGGCCTGGGCGTCGTGCCCCTGGGCGAATTGACCCGTCGCTATGTCGACGAGGCCGGCTGGTTGCATCAGGCCCTGGCCGAACGCTGCCAGCGTGTGACGCTGACCGTGGCCGGGCTGCCCCTTACCTTGAAAGGAACCGACGCATGAGCAATGCCTGGTGGCTGCAACCTTGCCAGCCCATCGATACCCTGACGCTGCAACAGGCCCAGGAGCGCCAGCGCCAGCTGACCAAGCCAGCCGGTTCCCTGGGCCCGCTGGAAGACGTGGCCGTGCAACTGGCGGGCCTTCAGCAGCGCCTGAAGCCGGCGGTGGACAAGGTCTGGATCAGTATCTTCGCCGGTGACCACGGCATCGTCGCCGAGGGGGTGTCGCCTTACCCTCAGGAAGTCACCTGGCAAATGCTGCTCAACTTCGTCAACGGCGGCGCGGCCATCAGCGTCCTGGCCCGGCAGTTGAACGCGCAGCTTGAAGTGGTCGACCTGGGCACCGCGTCCTCGGTGGACAACCTGCCTGGCGTGCGCCACGAACGCGTGGGCCCTGGCACTCGCAACTTCGCCGTTGAACCGGCCATGTCCCGCGAGCAGGGCGAACAGGCGCTGCAAGTGGGGCGTGACAGCGTGCAGCGCGCCCTGGCGGCAGGCACCCAGCTGTTCATTGGTGGCGAAATGGGCATCGGCAATACCAGCTCGGCGGCCGCCTTGGCCTGCGCCTTGCTCGACTGCCCCATCACTGACCTGGCCGGCCCGGGTACTGGCCTGGATGCCGCAGGCGTCAGCCACAAGGCCCAGGTTATCCAGCGCGCGCTGGACACCCACGCCGGTCTGCCCAGCGAGCCACTGGAGCGCCTGTTCTGCTTCGGCGGTTTCGAGGTGGTGGCCTTGGTGGGCGCCTACCTGGCGTGCGCCCAGGCTGGCATCGCCGTGCTGGTGGACGGTTATATCTGCACCGTCGCGGCCTTGGTGGCCACGCGCCTGAACCCTTCGTGCCGGCCGTGGTTGCTGTTCGGCCACCGGGGTGCCGAGCCGGGCCACCGCCACGTGCTCGCCGCCCTGGACGCCCGGCCGTTGCTGGACCTGGGCCTGCGCCTGGGCGAGGCCAGCGGTGCCGCCCTGGCCGTGCCGCTGTTGCGCCTGGCCTGCGACCTGCACGGGCAGATGGCGACCTTCGCCGAAGCCGCGGTGGCGGACCGCAGCGAATGAGCCTGACGCTGGACCTGCTGCGCCATGGCGAAACCGAACTGGGCGGCGGCCTGCGCGGCAGCCTCGATGATGCCCTGACCGCTCGCGGCTGGCAGCAGATGCAGGATGCCGTGGCCGAGCGCGGGCCGTGGGACCGCATCATCAGTTCGCCGCTGCAGCGCTGCCGGCTGTTCGCCGAAGCACTGGCGGCCCGCCGGCAACTGCCCCTGAGCCTTGAACCCGGTCTGCAGGAACTGCACTTCGGTGACTGGGAGGGGCGCAGCGCCGCCGAGCTGATGAAGACCGATGAGCGCGGCCTGGGGTTGTTCTGGTCCGACCCTTACGGTTTCACCCCGCCCAACGGTGAACCGGTGCTGGATTTCAGTACGCGGGTGCTGGGTGCGGTAGCGCGGCTGCACCAGGCCTGGCCCGGCCAGCGCCTGCTGGTGGTGAGCCATGGCGGCGTCATGCGCTTGTTGCTGGCCCGCGCCCGGGGCCTGCCGCGGGAACAACTGCTGTCGGTGGAGGCAGGCAATGGCAGCCTGTTTACCCTGACGCGCCTGGCCGATGGCCAACTGCACGAAGAGGGCTGATGCATGTTGCCGTTCTGGATTGCCCTGCAGTTCCTCAGCAGCCTGCCGGTACGCCTGGCAGGCATGCCGCCGCCCCAGGCCATGGGCCGCTCGTTGTTGTGCTACCCCTTGGTCGGCCTGCTGTTCGGCGGGCTGTTGTGGGCGCTGAACCTGGTGCTGGCCGGAACGCCAGCGCTGCTGCATGCGGCTTTGTTGCTGGCCGCGTGGGTGCTGCTCAGTGGTGGCCTGCACCTGGACGGCCTGGCCGATAGCGCCGATGCCTGGCTGGGCGGCTTCGGCGACCGCGCTCGCACCCTGGAGATCATGAAGGACCCGCGTAGCGGCCCGATCGCTGTGGTGACGCTGGTGCTGGTGTTGTTGCTCAAATTCTGCGCCCTGCTGGCGGTGGTCGACGGTGGCCATGCCCAGGTGCTGCTGATCGCGCCGCTGCTGGGGCGGGCGTCGCTTTTGGGCCTGTTTCTCACTACCCCCTACGTACGCGCGGGAGGCCTGGGCCAGGCGTTGGCCGATCACTTGCCGCGGGCCGCTGGGCGGGGCGTGCTGTTGGTGAGTGTCGCCGCCTGCTGGCTGCTGGCGGGTTTCAAGGGCTTGGCCATGGTCGCGGTGGCGGTGCTGATCGGTGCCTGGTTGCGCCGGCAGATGTGTCGGCGCCTGGGGGGCACGACCGGCGACACCGCCGGGGCGTTGCTGGAACTGCTGGAAATGGCCGTTCTGGTCAGTTGGGCCCTTTAGGGTTGGGTGCCCTGCTGGACAGTACGATTGCCGCGAAGATCAATACGCCGCCTGCCAGCATGCGCGCCGTTGGCGTTTCGCTGAAGAACACCCAGGCAAAGGCAATGCCGTAGACCGGTTCCAGGGCGAACACCACCGCCGCGGTGCGCGCCTTGATCACCGCCAGGCTGGCGACGAAAAGGCTGTGGGCAAGGCCGGTACAGAATACCCCCAGCAGGCCGATCCATAGCCAGTCCATGGCGCCCAAGGTGGCCAATTGCGGCACGGCCAGGGGCGCCAGGCACACCGCCACCACCGCGTTCTGGCACAGCGCTGCCTGAACCGGCGGAACACGGTCGCCACTGGCGCGGTTCACCAGCGACAGCACCGCGAATGTCAGCCCTGAGAGCATGGCCCACAACAGGCCAGTGGTGGCCTGGCTGGCGAGGTCGAACGCCGGCGTCACCAGGATCAGGCCGACGCTTACCATCAGCACCAGCATGACTTCCCTGAGGTGGATACGCTCACGAAACACCAGGCCTTCCAGCAGCACGGTGAATGCCGGGAAGCTGGCGAACCCCAGTGTCGCCACCGCCACCCCGGCGACCTTCACCGCGATAAAGAATGTGACCCAGTGGCCGGTCAACAGCACCCCGGCGGCCAGCAGCCGCCCCCAGTCACCCCGCCTCAGCGGTTGCCAGCCACGCCGCGTGAGCCGGGCAAACGCCGCCAGGGCCAACACCGCGAATGCCGCGCGGCCCATCACGATGACCACGGCGCTGGCGTTGGCCAGCTTGCCGAACACCCCGGCCAGGCCGAAGAACAACGCGCCGATATGCAGGGCGCCAAGCGCGGTACGGGGAGTCATGGGCATCCTTGCTGTGGTGGGGGTAGGCCAGCCCTGTTTGGTCGCTTTGGATCGGTAAGACACCGATTGGCTTGTCACACCATTGTTGCATGCCTGTCATGGTCATTTCACGGCGCAGTCGCAAGCTTGTGCAAATCCCGACGGAGCTTGCCCATGACCAGCGCCCAGTTTCCCAAGTCCAGCGGCAAGCAGCGTGTTCGCACGTTGTGGATATCCGATGTACACCTGGGCACCCGCGACTGCCAGGCCGAGCACCTGTCGCGTTTTCTAAAGGCGTACCATGCCGACCGCATCTACCTGGTGGGCGACATCATCGACGGCTGGAAGATGCGCAGTGGCATGTATTGGCCCCAGGCGCACACCAATGTGATTCGCCGCCTGTTGACCATGGCCAAGCGCGGTACTGAAGTGATCTACGTCACGGGCAACCACGACGAGTTCCTGCGCCGCTATTCGAAACTGATGCTGGGCAATATCCAGTTGGTCGACCAAGCCGAACACCTGACCGCCGATGGTCGCCGGCTGCTGGTCATCCATGGAGACCAGTTCGATGTCATCACCCGTTACCACCGGTGGCTGGCATTCCTGGGGGACTCGGCCTACGAGTTCACGCTTACCCTGAACCGCTGGCTGAACCATTGGCGGGCGCGTTATGGCTACGGGTACTGGTCGCTGTCGGCGTACCTCAAGCACAAGGTCAAGACCGCGGTCAGTTTCATCAGCGACTTCGAGGAAGCCATTGCCCACGAGTGCGTCAAGCGTGGTTTCCACGGTGTGGTATGCGGGCACATCCACCATGCCGAGATCCGCAAGGTGGGGGAGGTCGAGTACCTCAATTGCGGGGACTGGGTAGAGTCCTGCACGGCACTGATCGAACACTGGGACGGCCAGATCGAACTCTACCGCCTGGCCGACGCCCAGGCCCGCCAGCAGGCTCAGCCACAACCCACTGTGGCGTGAACGCTTCTGGGGGAGCTATCTCGGTCGCACAGGGGGGCCAATTCCAGCCCCAGTGCGGCGTAACGGGTCAGAACCCCACCTTGCCCACCAGCATGTCCCGGTACATCACGAAATCCCCCGCCAGGCTGTACAGCGGGTAGCGGAACGTGGCCGGGCGGTTTTTCTCGAAGAAGAAGTGCCCGGCCCAGGCGAAGCCGTAGCCGGCGATGGGCAACGCGATCAGCAGCGCCCAATTGCCGCTGCCGACGATCCACGCCACCAGGGCGATGACCAGGCTGGTGCCCACGAAGTGCAGGCGGCGGCACGTGCTGTTGCTGTGCTCGGCGAGGTAATAGGGGTAGAAATCGCTGAAACGGTCGAACTGTTGGGTAGTATTCACGACGACGGCCTCGCCTGACGATCAATGGGGCTACGTGGGACCTTATTTGAGTCTAGAGTGAACGACAAGGCGAGCCACTGACTATTGGCGCCACTTTTGTATCTTTTGACACAATCGCCGTGGTGCGGAATGGGGCAGTACAGGCATGAGTGAAAGGACCACGTCGGCCAGTTGGGCCATGGGCATCGTCAAGGCGCTGGAGCTGGAAGGGCTGGACTGCCCCGCGTTGTTTCGCCAGCTGGGGCTGGACTTCCGCGCCCTGGACGACCCCGATGCGCGCTTCACCCAGGACTCCATGACCCGCTTGTGGACCCTGGCGGTGGAACTGTCCGGCAACCCGGCCATCGGCCTGAACATGGCGCGGGTGGTACGACCGGCATCCTTTCATGTCGTGGGCTATGCCTTGATGTCCAGCCGCACCCTGGCCGAGGGTTTCGAGCGCCTGGTGCGCTACCAGCGCATCATCGCCGAAAGCGCCGACGTCTCCTTCAAGTTGCTGCCCGAGGGCTACGGCCTTATCGTCACGGTGCACGGCGATCACCTGGTCCCCACGCGCCAGAGTGCCGAGGCCTCGCTGGCCTGTGCGCTGTCACTGTGCAGCTGGCTTACCGGGCGTACCCTGCAACCGCGCAAGGTGTTGTTGCAGGGGCCCGAACCGGTGGACCTGGAGCCCTACCAACGGGCCTTCCACGCGCCCATGGCGTTCAGTGCCGTTCATGACGCGCTGATTTTCGAACGGGCCGACATGGAAGTGCCGCTGCCCACGGCCAACGAAGCCATGGCGGCGCTGCATGACCGCTTTGCCGGGGACTACCTGGCGCGCTTCACGGAAGGCCGGGTAACGCACCAGGCACGGCAGGTGCTGTGCCGGCTACTGCCCCAGGGCGAACCCAAGCGCGAAGCGGTGGCCCATGTGCTGCACCTCTCCCAGCGCACGCTGCAGCGGCGGTTGCGTGAAGAGAACACCAGCTTTCAGGCGTTGCTCGACGATACCCGCCGCGAGCTGGCGGAGCAGTACATGGCCCAGGCCCAGATGACGCTGCTGGAAGCGGCCTACCTGCTGGGCTTTGCCGACCCCAGCAACTTTTTTCGCGCCTTCCGCCGCTGGTTCGACACCACGCCCGGCGAATACCGGGCCCGCTTGCTGGGCATCGAAGCCGCGGTGGTCAATGACGCCAGAACGCTGGCATGCACAGCACCAGCACCGTGATGATCTCGAGGCGGCCCAGCAGCATGCCGCCGGACAGAATCCATTTTGCTGCCGACGGCAGGCTAGCGAAGTTGCCGGCCGGGCCGATGGTTTCTCCAAGCCCCGGGCCCACCCCCGAAACGGTGCTGGCGGCGCCGGTCAGCGCAGTCATCCAGTCCAGGCCCAGCAGCGACAACGCCAGGGCGATGCCGCTGATGGTGATGGCGAAGAAGAACGAAAACGTCAGGATCGAGCGAACGATGTCTTCATCCAGCCGGTGGCCGTTGTACTTCTGGCGGATCACCGCCCGAGGGTGAATCAACTGGTTGAGGTTGGCCTTGAGCAGGATATAGGCCACCTGGAAGCGAAAGATCTTCACCCCGCCCGCCGTCGAGCCCGAGCAACCGCCAATGAACCCCAGGTAGAAAAACAGCATCAGGGCGAAATTGCCCCACAGGCTGTAGTCACCCAGGGCGAACCCCGTGGTGGTGACCACCGAGGTCACGTTGAGCGCCACATGGCGCAGCGCGTCCCACCAGGGCAGTTGGGTCGTCCACCAGTACCAGGTGGTCATCACCAGCCAGGTCACCAGCAACAGGCCCAGAAAGCCCTGCACCTGTTCGTCCTTGAGCAACGCCCGGCGGTTGCCGCGCAGGGTGGCCACGTACAAGGTGAACGGCAGGCTGCCCAGAATCATCACCACCACCGCCACCCAGTGCACCGCCGGTTGCGACCACTTGGCCAGGGACTGGTCGGAAGTCGAGAAACCGCCGGTCGAAATCGCCGACATGGCGTGGTTGATGGCATCGAACAGGCTCATGCCCGCTGCCCAGAAGGCCAGGCTGCCCAGGGCGGTGATGCCGATGTACACCAGCACGATCGATTTGGCCACCATGTGCGAGCGCGGCATGACCTTTTCCGAGCGGTCGGAGGATTCGGTCTGGAACAGGCGCATGCCGCCCACGCGCAACAGCGGCAGGATGGCCACCGCCATGCCGATGAAGCCGATGCCGCCCAGCCAGTGCAGCAGCGAGCGCCACATCAGGATGCCGGGGCTCATGGTGTCCAGGCCGCTGAGTACCGTGGAGCCGGTGGCGGTGATGCCGGACATGCTTTCGAAGAAGGCATCGGTGTAGCTGATGTGCTCGGTGAGCACAAAGGGCAGGGCGGCGAACACGCACACCACCAGCCAGCTGCTGACGGTCAGCAGGTACATGTCCCGGGGGCGCAGGTGCACATGCTCGGGGCGCCCCGGGATGATCAGCGCCAGGCCGGCGACAAAGGTGATCAGGCTGGACCACAGGAATGATGGCAGGTCGCTGGTGTGCTGGAAAATCAGCAGCGTCGCCATGGGCACGGCCATGCTGATGGCCAGCGTGATCAGGAAGATGCCGATGATGAAACCAATGATTCGCAGGGTCGGCAACGCCATGGAGTCCGCTCGGGGCTTGAAAATGAAGGGCGCCATTCTACCTGTGGGTCCGGGCATGTAAACCCGACAGGGGTTTGCTCATTGTGTCTAGAATAGCGTTACTCAACTGTTCAGGGAGGTGGCCGATGGAGGCCCTCGACGTATTGCTCAACCGTGTTTCCGTGCCACGCCTGGTAGAACCGGCGCCCACGGCGCAGCAGCGCGAAGTGCTGTTTCAGGCCGCCCTGCGCGCGCCGGACCATGGCCAGTTGCGGCCGTGGCGGTTCCTGACGGTGGAAGGCGCGGCGCGTGAGCAGCTGGGCGAAATCCTTGCCGAAGCCGCGCGATTGAAGGGCGATGCCAGCGAGGCGGCACTGGAAAAAGCCCGCGGCATGCCGTTGCGTGCGCCGCTGGTGGTCGTGGTGGTGGCGCGCCTTCAGGATCACTTCAAGGTGCCGAAAAGCGAGCAGTTGCTGGCTGCCGGCTGCGCGGCGCAGAACATTCTGCTGGCCGCTTATGCCCAGGGCGTCGGCGCGGTCTGGCGTACCGGTGAGCTGGCCTATGCGCCTCATGTGACCAAGGGGCTGGGGCTGGCGCAGGGCGAGGAAGTCATTGCCTTCCTGTACCTGGGTACCCCGCTGAACCCGCCGCGCGAAGCGCCCAAGGTCAGCACCGCCGACTACGTCAGCGCCTGGTCGGTTTGATTCCGCGCTCCACGTAATGCGCCGCGCAACCGCGGGCGCCGCCTTTACCCGCGAGGCACATCGCGTGTGGCGCCGACGCGGTACTTCAAGCCTGGGTCACCGGCGTCAACGGCAGGTCAAGGATGGCCAGGAAACCGCCCTCCGGGTGGTTGGCCAGGGTCAGGGTACCGCCATGGCGCTCCACCGCGCGGCGGGCGATGGCAAGGCCCAGGCCGTGGCCGGCTGCGGTCTGGCCGGGAGCGCGGTAGAACGGTTCGCCCAGTTGCGCCAGGTGCTCGTCACCCACGCCGGGGCCATGGTCGCGCACGCTGATTTCCACTCGCTCGTTTTTCAACTGGGCGCCCAGTTCGATCGGCTGGCCTTCAGGGTTGAACCGCAAGGCGTTGCGCACCAGGTTGTCCACAGCCCGCTCGATCATGGTCGGCCAGCCAGTCAGGGTCAGGCCCTGTTCACACTGAATCTTGATCTGCTGCTCGGCGGCGCTGAGGCGGGCATCGTTGCGCACGCTCTTGAGCACCGTGGCCAGTTCCACCGGTTCGGCCGTGGCATGCTCGGCGTCCAGGCGGGCCAAGGTGAGAATTTCACTGATCAGCGCCTCCAGGCGGTCGCACTCGCGGGTCAGGCGTGGCCACAGGCGCTCGCGCTGTTCCGGTTCGGCGCGTTCGGCCAGGGCCAGGGCAATGCGCAGGCGCGCCAGGGGTGAACGCAGCTCGTGGGACACGTCTCGCAGCAACTGCCGCTGGCTGCCTATCAGGCTTTGCAAGCGTGCGCCCATGCGGTTGAAGTCGGTGGCCAGCACGCCGAACTCGTCACGGCGGTCGGCCAGCCGCGCCAGGCTGTTCTGCTGGTAGGTAGTCTGCCCCAGGTCATGTACCGCGCCGCGCAAGCGGCTCAGCGGGCGGGTGATGGACAGGGTCACCAGCAGGCTGAACAAGGTCAGCACCACCAGGGCGATACCCAGGGCACTCAACGGCCACACCAGGCTCTCACGGCGCCAGGCATCCAGTTCCGGGTGGGCGATACGGTAAATAAGCAGGTAGGTATCACCGGTCTTGGGGCTGGTGTACTCGGCGGTCAGGCGCCGCCATGGCAGTGGGCGGTCATCATTGCCATCGTTCTGGCGTGCTTCGAACGCGGCCGCGCGGCGGGGGAAGGTGCCAGGCACCACGGCTTCGCCCGCCTCGTTGAGCACCTGGACGTCAATGTGGTAACGCCACTTGCGCTGCTCCAGCAGTTGCTGGGCCGCGTCCTGGCCATCCTTCTCGTAGGTCGTGACCCAGGTCTCGGCCAGGTTTTTCAGGCCCGGGTGACGGCTGAGAATCCAGGTGTCCTGGTTCAGTATGTGGCCGAGCAGAATCGACAGGCCGGCGACGAGGGTGATGGCCAGCCAGAAGCTTGCCAGGATGCGCCAGAACAATGATCGCAAGGGAGTACCTCAAATGCAGAAGCCCGACACGCGTGAACGTGTCGGGCGGGGTCAACGATGAGCGAAGCTTACTGGGCTTTTTGTGCCTTTTGCGCTTTCCAGGCCTGGAATTCCTTCCATTCGGCGCGGCGCTCGTCCTGCTTCTTCTTCATTTCGTCGAACTGTTTCTGCTGAGTCGGGTTCAGCACGGCGCGGATGTCGGCGCGAGCCTTGTCATGCTTGGCCTGGATCTCGTCCTTCATCGCCTTCTGGTCGGCGGCTGGCAGTTTTTCCAGGTAGCGATGCAGCACTTCACGGTCGATGTGGCGTTCCTGGCCCATCAGTTGGCCGATCTTCTCGCGCTGTTCCGGGGTCAGGTCCAGTTTGGCGAAGCCGTCACGCGGGCCGCGCTCGTGGTGCATGCCTGGGCCGCCGAAGTCAGGGCCTGGGCCGAAACCGGGGCCGCCAGGGCCGCCTTCAGGCGCCGCCATGGCAACGGTGGGCAGGGCGGCGGCGAACATCAGAGCCATCAGGGTCTTGCGCATGGTGAATCTCCTTGTCTCGTTGCCGGTGTTAACCGGATGAGCTCAGTTTAAGGAGATCAAGGTCAGGTGCGGTCAGGGGAGCGTAAAGCTTGAGTAAAGAGAGGCAGTGGCAGCTGCAAGCCGCGAGCCTTCCGCGCCCGCTTCTGACGTGCAGCTTGCCGCTCCCCCCTGAAAGCCCCGGCCCACGGGCGGGCCTACTCGGCGTAGTAGTAGCCGCGGCTGCGCAGGGCGACGATGCGCGGGCGGCCGTCGGCGTGGGGGCCGATTTTCTTGCGCAGGTTGCTGACGTGCATGTCCAGGCTGCGGTCATACAGGGTCAGTTTGCGGCCCAGGGCAATCTGTGCCAGTTCCTGTTTGTCCAGCGGCTCGCCCGGCTGGCGCAGCAGCGCTTCGAGCAGGCGGCTTTCGGACACGGTCAGGGTGATGTCGTGCTCGTCGATGGTCACCACGCCCCGCGCCTGGCTGAAGCACAGGTCGCCCAGTTCCAGCTGCCCGCTGGTCGCGGTCGGGTGGCTGCGGCGCAGCACCGCCCGCAGGCGAGCCGTCAGTTCGCGCGGGTCGCAGGGTTTGGCCAGGTAGTCATCGGCGCCCAGCTCCAGGCCCAGGATGCGGTCCAGGGGTTCACCCCGGGCCGACAGCATCAGCACCGGCAGGTCGGCATGCTCGTTGCGCAGTTGCTTGAGCAGCTCCAGGCCGCTGCCGTCGGGCAGCATCACGTCCAGCACCACGGCGGCAGGGGACAGTTCGGCCAGGGCCTTGCGCGCGCTGGCGCCATCGTGGCAGGCACGCACCACGAAACCTTCCTGGCCCAGCCAACTGCTCAGGAGCTCGCACAGCTCCACGTCATCATCAATCAGTAACAGATCGCTCATGAAACTCTCAATTCAACCATTGCCGACGTTGTCTACGCCCGCCGCTGATAAAGATACCGCACAGGGCGGCCAACAAGGCTACACCCGCGCCCGTGACAAACCATTGCTGTTGTTCGGTCAACAGCCGTACGCCAGGGGCGGCCTTGGCCTGGGCTTCCTGCAATTGCAGTTTGAGCCGCTGGTTTTCCTGACTCAGCGCCGCCCGCAGGCGTTCGCCTTCGTTCAGCCGTTGCTGCAGCTCGTCGAGCTGCGGTCTGTTGGTCAGGGACAAGGGCGTCGAACCATCGTCGGCTTGGGCATCGCTGGCGCCCAGCAGCAGCACGAGCAACAGCGAAAACAGCAGACTCTGGCGCATAGTGACTCCTTATTCTGTCGATTGTTCGGCAGGTTGTCGGCAGCCACGGGCGAATGATGAGGCAATGGGGCGATGCAAAGGGCGAAATGTGCGTTCTGCAGGCACTGGCCTGCCGGCGAGCTTTTTCGGACACAGCTCGCTGGCAAGCCAGCGCCTGCAGACCCAGGCCGTTACGGCAGGGTTTGCTTGAACGGTTTGACCAGCACGTCAGCGTAGACACCGGCTTCCACGAACGGGTCGGCACCGGCCCACTCCTGCGCGGCGGCCAGGGATTCGAACTCGGCGACGATCAGGCTCCCGGAGAAGCCGGCGGCGCCCGGGTCGTTGCTGTCTACCGCCGGGTGCGGGCCGGCCAGGACCAGACGGCCGTCGTCCTTGAGTTTTTCCAGGCGCGCCAGGTGAGCCGGGCGAACGCTCAGGCGTTTTTCCAGCGAGTCAGGCGTGTCGGTGGCAATGATTGCGTAGAGCATG
This sequence comes from Pseudomonas sp. RIT-To-2, assembly GCF_029623465.1. Classification (NCBI taxonomy): domain Bacteria; kingdom Pseudomonadati; phylum Pseudomonadota; class Gammaproteobacteria; order Pseudomonadales; family Pseudomonadaceae; genus Pseudomonas; species Pseudomonas sp. RIT-To-2. The sequence goes on along the minus strand of NZ_JAPYKM010000012.1, from coordinate 22,268 downwards.
TCAGTCCTCGGTCTTCGGGGTAGTGGTATCTGCGTCATGCATGTGGCGGGACAGGTAGATACCCTGGCCCACCAGGAACAGCAGGGTCATGCCCAGGCTGCCGAACACCTTGAAATCCACCCAGATGCTCTGGAAGGTGAAGGCCACGAACAGGTTGGCGGCACCGCTGAACAGAAAAAACACGATCCAGGCGACGTTCAGGCGCGCCCATACCCCATCGGGCAGGGTCAGGGCGTGGCCCATCAGGCGCTTGATCAGCAAGCGGTCACCGATGAAGTGGCTACCGGCGAACGCCAGGGCGAACAGCCAGTTGACCACCGGCGCCTTCCATTTCAGAAACGTCTCGCTGTGAAAGGCCAGGGTCAGGCTGCCGAACACCAGGCACGCAGCGAGGGTCAGCCACTGGCTCTTCTCCAGCTTGCGCTGGGTGATGAACAGAATGCCGTAGACGATGATGGAACTGGCGATCAGCACGCCGGTGGCGCTGAAGATGCCGCCCAGGGTCACCTGCTGGCCGGCGACTTCGACGGTGCGCGGGTCAAGCTTGTAGACGATGAAAAACAGGAACAGCGGGATGAAATCGATGAATTGTTTCACAGTGGCAGCCAGAAGCAGGATGTGACGGCATAATAACAAACATCAAAGACAGCGAAAGCGCCACCTCATGAATGTTGACCTGCACTGCCACAGCACCGCCTCCGACGGCTCCCTCTCGCCGACGGACCTGGCTGCGCGCGCCCATGCCAATGGTGTGCGGGTATTGGCCCTGACCGACCACGACACCCTCGAAGGCCTGCCCGAGGCCCGGGAAGCCACGCGGGCCCTGGGCATGCAGTGGGTCAGTGGCGTGGAAATGTCCTGCACCTGGGGCGGCGCCACCATTCATGTGCTGGGCTATGGTTTCCCCTTGGACGCGCCGCCGTTGGTCGCCGCGGTCGAGGCGTTGCACCATGGCCGATGGCTACGGGCCGAGGAAATCAGCCGACGACTGGCGCTCAAGGGCATGCCCGGTGCCCTGGAAGGCGCCCGCGCCATCCAGCAGGAGCTGGGTGACAGCGGCAACGCCCCGGCGCGGCCGCATTTCGCCGAGTACCTGGTGCGCCAGAACCACGTGCGCGACCGCGCCGAGGCCTTTCGCAAGTGGCTGGGGGCCGGCAAGCTGGGCGACGTCAAGCAGCACTGGCCGACCCTGGAAGACACCGTCGCCACCCTGCGCGCCGCCGGGGCGTGGGTCAGCCTGGCGCACCCGTTGCAATATGATTTCACCCGCAGCAAGCGCCGCAAGCTGATTGCCGACTATATTCAAGCCGGGGGCCAGGCCCTGGAGGTGGTCAACGGCATGCAACCGGCCGAGCAGGTCGGCACCTTGTCGATCCTGGCGCGCGAATTCGGTCTGCTGGCCAGTGCCGGCAGTGATTTCCATGGTCCAGGGGCCTGGTCCGAGATCGGTATCTACCGACCGGTGCCGGAGGATCTGCCACTTCTGTCGGGCCGGTTCACACATGAGCAGCCACTCGTCGTCTGACCAACAGGTAGAGAACGTGAGTCAATTTTTCCAGATTCATCCGGACAATCCCCAGGCGCGCCTGATCAAGCAGGCCGTGGAGATCATCCGCAAGGGCGGGGTAGTGATCTATCCCACCGATTCGTCCTACGCCATCGGCTGCCAGATCGGTGACAAGGGCGCCATCGAGCGCGTGCGCCGCCTGCGCAAGCTCGATGACAAGCACAATTTCACCCTGATCTGCCGCGACCTGTCGCAACTGGGGCTGTTCGCCAAGATCGACACCGGTGCGTTCCGCCTGCTCAAGGCGCATATCCCGGGACCGTACACCTTCATCCTCAACGCCACCCGCGAGGTGCCGCGACTGTTGCTGCACGACAAGCGCCGCACCATTGGCCTGCGGGTACCCGACCATCCCATTTCCCATGCGCTGCTGGAAGAACTGGGCGAGCCGTTGATGAGCGTCAGCCTGATCATGCCCGGCGAAACCTTGCCCATGACCGACCCCTACGAAATGCGCCAACTGCTGGAGCATCAGGTGGACCTGATCATCGACGGCGGGTTCGGTGGCGTTTCGGCTTCCACGGTGATCAACCTGGCCGAGGGCGAGCCCCAGGTGGTGCGCGTGGGGTGCGGTGACCCCGCGCCGTTCATGGCCGAGGCGTGACCGGCGTGACCGTGGCCGAACCCACCCCCGAGGTCGAACAACCCCGCGCCCCCGAACAGCTGGCGCTGGTGTATGGCCAGTCCTACACGGAAATGCCGGTGGACCTGTACATTCCGCCGGACGCCCTGGAAGTCTTCCTGGAAGCCTTCGAAGGGCCGCTGGACCTGTTGCTGTACCTGATCCGCAAGCAGAACATCGACATCCTCGACATTCCCGTGGCGGAAATCACGCGCCAGTACATGGGCTACGTCGAACTGATGAAAAGCGTGCGCCTGGAGTTGGCCGCCGAGTACCTGGTGATGGCGGCCATGCTCGCCGAGATCAAGTCGCGGATGCTGTTGCCGCGTTCGGCCGAAGCCGAGGAAGAAGAGGACGACCCGCGCGCCGAACTGATTCGCCGGCTGCAGGAGTACGAACGTTTCAAGGCCGCCGCCGAAGGCCTGGATGGCCTCAAACGCCTGGGCCGCGATATCTACGTGCCGCAACTGGACGCGCCCCAGGCCAAGGTGCGCAAGTTGATGCCCGACGTGGCGCTGGAAGAAGTGCTGATGGCGATGGCCGAGGTGATGCGCCGTGGCGACCTGTTCGAAAGCCACCAGGTCAGCCGCGAGGCGCTGTCTACTCGCGAGCGCATGAGCGAGGTGCTGGAGCGCCTCAAGGGCGGCGGCTTCGTGCCGTTCGTCGAACTGTTTACCGCCGAGGAGGGCAAGCTGGGGGTGGTCGTCACCTTCATGGCCATCCTGGAGCTGGTGAAAGAATCCCTGGTCGAGCTGGTGCAGAATGAGCCTTTCGCGGCCATTCATGTGCGGGCCCGCGCCGAATAGCGTTGTGCCCCGCCGCCCTGATGAGTCGATAGATGAACCTGACCGAACCCCGCGACCTGGCCTCCTTGCTCGAAGCCTTCCTGCTCGCCTCGGGCAAGCCCCAGTCCCTGGAGCGCCTGTACGAGCTGTTCGAAGAAGCTGAGCGGCCGGAGCCTGCGGTCTTCAAGAAAGCCCTGGAACTGCTGCGCAAATCCTGCGACAGCCGTTCGTTCGAGCTGGTGGAGGTGGCGTCCGGCTACCGCTTGCAGATCCGCGAGAAATTCGCGCCCTGGGTGGGCAGGCTGTGGGAGGAGCGCCCCCAGCGTTACTCGCGCGCCTTGCTGGAAACCCTGGCGTTGATCGCCTACCGCCAGCCCATCACCCGTGGCGAGATTGAAGACGTGCGCGGGGTGGCGGTGAACAGCAACATCACCAAGACCCTGCTGGAGCGCGAGTGGATTCGCGTGGTCGGCTACCGTGAAGTGCCGGGCCGGCCAGCGATGTTCGCCACCACCAAGGCTTTCCTCGATCATTTCAACCTGAAGAACCTGGACAGCCTGCCACCGCTGGCCGAACTGCGCGAGATCGAGCCAGAGCCGGTGGTCGAGGACCTGGACGACGCGCCGGTGCCCGCGCACCTGCAGGCCCTGGCCGATGCCAGCGCCCCGGCGGGCGAAGACGAGGCACCGAAGGAGGAAACCAGCTTCCATACGCTGCTGGCCGAACTGGACACCATGGAACAAGGTCTCAAGACAGACTTCGACGATCTGCTCCTCGACACGCCGCTGGACGAGGACGGGGAGGACGAAGCCCCCGACCGCCACCACGAGTGAAGCCCCATGAGCAGCAAGGATCCCTGTATCGGTGTCTGCAAGTTCGATGACGACGTGTGCGTGGGCTGCGGGCGCAGCAAGCGCGAGATCAAGGGCTGGAAGAAAATGGACAAGGGCGAGCGGCGCCAGGTGCTGGCCGAATCGCACCTGCGCCTGCTGGCGCTGGCGGCCACCGGCCGACGGAAAACGAAGTGACCGGGAAAATATCTACTAGTCTCAGGTGCGCAACCGCGCGCATGCGCGTATGATTCGCGACCCTTCGGGCGACATGTACGCCCCACATCACACACCGGGAGGTGCTAAACGATGACTGAACACGACAAGCCAGAGGTCCAGGAAATGGGCCCCGCCGGCGAAAAATTGCAGAAAGTACTGGCCCGTATCGGCGTGGGCTCGCGCCGCGACGTGGAAGCCTGGATCGGCGAAGGCCGCATCAAGGTCAATGGCGTCAACGCCACCCTGGGCCAGCGCGTCGACCTGCATGACGCCATCAGCGTCGACGGCAAGGTGATCAAGCGCGAGGAAGCCTCGGAAACCGTGCGCCGCGTGATCATCTACAACAAGCCTGACGGCGAGATCTGCACCCGCGACGACCCGGAAGGCCGCCCAACCGTGTTCGACCGCCTGCCGCGCCCGCGCGAAGGCCGCTGGATCAATATCGGCCGCCTGGACATCAACACGACCGGGTTGCTGATGTTCACCACCGACGGCGAGCTGGCCAACCGCCTGATGCACCCATCCTACGAGATGGACCGAGAATACGCGGTGCGCGTGCGCGGTGAAGTCGATGACGACATGCTGCTGCGCCTCAAGAACGGCGTGATCCTGGAAGACGGCCCGGCGCGTTTCACCGATATCCAGATGGCCCCGGGCGGTGAAGGCTTCAACCATTGGTACCACTGCGTGGTGATGGAAGGCCGCAACCGTGAAGTCCGTCGCCTGTGGGAGTCCCAGGGGCTGGTGGTCAGCCGCCTGAAGCGTGTGCGTTTCGGCCCGGTGTTCCTCAACTCCGACCTGCCCATGGGCCGCTGGCGCGAACTGAGCCAGCACGAAGTGGACGTGCTCAGCGCCGAAGTAGGCCTGACATCGGTGGCCATGCCGACCCTGAACGCCAAGAGCAAGGACAAGATGGAGCGCCTGCAGCGCAAGTCGTCGCGCCCCTTGGGCCGTGGCGAGCGCGTGCGCACGCTGCGCCCGGCGCACGACGGTGCCCCGGCCGCCGCCGAGCGGCCCGCCCGTGCCCCGCGCGTGGAAGAAGGCGAGCGCCCGGCGCGCAAGCCTCGTGGCGATGCCCCGGCCCCGCGCCGCGGTGAAGCCCCTGCGCGCAAGGACGGCCGTGGTTCTGCCGTGGCCGAGCGCCCGAGCGACATGAACAAGCGTCCAGCCAAGCCAGGTGCCCAGCGCCCCGGCCTGAAACTATCGGACGACAGCAAGCGCCGTGGCCCTGCCGCGGACAAGCGTGCGCCGGTGACCCGTCGCAAACCCAAGCCTGAGTAACCAGCACGCTTGAAATGCAAACGCCAGCCTTCGGGCTGGCGTTTTGCATTCTGCTGCGTGGAAAACTGTCGTTGCAGGGTGTAAATATATCTTTACGACTGGCGCGACGGTCAGAAGCTCGCTGGCAAGCCAGCTTCCGCAGGTTTTGCGGGGTATTGGCAAGAGTGCGTTCGTAGCGAGCCTCTTGGTGTAAAGAAATATTGCCAGTCGTGCACTAAATTGTAACATTCATCGGCTTTTTGCCCTCTTGTCACCGGTTCCCCCTCGCGCTCCCATGCACGGCGTGTACAATGCGCGCCCTTTACTGTGGCACCTTGCCGTTATCGCGCGCATTTCTGCCGTTCCGCCAAAAGTGGAGCGGGCCCGTTTCGTCACAGATAAAAACAACCAGGTGACCAACTACATGAGTGCACAGAACTCATCCGGCCAGCTAAAGCGCGGCCTGAAAAATCGACACATCCAATTGATCGCCCTGGGCGGCGCCATCGGCACAGGGCTGTTCCTGGGCTCGGCCGGCGTGCTCAAGTCCGCCGGGCCATCGATGATTCTCGGCTATGCCATCTGCGGTTTCATTGCCTTCATGATCATGCGCCAGTTGGGTGAAATGATCGTGGAGGAGCCGGTGGCGGGCTCGTTCAGCCACTTTGCCCACCAGTACTGGGGCGGCTTCGCCGGTTTCCTCTCGGGCTGGAACTGCTGGGTGCTGTACATCCTGGTGGGCATGTCCGAACTCACCGCCGTGGGCAAGTATGTCCATTACTGGTGGCCCGACGTGCCCACCTGGGTCTCGGCGGCCGTCTTCTTCGTGATGATCAACGCCATCAACCTGGCTAACGTGAAAGTGTTCGGCGAGGCCGAGTTCTGGTTCGCCATCATCAAGGTGCTGGCCATCGTCGGCATGATAGCCCTGGGCAGCTACCTGCTGGTCAGCGGCCATGGCGGCCCGCAGGCGTCGGTCAGCAACCTGTGGGACCATGGCGGTTTCTTCCCCAATGGGGTCAAGGGCCTGGTCATGGCGCTGGCGATCATCATGTTCTCCTTCGGCGGCCTGGAAATGCTCGGCTTCACCGCTGCCGAAGCCGACCAGCCCAAGACCGTGATCCCCAAGGCGATCAATCAGGTGATCTACCGCATCCTGATTTTCTACATCGGTGCCCTGGTAGTGCTGCTGTCGCTGACCCCGTGGGATGGCCTGCTGCAGACCCTCGACAGTGCCGGTGATGCGTACAGCGGCAGCCCGTTCGTGCAAGTGTTCTCGATGCTGGGCAGCAACACCGCGGCGCACATTCTCAACTTCGTGGTGCTGACCGCGGCGCTGTCGGTGTACAACAGCGGTACCTACTGCAACAGCCGCATGCTGCTGGGCATGGCCGAACAGGGCGACGCCCCTGCAGCCCTGGCCAAGGTAGACAAGCGCGGCGTGCCGGTGCGGGCCATCCTGGTGTCGGCGGCGGTGACGCTGGTGGCGGTGGTGCTGAACTACCTGATGCCCCATGACGCGCTGGAATTGCTGATGTCGCTGGTGGTGGCCACCCTGGTCATCAATTGGGCGATGATCAGCTTCTCGCACCTCAAGTTCCGCCAGCACCAGGTGCGCAATGGCCGCGTGTCGTCGTTCCGGTCGCTGTGGTACCCGTGGGGCAATTACATCTGCCTGGCGTTCGTGGTGTTCATCCTGGGCATCATGCTGATGATCCCGGGCATCAACGTCTCGGTGTACGCCATTCCGGTATGGGTGGTGGGCATGTACCTGGCTTACCTGGCCCGTCACCGCCGCGCGGCCCTGACCCTGCAAAAGGGTTGATTGGCGCCCTCGCCGCGTAGCAGCGGACCTGGCCGCGTCGGGAGTGACGCAGCCGGGTCCTCTGCTGCGGGGCGCTGTTTTGACGGCGCCTTGCGTCAGCTGCTACCGTCCTCGCTTTTCCTCTCTTGAATTATCCCCATGCTGGAAATCTCCAATAACGTCCACTTGCCCGATGCCGAAATCGAGCTGAGCGCCATTCGCGCCCAGGGCGCCGGCGGGCAGAACGTCAACAAGGTATCCAGCGCAATGCACCTGCGCTTCGATATCAATGCCTCGTCATTGCCACCGTTCTACAAGGAACGCCTGCTGGCCCTGCGTGACAGCCGTATTACCAGTGACGGCGTGATCGTGATCAAGGCCCAGCAATATCGCACCCAGGAGCAGAACCGCGCCGACGCCCTGGAGCGCCTGCGGGAACTGATCGTCAATGCCGCGAAGGTGGAGAAGAAGCGTCGGCCCACCAAGCCGACCCTGGGGTCCAGGACTCGTCGGCTGGAAGGCAAGACCAAGCGCGGTGCCATCAAGGCAGGCCGCGGCAAGGTCGACTTTTAAAGCGCCGTGTCGGGGTGACGGGGCTGGTTGAGGGTCTGGCGGTACAGGTACAGGCTCAGCGACAGGCCCAGAAACGAGGCGATGGCGGCGAACAGAAAGATCGAGCTGAAACCGAAACCTGCCGCGATGGCCCCGGCCAATGGCCCGGTGATACCCAGCGACAGGTCAACGAACAGCGAGTAGGCCCCCACCGCCGCGCCACGGCTTGAGGCCGGCACCAGGTTCACCGCCTCTACCCCCAGGGCCGGGAACACCAGCGAGAAGCCAAAGCCGCTCAGGGCTGCACCCGCCAAGGCCAGTTCGGCGCTGGGCGCCAGCCACAGCAGCAACAGGCCCAGGGATTCCACCGTCATGCAGCCAATGGCCACGCGAAAGCCGCCGATACGGTTGATCAGGTTACCGAATATCAGCCGTGCACCAATGAAGCTGGCGCCGAACAGGCTCAGGGACAACGCCGCGTTACCCCAGTTGTGGCTGGCGTAATAGAGGGTGATGAACGTGGCGATGGTGCCGAAGCCGATGCCCCCCAGTGCCAGGCCGGTGCCGTGGGGCAGTACCTTGCCCAGCACGTGCATGAAGGGCATGCGCTCGCCCGCGACGATGGGTGCCGGGGTCTTGTTCCAGGCCAGGGCCAGGCCCAGCGCCGCCAGCAACAGAATACTCACGCCCATGGACCACAGGCCCAGGTGCTGCACCAGCAATACCCCGGCGGGGGCGCCGATGGCCAGGGCGCCGTAGCTGGCGATGCCGTTCCAGGAAATGACCTTGGCGGTGTGCTGCGAGCCCACCCGGCCAATGCCCCAGCCAATGGACCCCGACCCCACCAGGCTCTCGGCGCTGCCCAGTACCAGGCGGCCGACAAACAGGCTGGCCAGGCTCACCGCCGGCAGGTTGTGGGTAAAGGCTGCCGCCAGCATGAACACACCGCTCAGGCCGCAGCCGAACAGGCCGTAGATCACTGCTTTCTTGCTGCCGTGGTTATCGATGATGCGGCTGGCATACGGACGGCTGAGCAGGGTGGCCAGGTACTGCACGCTGATCACCAGGCCCGCGATCACCGCATTGAAGCCCAGGCCGTTATGCACGAAACCGGGCAGCACGGCCAGGGGAATGCCGATGTTGAGGTAGCCGATGAAGGTAAACAGGACGATGGAGACGACTTGCAACGTGACCGCCAGCGGTCGCGGGTTCGTGGGCATTGGGTATTCCAGGAGGGGTAGGTGCGCAAGGGCAGCTTAAGGTTTCAGGCTGCAAGCTTCAAGTTGCACGCTTGAAGCGCGGTGGTGCGCTCAGGGCTTCGCCAGCAACCGAGTGGCAACCAGGGCGGCCAGGGCGTTCTCCTGGGTGCCGAAGCGTTGCAGCAGGGCGGACTGTTTTTCCGGGGGGAGGCGGTTCCAGATGTCGATCATCTGTTGCGCAGTGTCGATCACCTGCGCGGCCTGTTCATCGTTGAAGCTGTCTTGCATGGGTTACGTCCTCGAACGCTTGTGGCGGTGAAGTCACGCGGCCGTGCCGCCGTAGGATTCACCGCCAGCTTACAGCGCTTACTCGTCGCGGTCAGCGCCCGAGGCTTCTTCGGCCTCGTTTTCCGGGCCTTGGCTGGCCGATTGCGGGGGTTGAGGCTGCTCGGGCTGGTGCAGGCTCGGGAAGGGCAGGTTAGGGATTTCGTGCATCGTCATCGCTCCTCGAAAGTACAGGTTGAGGGTGGCGCTGGATAGCGCGTGCTGTTGAAAGCCGGCACAGAATACATGACTGGATGTGACAAGCTGAGTGCTAATGCGGCCATTGGTCGCTCCATGACGACATTTTCATCCAGGTTCATGAGCATTCGGGGTGAGCGCATCGCTGCCCGGCACTTCAGCAGACCTTGGCGATGGCCTTGGCCAGTTCGTCCAGGCGGCTGGCGTCGATGCCAGCGACGTTGGCCCGGCCTGAGCGCACCATGTACACGCTGTGCTCGTCGCGCAGGCGGCCCACCTGGTCCGGGCTCAGCCCCGTGTAGGAAAACATCCCGCGCTGCTCGCCAATATGCGCGAAGCGCGCGGCCAGGCCGTACGGTTCCAGCGCTTCCACCAGGCCGGCGCGCAACTGGGCGATGCGCGAGCGCATGTGCTCGACCTCGTCGGCCCACAAGCTCTTGAGGTCCGGGGTGCCGAGAATGGTGGCCACCACGGCTGCGCCATGGTCCGGCGGCGTGGACCACAGGTTGCGTGCCAGGCCAGCCAGTTGGCTGCGCACGTCCAGCAGCTTCTCATGGTCGTCGGTGCAGGCAATCAGTGCGCCGGTGCGTTCGCGGTACAGGCCGAAATTCTTCGAGCACGAGCTGGTGATCAGCAATTCCGGCAGTTCGCGGGCGAACAGCCGCACGCCCCAGGCGTCTTCCTCCAGGCCATCGCCGAAGCCCTGGTAGGCAAAGTCGATCAATGGCAGCAAGTCTCGGCGCTTGACCACATCCAGCACGCGTTGCCAGTCCTCGTGGTGCAGGTCGAAGCCTGTGGGGTTGTGGCAGCAAGCATGCAGCAGCAGTACATCGCCCTGAGGAATGTTTTCCAGGGCCTGCAGCATGGCCTCGACGTCCAGGCGGTTATCGCCGCCCACGTAGGGATAGTGCCCGACCTTGAGCCCTACCTCGGCAAAGATGCTCTCGTGGATAGGCCAGGTCGGGTCACTCAGCCAGATACCGCGGCCCGGCAGGCAGTGGCGAATGAACTCGCCGGCCAGGCGCAGCGCGCCGGTACCGCCTGGAGTCTGGGTGGCGCCGGCGCACAGGTGTTTGAGCAGCGGCGAATCCTGGCCCAGCACCAGCTCGCTGAGCAATTGGCCGAAGCGCGCGTCACCGTGGCCGCTGACATAGGTCTTGCTGGCCTGGTGATCCAGCAGGTAGCGTTCGGCCTGCTTGACCGCTGCCAGCACCGGGGTCAGGCCGCTGGCATCCTTGTACACGCCCACCCCCAGGTCGAACTTGGCGGGGTTGGGGTCCTTGGCGTAGGCGTCCATCAGGCTGAGGATCGAATCGCCGGGTATCCGCTGGATCGCGCTGAAGTGCATTATTTGCGCCCCTCGGCCCCCTGGCTGACGTCGTCGGTACGGGCGGCCATGATGAAATCATTACGGTGCAGGCCCTTGATCGAATGGCTCCACCAGGTCACGGTGACTTTGCCCCATTCGGTCAACAGACCCGGGTGGTGGCCCTCGGCCTCGGCGATCTCGCCAACGGCGTTGGTGAAGGCCAGAGCATATTTGAAATTCTTGAACAGGTAGGCTTTTTCCAGCTGCATGACGCCGTCGCGCACTTCGATGTTCCAGTCCGGGATCTGCTTGAGCAGCACCGGCAGTTCTTCATCGCTGACCTGGGGGGCATCGGCGCGGCAGGCTTCGCAATGGGCCTGGTTCAGTGAGTTCATGGTGCGTGTCCTTGTAGTAAAGAGGGGTCAGGCCGCCTTGGGCGGAAATTTCGGTGCGTGCAGGCCCAGCTCCATGGCGTTTCGCACCAGGGCCATGATGTCCTGGTGGGCCAGGTCGAACAGGCGCTTGAGGTCCGGGAGCACGAAATACAGCGGTTGCAGAATGTCGATGCGGTAGGGTGTGCGCATGCATTCCAGCGGGTCGAAGGCCTGGTGCTCGGGGCTGTCCGACAGGCTGTAGAGGGTTTCCTTCGGCGAGGACAGAATGCCGCCGCCGTAGATGCGCCGGCCTTGGGGCGTGTCCACCAGGCCGAACTCGATGGTCATCCAGTATAGGCGGGCCAGGTACACGCGTTCCTGTTTGTTGGCCGCCAGCCCGAGTTTGCCGTAGGTGTGGGTGAATTCGGCGAACCAGGGGTTGGTCAGCAGGGGGCAGTGGCCGAATATTTCGTGAAAGATGTCGGGCTCTTGCAGGTAGTCCAGTTCTTCTGGCGTGCGAATGAAGGTCGCCACGGGAAAGCGCTTGCTGGCCAACAGTTCGAAGAAGGTCTGGAAGGGGATCAGTGCCGGGACCCGGGCCACTTGCCAGCCGGTGGTGCGGCCCAGTACCTGGTTGATGTCGGCCAGTTGCGGAATGCGGTGGTGGGGCAGGGCCAGTTGTTCGATGCCGTCCATGTACGGCTGGCAGGCACGTCCTTCCAGCAGCTTGAGCTGGCGGCTGACCAGGGTGTGCCACACCTCGTGCTCACTGTCGGGGTAGTCGATGAAACCCTGGGCATCGGGTTCGCGGGCCACGTAGTGGGTCTGCGTCATACAGCTCTCCAGTGGATCTTTTATTGTTATGGGTGCCTTATTGATAGGGGATGGCGGGGGAATTTGCATCAGGGAAGACAGCGCACAGGAGGGGGCCGGCGCCGGATCGCTGTAAAATAATGCTTACAAATGGCGATTCTTCCACGGTCGGCGGCTGGAAAACGCGTGTGTCTGTCAGATAATCTTTACGCGTATTTTGCGATTCCTCCAGATAACTCACAGCCCGAGCCTGCCCATGCGCATCAAAGTCCACTGCCAGAACCGTATCGGTATCCTGCGCGACATCCTCAACCTGCTGGTGGAGTACGGCATCAACGTGGCCCGTGGCGAGGTGGGCGGCGAGCACGGCAACGCGATCTACCTGCACTGCCCGAACCTGATCAACCTGCAATTCCAGGCGTTGCGGCCCAAGTTCGAAGTCATTGCCGGTGTGTTCGGCGTCAAGCGCGTAGGGTTGATGCCCAGCGAGCGCCGGCACATGGAGCTCAATGCGTTATTGGGGGCGCTCGAGTTCCCGGTACTGTCCATCGACATGGCCGGTTCCATCGTCGCCGCCAACCGCGCGGCTGCGCAATTGCTGGGCGTGCGGGTAGATGAAGTGCCGGGGATGCCGCTGTCCAACTACGCCGAGGACTTCGACCTGCCGCAACTGGTGCGGGACAACAAGTCGCGTATCAACGGCCTGCGGGTCAAGGTGCGTGGCGATATCTTCCTCGCCGACATCGCCCCGTTGCAGTCCGAGCATGATGACAGCGAGGCGCTGGCGGGCGCCGTGCTGACCTTGCACCGCGCCGACCGTATTGGCGAGCGTATCTACCATGTGCGCAAGCAGGAGCTGCGGGGCTTCGACAGTATCTTCCAGAGCTCCCGGGTGATGGCGGCGGTGGTGCGCGAGGCGCGGCGCATGGCGCCGCTGGACGCTCCGTTGCTGATCGAGGGCGAGACGGGCACCGGCAAGGAGTTGCTGGCCCGTGCCTGCCACCTGGCCAGCCCGCGGGGGCAGGCACCCTTGATGGCGCTCAATTGCGCCGGCCTGCCGGAGTCCATGGCCGAGACCGAGCTGTTCGGCTATGGCCCGGGGGCCTTCGAAGGCGCCAGGGCCGAAGGCAAGCTGGGGCTGCTGGAGCTGACTGCGGGCGGCACGTTGTTCCTCGATGGTGTCGGGGAGATGAGCCCGCGCCTGCAGGCCAAACTGTTGCGGTTTCTGCAAGACGGTTGTTTTCGCCGGGTAGGCAGCGATGAGGAGGTGTACCTGGACGTGCGGGTGATCTGCGCCACCCAGGTGGACTTGTCGCAGTTGTGCGCCCGTGGCGAGTTTCGCCAGGACCTGTATCACCGTCTGAACGTACTCTCCCTGCATATTCCACCTTTGCGCGAGTGCATGGACGGCCTCGACCCGCTGGTAGGCCACTTCCTTGACCAGGCCAGCCGCCAGATCGGCTGCCCGCTGCCGCGCCTGGCGCCCGCCGCGATGGACAAGCTGGCGCGTTATCGCTGGCCAGGCAATGTGCGGCAACTGGAAAACGTATTGTTTCAAGCGGTGTCTTTATGCGAGGGCGGGGTGGTCAAGCCAGAGCATGTTCGCCTGCCTGATTATGGCGTGCGCGAACCTTTTGGCGAATTTTCGCTAGAGGGAAGTTTGCAGGATATTGTCGGGCGGTTCGAAAAGGCCGTATTGCAACGGTTATATGTCGAGCATCCCAGCAGTCGCTTATTGGCAAAGCGTCTGGGTGTGTCGCACACCACTGTCGCCAACAAGTTGCGTGAACATGAAGTGGGCAAGGAACCCCTGGAATAATTCGGAATTTTAGTTGCCGGTTGTTACTTGAATGGAATCTCCGAATCGACGGCGAGCCTCTTGTAAAGTTGCAAGAGGCGCCGCAAGCATTCTCGATCAGCCGTTGGAACAGCCGTTGCCCATCACGCGGTATTCGAGAATGTGTTTCTGGCCAGTGGAGTCCAGGTAGGTCATGCGGGCTGGCACTACTTCACAGACAGCGGGGATTTCGCTGGTGTTGAGCACCTTGGCAATGTCCAGGTGTTGCGAGTAAGTATAGTGTTCCACGGGAACTTCGGTGTTGGCAGTGCTTGAAACTTCATCGGCCATGGCCGCCAGTGAGAAAGTACTCAGGGCCAAGACAATCAACGCTTTCATTTTAAAGTTTACCTTTTGCGGTCGTCAGGGGGCACGCAGTCCTTGTGAGACTGCGTGTGTTGCTCGGGAAAGTAAGTATCGGATTAACGTGCCTTCGTGGGGGCGGTTGCCAGTGTTAATCACAGTGCCGGTTGGCGAGGTGAATTCTAGGGCGCTGGGTCCAGGGTAAACAGCCAGAGTTTTGATAAACAGTTTTATCCAATTCTGTAACAATGCCCCGTCTCGGGCAGGCGCTGCGAGCTCGCAAGTGGGGGGCAACACGGATACGCTTGCAGCGTGCGGCTAATAGCTGCTTCACGTGCTACCAACGTCGTATGGCCTCTGTCAGCAGATGGCCTTACAAACAGGTCATACAAAAACAACTACAGCTCCCGAGGTAAGAAAGATGAGTGCGGCGTCCCTGTATCCCGTTCGTCCCGAGGTGGCAGCCACCACGCTGACCGATGAAGCGACCTACAAGGCCATGTACCAGCAGTCGGTCGTCAACCCGGACGGCTTCTGGCGCGAGCAGGCGCAGCGCCTGGACTGGATCAAGCCTTTCACCAAGGTCAAGCAGACCTCTTTCGATGACCACCACGTGGACATCAAGTGGTTCGCCGACGGCACTCTGAACGTCTCCTACAACTGCCTGGACCGGCACCTGGCCGAGCGTGGCGACCAGATCGCGATCATCTGGGAAGGCGACGACCCCTCCGAGCATCGCAACATCACCTACCGCGAACTGCATGAAGAAGTCTGCAAGTTCGCCAACGCCCTGCGCGGCCAGGACGTGCACCGCGGTGACGTGGTCACTATCTACATGCCGATGATTCCCGAAGCCGTGGTCGCCATGTTGGCCTGTACTCGCATTGGTGCTATCCACTCGGTGGTATTTGGCGGCTTTTCGCCGGAAGCGTTGGCGGGGCGTATCATCGACTGCAGCTCCAAGGTGGTGATCACCGCCGATGAAGGCCTGCGCGGCGGCAAGAAAACCGCGCTGAAGGCCAACGTCGACCGCGCCCTGACCAACCCTGAAACCAGCAGCGTGCAGAAGGTCATCGTCTGCAAGCGCACCGGTGGCGAGATCGAGTGGAACCGCCATCGCGATATCTGGTACCACACCCTGCTGGACGTGGCGTCCAGCACCTGCGCGCCCAAGGAGATGGGGGCCGAGGAAGCGCTGTTCATCCTCTATACCTCCGGTTCCACCGGCAAGCCCAAGGGCGTGCTGCACACCACGGGCGGTTACCTGGTGTACGCGGCCCTGACCCATGAGCGCGTGTTCGACTACCGCCCGGGCGAAGTCTACTGGTGCACCGCCGACGTGGGCTGGGTCACCGGCCACAGCTACATCGTCTACGGTCCGCTGGCCAACGGTGCCACCACCCTGCTGTTCGAGGGCGTGCCGAACTACCCGGACATTACCCGTGTGTCGAAGATCATCGACAAGCACAAGGTCAATATCCTCTATACCGCGCCTACCGCCATCCGCGCGATGATGGCCGAGGGCACTGCCGCGGTGGAAGGGGCCGACGGCTCCAGTCTGCGCCTGCTGGGCTCGGTGGGCGAGCCGATCAACCCCGAGGCCTGGGGCTGGTATTACGACACCGTGGGCAAGCAGCGCTGCCCCATCGTCGACACCTGGTGGCAGACCGAAACCGGCGGCGTGCTGATCAGCCCACTGCCGGGCGCCACCGCGCTCAAGCCGGGTTCGGCCAGCAAGCCTTTCTTTGGCGTGGTGCCGGGGCTGGTGGACAACCTGGGCAACTTGATCGACGGTGCCGCCGAGGGCAACCTGGTGATTCTCGACTCCTGGCCGGGTCAGTCGCGCAGCTTGTACGGCGACCACGACCGTTTCGTCGATACCTATTTCAAGACTTTCCGAGGCATGTACTTCACCGGTGACGGCGCCCGTCGCGACGAGGACGGCTACTACTGGATCACTGGCCGTGTGGATGACGTGCTCAACGTGTCCGGGCACCGCATGGGCACCGCCGAGATCGAAAGCGCCATGGTCGCCCATCCCAAGGTCGCCGAGGCGGCGGTGGTGGGCGTGCCGCACGATATCAAGGGGCAGGGCATCTACGTGTATGTCACGCTCAATGGTGGGGTGGAAGCCAGCGAAACCCTGCGCCAGGAGCTGAAAAACTGGGTGCGCAAGGAAATCGGCCCCATTGCCTCGCCGGATGTCATCCAGTGGGCGCCGGGGCTGCCCAAGACCCGTTCGGGCAAGATCATGCGACGTATCCTGCGCAAGATCGCTACTGGTGAATACGACGCCCTGGGTGATATCTCCACCCTGGCTGACCCGGGGGTGGTGCAGCACTTGATCGATACGCACAAGGGCATGAAGGCGGCGTGAGACTGCTGGCTTAGACAAGGCCCCGCTTCGGCGGGGTTTTGTTTTGGTGGGGCGGGCACACACCATCCCGGGGATATATCGATGTTACCGTCCGTCACCTCTGGCCGCCCCAAAAGGAGGCGAAACGCCACAAACCGGTGCGAAAAAGCTCCATGAAAAAACAAACACCCACGCCAGGGTTGCCGGATTACAAGGCTTTGCCAATAATAGGCGCGCAATTTGCTTGATAGATCGGTTCCCTGTCATTTGCCTTTGCATAAACGCTGAAGGCTGTCAATAATCTCGGGTCGTGTTCTCTGTGCATCTGTAACTAGTTGTCGCATTGAAGAAATATCGGCTTCGGGGCTGTCGCTAAAATGCCGGTCACTCGCCCGCCGCTCGACGAGCCATGCTCCCGTGCCGTGCGCCGCTATCTAGGTTGTACCCATTCGCATATTGGGCTCCTGCTCACTCTGCCATTTATTGCCCTTTACCGATGGAGTCCTGAGATGAAGAAACTCGTACTTCTTGGCGCCCTGGCGCTGTCCGTGCTGTCGCTGTCGTCGTTCGCCGACGAGAAGCCTTTCAAGATCGGTATCGAAGCGGCGTACCCGCCATTCGCTTCCAAGGCCGCCGATGGCAGCATCGTCGGTTTCGACTACGACATCGGCAACGCCCTGTGCGAAGAGATGAAGGTCAAGTGCCAGTGGGTCGAGCAGGAATTCGATGGCCTGATCCCGGCGCTGAAGGTGCGCAAGATCGACGCCATCCTGTCGTCCATGTCCATCACCGAAGACCGCAAGAAGTCGGTTGACTTCACCAACCGCTACTACCTGACTCCGGCCCGTCTGGTCATGAAGGACGGCACCACCATCAGCGACAGCCTGGACGAGCTCAAAGGCAAGAAGATCGGCGTGCAGCGCGGGTCGATCCACGAGCGTTTCGCCCGTGAAGTGCTGGCGCCCAAAGGTGTGGAAGTGGTGCCTTACGGTTCCCAGAACGAAATCTACCTGGACGTGACCGCTGGCCGCCTGGACGGCACCCTGGCCGACGCCACCCTGCTGCAGGACGGCTTCCTGAACACCGACGCCGGCAAGGGCTATGCGTTCGCCGGGCCATCGTTCACCGACGTCAAGTACTTCGGTGACGGCGTTGGCATCGCCGTGCGCAAGGGTGACAAGGCCGACCTGGACAAGCTCAACGCTGCCATCGCCGCCATTCGCGCCAACGGCAAGTACAAGCAGATCCAGGACAAGTACTTCAACTTCGACATCTACGGCCAGTAAACGGTTGTAAGCGTCACCCGACAGATGGTGCAAGCCGCAGGCGCTGAGGCTTGCACCATTTTTTCATTTCCACGGTCGAGGAAATTTTCATGTTAGAAGGCTACGGGGCGGTCATCCTCGATGGCACCTGGCTGACCTTGCAGTTGGCCCTGTCGTCGATGGCGCTGGCCATTGCCCTGGGATTGATCGTCGTCGCACTCAGGCTGTCGCCCGTGCGGTGGCTGGCCTGGCTGGGGGCGACCTATTCGACGGTCATCCGCGGCATTCCCGACCTCGTGCTGATCCTGCTGATCTTCTTCGGCGGGCAGGACCTGCTCAACCGTGTCGCGCCCTTGCTGGGCTTCGATGACTATATCGACCTCAACCCCCTGGCGGCCGGTATCGGCACCCTGGGCTTCATTTTCGGGGCGTACCTGTCGGAAACCTTCCGCGGTGCGTTCATGGCCATCCCCAAGGGGCAGGCCGAGGCGGGGCTTGCCTATGGCATGAACAGCCGCCAGGTGTTCTTCCGCGTGCTGGTGCCGCAGATGATCCGCCTGGCCATTCCCGGCTTCACCAACAACTGGCTGGTACTGGTCAAGGCCACTGCCCTGGTGTCGGTGGTGGGCCTGCAGGACATGATGTTCAAGGCCAAGGCCGCGGCGGACGCCACGCGCCAGCCGTTCACCTTCTTCCTGGCCGTGGCGGCGCTGTACCTGATCATCACCAGCGTGTCGCTGCTGGCCTTGCGGTTCCTTGAAAAACGCTACTCGGCTGGCGTAAGGGTGGCTGAACTATGATCTTTGACTACAACGTGGTCTGGGACAACCTGCCGCTGTACTTCAGTGGTGTGCTGGAAACCGTCAAGCTGTTGCTGCTGTCGCTGTTCTTCGGCCTGCTGGCGGCCTTGCCCCTGGGCCTGATGCGTGTGTCCAAGCGGCCGCTGGTGAACCTGCCGGCCTGGCTGTACACCTACGTGATCCGCGGCACGCCGATGCTGGTGCAGTTGTTCCTGATCTACTATGGCCTGGCCCAGTTTGCTGTGGTGCGCGAGAGCTTCCTGTGGCCCTGGCTGTCCAGCGCTACCTTCTGCGCCTGCCTGGCCTTTGCCATCAACACCAGCGCCTACACCGCCGAAATCGTCGCGGGCAGCCTCAAGGCCACGCCCAACGGCGAGATCGAGGCCGCGCGGGCCATGGGCATGTCGCGCGTCAAGATGTACCGTCGCATCCTGCTGCCGTCGGCCCTGCGCCGCGCGCTGCCGCAGTACAGCAACGAAGTGATCATGATGCTGCAGACCACCAGCCTGGCCTCCATCGTCACCCTGATCGACATCACCGGCGCCGCGCGCACGGTGAACGCGCAGTACTACCTGCCGTTCGAAGCCTATATCACCGCAGGGGTTTTCTACCTGTGCCTGACCTTTATCCTGGTTCGCCTGTTCAAGCTGGCCGAGCGCCGCTGGCTGGGCTACCTGGCACCACGCAAGGGCTGAAGACATGCAACGCATCGATCATCCATTGCCCTGGAGCACCCTGGGCAGCGAGCGCCACCTGAGCGTGTTTCGCTTTGGCAGCGGCGAGCGCAAGGCCTATATCCAGGCCAGCCTGCACGCTGACGAATTGCCGGGCATGCGCACCGCCTGGGAGCTGAAGAAGCGCCTGCTGGCGCTGGAAGCGGCCGGTGCCCTCAAGGGCGTCATCGAGCTGGTGCCGGTGGCCAACCCCATCGGCCTGGGCCAGTTGCTGCAGGGCGCCCATCAGGGCCGTTTCGAGTTCGGCAGCAGCAAGAACTTCAACCGTGACTTTCACGAGCTGAGCGAGCCGGTGGCCGAGGCCCTGGCCGGCCAGTTGGGTGATGATCCCCACGCCAATGTCCGCCTGATCCGCCGGGCCATGGGCGATGCCCTGGCCGCCCTGCCGCCGGCGTCGAGCCAGTTGCAGGGGCTGCAACGCCTGTTGCTGAGCCACGCCTGCGACGCCGACGTGGTGCTGGACCTGCATTGCGACGCCGACGCGGCGCTGCACATGTACGCCTTGCCCCAGCACTGGCCGCAGTGGCGCTCCCTGGCCGCGCACCTGAACGTGCGGGTCGGCCTGCTGGCCGAGGACTCGGGTGGCAGTTCGTTCGACGAAGCCTGCTCGTTGCCGTGGTTACGTCTGTCGCGCCAGTTCCCCGACGCACAGGTGCCGCTGGCATGCCTGGCCACCACCGTGGAGCTGGGCGGCCAGGCCGACACCAGCCGCGATGACGCCGAGCGCCATGCCGAAGGCATTCTGGCGTTCCTCGCCGAGCAGGGCCTGATCAGCGGTGAGTGGCCGGCCGCGGCTGGCGAGCCTTGCGAAGGCATGCCCTTCGAAGGCACCCAATTGCTGTTCGCCCCGCACCCTGGAGTGGTCAGTTTTCTCCGTGCCCCGGGTGACTGGGTGGAGGCGGGCGACCCGCTGTTCGAAGTGATCGACCCGTTGGGTGATCAACATACTGTCGTGTGTGCCGGTACTGCCGGCGTGCTGTTCGCCATCGAACGACTGCGTTATGCCCAGCCGGGTTTCTGGCTGGCCAAGGTCGCCGGGCGCCAACCCCTTCGTCGCGGGCGCCTGCTCAACGACTGACTGTTTTGCGAGAACCACTATGTACAAACTTGAAGTCCAGGATCTGCACAAACGCTACGGCAGCCATGAAGTGCTCAAGGGCGTTTCGCTGGCCGCCAAGGCTGGCGACGTGATCAGCATCATCGGCTCCAGCGGCTCGGGCAAGAGCACGTTCCTGCGCTGCATCAACCTGCTGGAGCAGCCCCACGCCGGCAAGATCCTGCTCAACAACGAAGAGCTGCAACTGGTGGCCAGCAAGGACGGTGCCCTCAAGGCCGCCGACCCCAGGCAACTGCAGCGCATGCGCTCGCGCCTGTCCATGGTGTTCCAGCACTTCAACCTGTGGGCGCACATGACGGCCCTGGAAAACATCATCGAAGCGCCCGTGCACGTCTTGGGCGTGTCGAAGAAAGAAGCGCTGGAAAAGGCCGAGCACTACCTGAACAAGGTGGGTGTGGCGCACCGCAAGGACGCCTACCCGGGGCATATGTCCGGTGGCGAGCAGCAGCGCGTGGCCATCGCCCGTGCCCTGGCCATGGAACCTGAGGTGATGCTGTTCGACGAACCTACGTCGGCGCTGGACCCGGAACTGGTGGGCGACGTGCTCAAGGTCATGCAGGACCTGGCCCAGGAAGGCCGCACCATGGTGGTGGTCACCCACGAAATGGGCTTTGCCCGCGAGGTGTCCAACCAGTTGGTGTTCCTGCACAAGGGGTTGGTGGAAGAGTCGGGCAACCCGCGCGACGTGCTGGCCAATCCCAAGTCCGAGCGGTTGCAGCAGTTCCTCTCCGGCAGCCTGAAATAGTCGTCATTTGAAACAGAAGATGACTGCCACTTTGCTGTAGAAAGGGGCATGCTGCGCGTCTTGCCAGCCTGTCCCTTCCACCCGCCTGCGAGCCCATTGGGCGCCGGGCATTGAACCTGACCTGGTTTCGGACCGCACCTCATGACAGCCCAACGTATCGGTTTTCTCATCTGGCCCAGCACCAAAGCCCTGACCCTGGCGCTGGCTGAAGAGGCGCTGGATGTCGCCCAGAAGGTGCACCCCGAGGTGAGCTACGAGCTGGTGTTTCTGCATGCCGAACCTGCCGGGGAGGCAGGCGCTTGGCAATTGCCGGGCGGGCCGTGGGCGGGCCGGCTAGAGGGCTGTCACAAACTGTTCCTGCTGGCCGACGAACCCCCCGCCGCCCTGGCCCCCGCGCTGGCAACGGCGCTCAAGCAGGTGGTGCGTGCCGGGTGCGTCATCGGCGGGCTGTCGGCCGGGGTCTACCCCATGGCCCAGGTCGGCCTGCTGGACGGTTACCGCGCCGCCGTGCACTGGCGCTGGCAGGACGACTTCGCCGAGCGCTTTCCCAAGGTCATCGCCACCAGCCACCTGTTCGACTGGGACCGGGACCGCATGACGGCCTGTGGTGGCCTGTCGGTACTGGACCTGCTGCTGGCGGTACTGGCGCGTGACCATGGTGCCGAGCTGGCGGGAGCCGTGTCCGAGGAACTGGTGGTGGAGCGCATCCGCGAAGGCGGCGAGCGCCAGCGCATTCCACTGCAGAACCGCCTGGGTTCCAGCCATCCGAAGCTGACCCAGGCGGTGCTGTTGATGGAAGCCAACATCGAGGAGCCGCTGACCACTGACGAAATTGCCCAGCACGTGTGCGTATCACGCCGGCAGCTGGAGCGGATCTTCAAGCAGTACCTCAACCGCGTGCCGAGCCAGTACTACCTGGAACTGCGCTTGAACAAGGCGCGGCAGATGTTGATGCAGACCAGCAAGTCGATCATTCAGATCGGCTTGTCGTGCGGGTTCTCCTCGGGGCCGCATTTTTCCAGCGCCTACCGGAATTTCTTCGGTGCTACGCCGCGCGAGGACCGCAACCAGCGGCGTAGCAGCAGTCCGTTCGAGTTGTCTTCGGTGCCGGCGGAGCGCGGGTAGCGGATCGTCAGATCACCTCGACCGCCTGGGTGACCCACCGAAGATCTCTGGTGAACAAACGAGGCGACCCCGGTGATGCCACTGGCATGACTGGCCCGAAACAGAGGTAGGAGCAGAGCTTGCTCGCGAA
>NZ_JAPYKM010000114.1:0-200 GCF_029623465.1 Pseudomonas sp. RIT-To-2 | reverse complement strand
CGCCTGCTCGATGGCTATCGTGGCTACGTCATGACCGATGATTATGCCGGTTACAACGCACTGGGCGCCCAAGCAGGAGTTGAGCGTTTGGGATGCTGGGCCCATGCTCGTCGCAAGTTCGTTGAAGCACAGAAAGTGCAACCCAAAGGTAAAACGGGGCGCGCGGACATCGCGCTGAATCTGATCAACAAGCTCTACGG
>NZ_JAPYKM010000113.1:0-201 GCF_029623465.1 Pseudomonas sp. RIT-To-2 | reverse complement strand
GATGCAATCCCCAGCGAGGAATATCGAAGAACCTCCGATGGGCCTGTCTTACACCCGGGTCGGGGCTGATAGGTGCATGGCTTGATTCTTCTAGCGCCCTTGAGACCGAGCGCCGCCCGCGCGGCGCGTTCGCGAGCAAGCTCTGCTCCCACATCTGTTTCGGGCCAGTTATGCCTGTGGCATCACCTGGTCCGCTTTGTA
>NZ_JAPYKM010000112.1:0-205 GCF_029623465.1 Pseudomonas sp. RIT-To-2 | reverse complement strand
CTCACCACCCACGTAACGCTGCCAATCCGGATGGTAAGGATCAGCCCTCATCTCGTCCGTGATAGTGGTAAGACTAGTAGCTTTGGGAGCTTCCTCTATCGCTTTTGCGCTACCCAATTCACCCGGAGCCGCGCTCTGCGCAGACGCCTCACCCGCCCGAGCCTCCGCTACCGCCTTTGCACTACCCAACTCAACCTGAGCCGCG
>NZ_JAPYKM010000111.1:0-212 GCF_029623465.1 Pseudomonas sp. RIT-To-2 | reverse complement strand
GCTAAAGCCTCGGGCCCTGCGGGCTGCCCTCTGGTCGACACCGGAAGAAGGCCCAGGCGCTTTATGGGGCGGCACATCAAAAGCAAAAGCAAAAGCAAAAGCAAAAGCAAAAGCAAAAGCAAAAGCAAGATCAAAAACGGAATCAAAAGCCAGGGCGCGGCCGCCCTCGCAGCGCAGCGTCAGCTTCTGCTGTGGCTTTTGCTTCTGCTGTG
>NZ_JAPYKM010000110.1:0-225 GCF_029623465.1 Pseudomonas sp. RIT-To-2 | reverse complement strand
CTTTAAGCTCCAAGCTGATAGCTGATCTGGCTAACAGTTACGCTCGAAATTGGGTCTGTAGCTCAGTTGGTTAGAGCGCACCCCTGATAAGGGTGAGGTCGGCAGTTCGAATCTGCCCAGACCCACCAATTTTGTTATGGGGCCATAGCTCAGCTGGGAGAGCGCCTGCCTTGCACGCAGGAGGTCAGCGGTTCGATCCCGCTTGGCTCCACCATAAACTGCTTC
>NZ_JAPYKM010000011.1:0-170318 GCF_029623465.1 Pseudomonas sp. RIT-To-2 | reverse complement strand
CTGGCGTTCGGCAGGTTTACCACCGTGCCCCTGACGCGACCCGCAGCGAAAACGCCGCCGATGGGGAACGCTTCAAGCTGCCCTTCGTCGAAGCCTGTGTCATGGGTAACAATCCCCTGAAGGCACGCCCGACCTGCTCAGGCATAATGGCGCGGCTTGCTCATTCATCCTGCGGTACCTACCCTTCAACCGCTGTCCCACCTCACTCAAGGAGCCGCTCGGAACGCCGATGCGCCAGATCTGGAAACCCTTTCGAGCGCTGTATTTCGCCGCGTTGATGATGTTGATCGGCTCGGGCCTGTTAAGCACTTACCTGGCCCTGCGCCTGGCCGCCGAGCAGGTGGACGGCCTGTGGGTCGGTGCCCTGATGGCGGCCAACTACTTTGGCCTGGTGCTGGGTGGCAAGCTGGGCCACCGGTTGATTGGCAGGGTGGGTCACATCCGCGCCTACACCACCTGCGCCGGCATCGTCTGCGCCGCCGTTCTGGGCCATGGCCTGGTCGACTACCTGCCTGCGTGGCTGTTCCTGCGGATGATCGTTGGCCTGGGCATGATGTGCCAGTACATGGTCATCGAGAGCTGGCTCAACGAGCAGGCCGAGGCCAAGCAGCGCGGGGTGGTGTTCAGTGGCTACATGATTGCCTCCTACCTGGGGCTGGTGCTGGGCCAACTGATTCTGGTCATGCACCCGCAGTTGGGCCTGGAGCTGCTGATGCTGGTCGCCCTGTGCTTCGCCCTGTGCCTGGTGCCGGTGGCGATGACCCAGCGCATTCACCCGGCACCGCTCAAACCGGCCCCCATGGAGCCACGCTTCTTCCTCAAGCGCGTCCCGCAGTCTCTCAGCACGGTGCTGGGCTCGGGGCTGATCGTCGGTTCGTTCTATGGCCTGGCGCCGCTGTACGCCTCCCAGCAGGGCCTGAGCACCGAGCAGGTCGGTTTGTTCATGGGGTGCTGCATCTTCGCCGGGCTGCTGGTGCAATGGCCCCTGGGTTGGCTATCCGACCGCTACGACCGTGCCGTGCTGATCCGCAGTTTTGCCCTGTGCCTGGCGATTGCCGCGTTGCCGCTGGCGGTGTTCCCCAGCGTGCCCTTGGAGATGCTTTTCGGGGTGGGTTTCCTGGTGTCGCTGCTGCAGTTCTGCCTCTACCCACTGGCCAACGCTTTCGCCAATGACCACGTGGAGCCGGAGCGCCGGGTATCGCTGACCGCCATGCTGCTGGTCACCTACGGGATCGGCGCCAGTGTCGGGCCGTTGGCCGCCGGTGTGCTGATGAAGTTCTTCGGCAGCCAGAGCCTGTATGCCTTCTTCAGCTTCTTCGCCCTGATCCTGGTGTGGCGTATCCGGCCCAAGGCCGTCACCAACCTGCACCAGGTCGACGATGCCCCGCTGCATCATGTGGCCATGCCCGACAGCATGACCAGCTCGCCACTGGTGGCCGCGCTCGACCCGCGGGTCGACGAACAGTCGGTGCACGACCAGATGCACGTCATCCCGGACCCGGTGCACGATATGCCCCCGCCCCATGAAGGCGTCGAGCCTTTGGCCGATGAGGCCGACGAGGCCGCGGAAATGGGTGATGGTCGCAAGGTCGGCCGTAGCGTCAGCGAAGAAGAGCAGTAGTTTCCAGCAGCCACAAAAAAGCCCGCAGCGATGGGGGCTTTTTTCATGGCCAGGGAGGCCTCAGTAATCGTCCTTGTCGAAGCGTCGCGCCTCGCGCTGCAGGTCGAATACAAAGCGCTCTACCTGGCGCTGCACCAGTCCGCTCATGTTGTGAAAGCGGGTGCCGGCGAAGGTGGTGTTGATGCGCTCTTCGTAATGCAGGTAGCGCAGTTCCACCGGTGCGGTCATCTTGCCGAAGGGCAGGTTGGCGACGAAGCGGTCATACACCTGGCCCAGTTGCAGGCGTTCGGAGATGTCACCTTCAAAGCGCAGCTTGCAACCGGTGGCGGAGATGTCCAGCAGCTTGCCGGTGAACTCGCCCTTGAGCTTTTCACCTGCCAACGTGACGTCCACCAGGTGGGCCAACTTCAGCGCGGCGCGAAAGGCGTTGCGACGCTGGTGGTAGACCACTTCGTTCGGCAGGGTGCCGTGGTAGACGCGGCCGCCTTCATTTTCATCGATGCTCAGGGTTTCATTGACTTCCCAGGCGATGCGTACGCCATCATGAAAGCCTTCGACCTTGAAGGGTTCGCCTGCGGCGAGAAATTTTTCACCGTCGCGCGGGATCATCTCATCGAACGCCAGGACATTGCTGTCACGGTCCAGTTCGACCAGGTAGGTCTGGAAGCGCTGGCTGCGCTCGTGAAAAGTAATGATCAAAGGATCATGGCTCTGCAGCAGCGCGCGCAGGTTGGCGGCGATTTCCAGGGGCGTTGTCAGCACCTTGGGTGGCTGCGGAGCGTCTTCCGCGTTTGTGGCGTTGAACACGGTTCATCAATCTCCAGGCAAAAAACGACACACGCAGGTGCTGGCGTTATGGCAGCATGTTCCACGCCTTGGTGAGCAAAATCAAGCCTGACTGAGCGGGCGAGGCTTGGCCAGCTTGGACGTGGAGCCTCGGGCATCATAAAGCGAGGGGGTTTCACCGCCCATGAGTATACGCATCTGGTTGGCGGTGGTGAGTTGTTGCAGACGGATCAGCTTGCCGTTCTGTTCATTCACTGCCTGGCAATCGGCCAGC
Source organism: Pseudomonas sp. RIT-To-2 (assembly GCF_029623465.1). Lineage (NCBI taxonomy): Bacteria > Pseudomonadati > Pseudomonadota > Gammaproteobacteria > Pseudomonadales > Pseudomonadaceae > Pseudomonas > Pseudomonas sp. RIT-To-2. Next base: position 167,637 of record NZ_JAPYKM010000011.1, on the reverse strand, counting down.
AGCCCCGTGAGCAGGTCGCCCCGGGCCAGCAGGTCGGCTCCCAGGTGCGAGTGTTGGGCAAGGATCTCGAGACCATTACGGTCGGGGGTCAACTTGAGAGTGAGCAGGATCTCGGTGCGTTTACGGCCATGCTGTTCCAGCAGAACGATCAACGACTGTTTTTGCGCCAGGATATTTTCCAGCAGCGGCATGTCGCGGCCGTGCAGCGCCAGCGACTCGTGCTGCAGCAAGGCAAGCAGTTGCTGGGCCGGGGCAATATCTTCTTCAATCAACAGCAGCAGGTTTCTGTCGTGCATGGCTGGCTCTGGTATTCAAGCGTCCAGAAGCCTCTGCGCAGGGCCGTGGCCCTAGCGCTGGGCTTCGAAATTTAGCAGTTTGCTGGCTACGCGGCTGCTGTCCACTTTATAGCTGCCATCGGCAACGGCCGCTTTCAACTGCGCCACGCGGGCGCTGTCGACGGTCGGCTGGTCGCGCAGCTTGTCAGTGACTTTCTGCAACTGCTGAGCCTCGGAACTCAGGTGTACGGATTCCCCGCCGCTGGTGCTGCCAGTGGACGTAGTGGTTGCGCTGGCATCGGTGTTCACCGACGTGTCGGTGGTGCCAGTGCTGCCGCTCGTACGTGTCGAGGTCGACACCTGCGAGGAATTGTTCAAACGACTGAAGTCGATAACCATAATGAAAACCTCTGGGTATTTGGACGCTTGCCTTGTTTTCGGCCAAACCCCGAATAACTTTAGGCACTTTGATACAAAGCGCCGATGCACCAAGGCTGGGGGCTGCAATGGCCTCCAGTCTAGGAAAATACGCCGCGAACCGCCAGCGTTTACATAGCCACTTCCACTTGGCCAGGCCCGGTGACACGGGCTTTGATCACACGGTTGGAGTTCAGGTTGCGCACCCGGATCTGCTCGCTCATGGCCCCTTTGGACAATGCCTCGCCAGGCATTTTCACCGCCAGGCTGCCGGTTGTGGCGGTGATGACCACGTTGTCGCCCTTCTTGATGGTGTCGGGGGCTTCCACGTGCGCGGGGCTCAATACCTGGTCATTTACCGTTGGTCGGAGAAGCTTCTGCCCCACGGCCTGGTCCAGGGCGGTCAGGTAGCCCTGGCTCAGCAGGCTTACGTCGCGCTCACGCATGGCCACGTCGCCATCCTCGATCACGCTGTCGCGCTTGAGTGGACGGGTGGTGGTGACCACATCGCGAAACAGTTTCACCTGGGCGGGGACGAACACCGTCCACGGCGAACTGCCTTCACAGCGCACCCGTACCGACACTCGGCCGATAGGAGTGGCAGGGCTTTGCAGGGCTGCTGTCAATTCCTTGTCGCATAGCCCCATGTGCAAGCGCGGGTCCAGCGTGTTGACCTGAATCTCATAACGGCCTTCGGTCTGGCTGGTTGCCAGATAATCTTCTACCGTGAACTCAAGAAAACCCTGGGTGGTACCGATAAGTTGCTCAGGAGTTGTGAATTCCTCGGCCTGGGAGGCACTGCCGAATCCAAAAATGCAGACCGCAGCAAGCCCGCAGAGTAACCTCTGTGCCATGCGTCGGGAAAATGTCGTTTTTGCGTTCATACACTATAAAAAGCAAGGGGCGTGCCGACTCAGTGGGCAGTTACGTTCCAAGCGAAGTTTTAAGGAGTCACAGGCATGGCTGGTGTAATGGATTCGGTGAACCAGCGCACTCAACTGGTAGGGCAGAACCGCCTGGAGCTTCTGTTGTTCCGTCTCAACGGGTCGCAGCTCTATGGCATCAACGTGTTCAAGGTACGGGAGGTGTTGCAGTGCCCGAACCTGACCATGATGCCCAGGTCCAGCCCGGTAGTGCGCGGTGTCGCGAATATTCGTGGGGCAACCATTCCGATCCTCGACCTGGCGTTGGCGACCGGTGGGCGCAGTTTGCAGCAGGACATCAAGAACACCTTCGTGATCATCACGGAGTACAACACCAAGATTCAGGGCTTCCTGGTGCACTCGGTGGAGCGCATCGTCAACATGAACTGGGAGGAGATCCATCCGCCACCCAAGGGCACCGGCCGTGATCACTACCTGACGGCCGTGACTCGCGTGGACAATCAGCTCGTCGAAATCATCGATGTGGAGAAAATCCTCGCCGAAGTGGCCCCCACCTCGGAGTCGATTTCCGCCGGTGTGGTGGACGTGGAGACCCAGAACAAAGCGGTTTCACTGCGCGTGCTGACCGTCGATGACTCCTCGGTGGCGCGCAAGCAGGTCACGCGCTGTTTGCAGACGGTGGGTGTGGAAGTGGTAGCCTTGAATGATGGGCGCCAGGCGCTGGATTACCTGCGCAAGCTGGTGGATGAAGGCAAACGTCCCGAGGAAGAATTCCTCATGATGATTTCCGACATCGAAATGCCCGAGATGGACGGCTATACCTTGACTGCGGAGATTCGCAGCGATCCACGCATGAAAAACCTGCACATCACCCTGCACACGTCCTTGTCGGGTGTGTTCAACCAGGCCATGGTCAAGAAGGTGGGGGCGGACGATTTTCTGGCCAAGTTCCGGCCCGATGATCTGGCACAACGGGTTGTAGACCGTATCAAGGCAGCAAGCTAACGACCGGGGCGCCTGCGCCCCGGACACGACAGACGATTTGAGAGGCGGCACCATTGTCTACGGGTAATTTGGATTTCGAACAGTTCCGGGTCTTCCTGGAAAAAGCCTGTGGCATTCTGTTGGGCGAGAACAAGCAATATCTTGTTTCCAGCCGTCTCAACAAGCTCATGGAACAGCAGGGCATCAAGTCCCTGGGCGAACTGGTGCAGCGCATCCAGACCCAGCCGCGCAGTGGCCTGCGCGAGCAGGTAGTGGACGCGATGACCACCAACGAGACCCTGTGGTTTCGCGATACCTACCCCTTCGAAGTCATGAAGAACAAGGTGCTGCCCGAGTTCGTCAAGAACTCGCCGGGCCAGCGGCTGCGCATCTGGTCGGCGGCATGCTCCTCGGGTCAGGAGCCGTACTCGCTGTCGATGACCATCGATGAGTTCGAGCGTACCAACCTGGGACAGCTCAAGGGCGGCGCGCAGATCGTTGCCACCGACCTGTCCGGTTCCATGCTGACCAACTGCAAAAGCGGCGAGTACGACAGCCTGGCCATTGGCCGTGGGCTATCGGCTGACCGCCTGCAACGCTACTTCGACACCAAGGCCCCCGGCCGCTGGGCAGTGAAGGCACCCATCCGCAGCCGTGTGGAATTCCGTTCCTTCAACCTGCTGGACAGCTACGCTGCCCTGGGCAAGTTCGACGTGGTGTTCTGCCGCAACGTGCTGATCTATTTCTCTGCACAGGTGAAGAAAGACATCCTGATGCGCATCCATGGCACCCTCAAACCTGGTGGGTACCTGTTCCTGGGAGCATCGGAAGCGCTCAACGGCCTGCCGGACCATTACCAGATGGTTCAGTGCAGCCCGGGCATCATCTACCAGGCGAAATAATGCAAAGGCCCTTCGGGGCCTTTGTTGTTCTTCCCCCCGTCATAGCAGCGGACCTGGCCGCGCCCCGGGCGCCGCGCGGCAACCCCACCTTGCCGCTTTGTTGGCACCCAGCGGAATTCCCTTGCCGCTTTTCTGGCAGCGCCGCTTGCCGCTTCCTGCCAAACCCAGCAAAACCGGGCTGTTTCCAATCTGGCACGGCCCTTGCTATCTCTCAGTCACCAACATCCGGTCCGCCGTTTACAGGTCTCCACCATGAGCATCAGTTTCGACAAAGCCCTAGGCATCCACGAACAGGCCCTGGCCTTTCGTGCCCAGCGCGCCGAAGTGCTGGCCAACAACCTGGCCAACGCCGACACGCCCAACTACAAGGCGCGTGACCTGGACTTCGCTGCCGTGCTGCAGGCCGAAAGCGACAAGCGCCAGAACGGCACCTTCGAACTGGAGCGGACCAACGCCAACCACATCGAAGCCGAAGGCGTGAACGTGGGTGACCAGCAATTGCTGTACCGCACCCCCAGCCAGCCGTCGCTGGACCAGAACACCGTGGACGCGCAGGTCGAACAGGCCAACTACGCGCAGAACTCGGTGAACTTCCAGGCCAGCTTCACCCTGCTAAACGCCAAATTCAAAGGGCTGGTCTCAGCCATCCGGGGAGAATGATTCATGTCTCTAGCCAGCGTCTTCAACATTGCCGGTACCGGCATGAGTGCCCAGACCACTCGCCTGAACACCGTCGCCAGTAACATCGCCAACGCCGAGACCGTCTCGTCGAGCATCGACCAGACCTACCGCGCACGTCACCCGGTGTTCGCTACCGTGTTCGACCAGACCCAGGCCACCGGCGACAGCGGTTCGCTGTTCCAGGATCAGGACGCCGCCGGTAGCGGTGTGCAGGTGTCGGGCGTGGTCGAGGACCAGAGCAATCTGGAAGCCCGTTACGAACCGAAGAACCCCGCCGCCAACAAAGACGGTTACGTGTACTACCCCAACGTCAACGTGGTGGAGGAGATGGCCGACATGATCTCCGCCAGCCGTTCGTTCCAGACCAACGCGGACATCATGAATACCGCGAAAACAATGATGCAGAAAGTCCTGACCCTGGGTCAGTGATAGGGGCGAAACAGCATGACCACGACTACCGACAGCACCTCGGCTTCATCCGTTCTGACCGCGCTGCAGAAGACCACCAGTACCACTGACAGCTCCACCGGTACCGCTGGCAGCGCCTTGGGCAAGGACGCGTTCCTGCAATTGCTGGTTACCCAGATGCAGAACCAGAACCCTCTGGACCCGCAGGACAACACCGCATTCGTTTCCCAGCTGGCCCAGTTCAGCAGCCTGGAAAGCATGCAGAGCCTCAATGACTCGGTGAGCACCATCCTCACTTCGTACCAGTCGTCCCAGGCCCTGCAGGCTTCCTCGCTGGTTGGCCACTCGGTGACCGTCACCGGCACTACCGCCGACGTCGACACCAGCAAAGGCCTGACGGGCTCGGTGAACCTCACCGACTCCAGCACCAGCAACACCGTGGGCGTCTACAGCAGTGACGGCACCCTGGTGCGTACCCTGGACATGGGTACCCAGTCGGCCGGCACCTACAACTTTACCTGGGATGGCAAGGATGGCGACGGTAACACCGCGGCCTCCGGCATCTACACCTTCAAGGCAGTGGCCACCGTCGACGGTACCTCGACCGTGATGACCACCAACCTGCCGACCACGGTCAACAGCGTGACCATGGCCACCACCAGCGGTGGCGCCATGACGCTGAACCTTGCAACGGGCTCCAGTGTTGCCCTGTCTGCTGTCCAAACCATCGGAATTTAATGCCGGCTACGGCGCAGGAGTGAAAACATGTCTTTCAACGTCGGCCTCAGTGGCCTGGCAGCAGCCAACAAAGCCCTGGACGTCACCGGCAACAACATTGCCAACGTCGCCACCACCGGTTTCAAATCGTCGCGCGCAGAATTCGCCGACCAGTACGCGGCCTCCATCCGTGGCACCTCGGGCAAGACCACGGTCGGTAGCGGTGTGACCACCGCCGCCGTATCGCAACAGTTCACCCAGGGCAACATCGAATCCACCGGCAACAGCCTGGACATGGCCATCAACGGCAACGGCTTCTTCGTGCTGAGCGACAACGGCTCGAAGCTGTATACCCGTGCCGGTGCGTTCTACAGCGACAAATCGGGCAACATCGTCGACTCCAGCGGTAACAACCTGCAGGGCTACACCACCGACACCACCGGCAAGCTGACCTCCGGCGTGCTGTCGAACCTGGCCATCGACACCTCGAACCTGGCGCCCAAAGCCACCAGCTCGATCTCGGAAACCGTCAACCTGAACTCCAGCGCGACCGCCCCGACCGTCACCCCGTTCAGTGCCAGCAACACCAGCAGCTACAACTACACCTTCAACACCGACGTGTACGACAGCCAGGGCAACGCCCACCAGCTGAACCAGTACTTCGTGAAGGATGACACGGCCAACACCTGGACCATGTACACCACCATCGACGGCCGCAACCCCGTGTCGCCGGCGACCAACGTCGACAGCACCACCAACGTTGATGCCGGTGCCACGCCGATGGCCAACACCATCACGTTCAACTCCGATGGCTCCTACAGCTACACCCAGACGGCCGGTACTTCCACCTCGCTGGGTGTCAACGCCGACGGTACCTTCGACCTGTCCAACTGGGTGCCGGCCGCCGAGGCCACTGATGGTACCTGGGCATCCAACGGTTCGACGGCTTCGACCTCGATCAACCTGGACATGACCAACCTGACCCAGTACAACGCCACTTCGGCCACTACTGCCAAGGACCAGGACGGCTACGCCACCGGCGAACTGTCGGCCCTGTCGGTCAGTGACACTGGCCAGCTGACCGCCACCTTCACCAACGGCAAGACCAACATCATCGGTCAGGTCGCGCTCGCCAACTTCGCCAACGTCCAGGGCCTGAGCCCGGCCGGTGGTACCGACTGGCGCGAAACCTATGCCTCGGGCGTGCCGGTGATCGGTACCCCAGGCACGGGCACCATGGGTGACCTGACCGCTTCCTCGCTGGAAGACTCCAACGTCGACCTGACCCAGGAGCTGGTGAACCTGATCAAGGCGCAGTCCAACTACCAGGCCAACGCCAAGACCATTTCCACCGAAAGCACCATCATGCAGACCACCATCCAGATGACCTGATGGTTGTGGCTGCAGCACAAGACCCGGGCTAGATGCCCGGGTTTTTCATGTCTGCAGAATCGAGGGCTGTGCGCCCTGCAAACACGGGCTTGCCCGCCAGCCCCACACCTGCGCCGCGGGCTGAATCAAGGTTTTCTGACGCGCCCTTGCCGCCAACCGGCAACCACGCGCCGTTTTTCCGTCTCTGCTGCCGGGCGGGGAAGGGCGCCCTGCATGCCGATGTGCCTGTAACACCGGGTGTACAAAGGCTTTTTCAACCTTGGCCCGCTTGTTGCTTTGTCCCTGCCAGTACAGTGCTGGGCGGCATTCGCCCGTCATGGGAGACATACCTTGGACAAAATGCTTTACGTGGCAATGACCGGCGCCAACCAGAACTCGTTGGCGATGAAGGCTCACGCCAACAACCTGGCCAACGTTTCCACCAACGGCTTTCAGCGCGACCTGGAACAGGCCCGCTCCATGCCGGTGTTTGGTGACGTATATGCGTCGCGTGCCTACGCCATGACCGAAAGCCCCGGCACCGATTTCACCCCCGGTGCCATGGTGGCGACCGGTCGTGACCTGGACGTGTCCGCTGACGGTGATAGCTACATCGCCGTGCAGGCCCCGGACGGCAGCGAAGGCTATGTGCGCATGGCCAGCATGAACGTCGACGCGCTGGGCGTGCTGCGCGACGGCAACGGTTTGCCGGTCATGGGCAACGGCGGCCCGATCGCCGTGCCGCCCGAGCAGCAGATCGAAGTGGGTAGCGACGGCACCATCAGCATCCGCTCCATGGGCGAAGGCCCGGAAGTGATGGCCCAGGTAGACCGCATCAAGCTGGTCAAGCCCGACCCGCGCAACCTGGTCAAGGGCACCGATGGCCTGCTGCACACCAAGGATGGCCAGCCAGCGGCGGCCGATGCCACCTCCAGCATCACCTCCGGGTTCCTGCAGGCCAGCAACGTCAATGCCGTGGAAGAGATGACCTCGGTGCTGGCCTTGTCCAAACAGTTCGAATTGCACATCAAGATGATGACTACCGCCAAGGAGGATGATGAATCCATGGCGCGGGTCTTGCAGAACACCTGATAAATGACTGGGCGCGGCGAAAAACAGGCGCGCACATAGGAGAACAGAATGCTTCCGGCACTTTACGTCAGCAAGACCGGCCTGGCTGCTCAGGACATGAACCTGACCACCATTTCCAACAACCTGGCCAACGTTTCGACCACCGGCTTCAAGGCCGACCGCGCCGAGTTCCAGGACCTGCTCTATCAGACCAAGCGTCAACCGGGTGCCAACTCCACCACGGACACCGAACTGCCGTCCGGCCTGCAACTGGGTACCGGTGTGCGCATCGTCGGCACCCAGAAGAACTTCACTGCCGGCAGCCTGGCCACCACTGACCAGCCGCTGGACATGGCCATCAACGGCCGTGGTTTCTTCCAGATCACCCAGGCCGACGGCACCACCGCGTACACCCGCGACGGTACCTTCCACCTGGACTCCAACGGCCAGATCGTGACCGCCAGCGGCAACGCCCTGAACCCGGCCATCGTGGTACCGACCAACGCCCAGACCTTCACCGTGGGTACCGACGGCACCGTCTCGATCACCACCGCCGCCAGCGCCACGTCCACCGTGATCGGCAACCTGCAGACCGCCGACTTCATCAACCCGGCCGGCCTGCAAGCCATCGGCAGCAACCTGTACCTGGAAACCGCTTCCAGCGGCGCGCCGCAAGTGGGTACCCCAGGCCTGAACGGTTTCGGCACCACCCTGCAGAACACCCTGGAAAACTCCAACGTCAGCACCGTTGAAGAGCTGGTGAACATGATCACCACTCAGCGGGCGTACGAGATGAACTCCAAAGTGATCTCGACGGCTGACCAGATGCTCCAGTACGTCACTCAGAATCTGTAATTCAGCCACACGGCGCCGTCGGCGCCAGCAACACCGTGAGGTCAGTGTCATGAGTCGTTTGTCCAGTGTTCTTGCCTTGAGTGGGATCGCTTTGTTGTCGGGTTGCATGTCGCCGCCGCCCAAGCCCAATGACCCGTACTACGCGCCGGTGCTTCCGCGCACCCCGCTGCCTGCGGCGTCGAACAACGGCTCCATCTACCAGTCCGGTTTCGACCAGAACCTGTACACCGACCGCAAGGCGTTCCGGGTGGGTGACATCATCACCGTGACCCTGGCCGAGAAAACCGCGGCCAGCAAGAGCGCTGACTCCAAGCTGACCAAGGACTCCAGCACCTCGCTGGGCCTGACTTCGCTGTTTGGCGGTGGCGTGTCCACCACCAACCCGGTCACTGGCGGCAAGTTGAGCCTGGACGCTGGCTACACCGGCACCCGCGCCACCGACGGCACCGCCAAGGCTGACCAGGCCAACAGCCTGACCGGCTCCATCACCGTGACCGTGGCCGACGTGCTGCCCAACGGCATCCTGTCGGTACGTGGCGAGAAGTGGCTGACGCTTAACACCGGTGAGGAACTGGTGCGCATCGCCGGCTTGATCCGCGCCGACGACATCGCCACCGACAACACCGTGTCGTCGACCCGTGTCGCCGATGCACGCATTACCTACTCGGGCACCGGTGCGTTCGCCGAGTCCAACCAGACCGGTTGGCTGGACCGTTTCTTCATGAGCCCCTACTGGCCTTTCTAGGTAACCACGACCATGCGTAAACTCAAGCACCTGATGGCCGTGACCCTGCTCGCCGCTTCGGCCCTGACCGCGGCAACCGCTGCCCAGGCCGAGCGGTTGAAGGACATCGCGAGCATTTCCGGCGTGCGTTCCAACCAACTGATCGGCTACGGCCTGGTCGTGGGCCTGGACGGCACGGGTGATCAGACCACCCAGACCCCGTTCACCCTGCAGACCTTCAACAACATGCTGGCGCAGTTCGGTATCAAGGTGCCCACCGGTACCGGCACCACCCAGCTGAAGAACGTCGCAGCGGTGTCCATCCACGCCGACCTGCCACCGTTCTCCAAGCCCGGGCAGACCATCGACGTCACCGTGTCGTCCATCGGTAACTCCAAGAGCCTGCGCGGCGGCAGCCTGCTGATGACCCCGCTCAAGGGTATCGACGGCAACGTCTACGCCATCGCCCAGGGCAACCTGGTGGTGGGCGGCTTCGACGCCGAAGGCAAGGACGGTTCCAAGATCACCGTCAACGTTCCGTCGGCCGGCCGCATTCCCGGCGGTGCCTCGGTGGAGCGTTCGGTGCCGAGCGGCTTCAACCAGGGCAACAGCCTGACCCTGAACCTCAACCGTTCGGACTTCACCACCGCCAAGCACATTGTCGACAAGATCAACAACATGCTCGGCCCAGGCGTGGCCCAGGCTATCGACGGTGGCTCGGTACGCGTCACCGCGCCTATCGACCCCAGCCAGCGCGTGGACTACATCTCGGTGCTGGAAAACCTGGAAGTGGACCCGGGCGCCGCGGCGGCCAAGGTCATCATCAACTCGCGTACCGGTACCATCGTCATCGGCCAGAACGTCAAGGTATCGCCTGCCGCGGTTACCCACGGCAGCCTGACCGTGACCATCACCGAAGACCCGATCGTCAGCCAGCCAGGCCCGCTGTCCAACGGCCAGACCGCCGTGGTGCCGCGTTCCCGGGTCAATGCCCAGCAGGAAGCCAAGCCGATGTTCAAATTCGGCCCCGGCACCACGCTGGATGAGATTGTGCGCGCGGTCAACCAGGTGGGCGCGGCCCCCAGTGACCTGATGGCCATCCTCGAAGCATTGAAACAGGCCGGCGCCTTGCAGGCCGACCTGATCGTGATTTGAGGTAGCGGACCATGGATATGCCTAAAGGTGGTGTCAGCACGCCGGCCGACTCGGGGGCCTACACGGACCTCAATCGCCTGAACGCGCTGAAGACCGGTGACCGCGACAGTGACGCCAACCTGAAGAAGGTAGCGCAGGAGTTCGAGTCGCTGTTCGTCGGTGAAATGCTCAAGTCCATGCGTTCGGCCAACGATGTGTTGGGCAAGGACGACCCGATGAACACCGAGACCACCAAGCAATACCAGTCCATGTATGACCAGCAGCTGGCCGTTACCCTGTCCAAGCAGGGTAACGGCATCGGCCTGCAGGACGTGCTGATGCGTCAGCTATCCAAGAACAAGGGTGTGGAGCACACCGGCACCAACCCGTTCGCCCATGACGCCCCGGCACTGTCCACGCTCAATGGTGGGCGCAACACCGCGGCCGACATCAAGCATGCCCTGAACAACAACGCCGCCAGCGCCCACAGCAATGACATGGCGATGATGAACCAGCGCCGTCTGTCGCTGCCCAGCAAGCTGGCCGACCGGGTCATGGCCGGTATTACCCCGTCCACCGACGCCAGCAGCACGGCGACGGCGGCCGCGACCCAAGCCCTGGCGCGCAACGGTATCAAGGTCACCAATGCCGTCAGCGCCGCGCAAACGGCGGCCACCGGCACCGACAGTGATGACAGCAACGAAGCGGCCGGCGAATGGCAATCGGCCCAGGCGGCCATTGCCAGCGGTGACGTACGCATCATCGGCCGCAGCGTGGCCCAGCCACCGCTGGCGCCCGCGAAGAAAGCCTTCAGCACGGCCGACGACTTCGTCGCCACCATGCTGCCCCTGGCCAAGGACGCCGCGGCGCGCATCGGCGTCGACCCCAGCGTGCTGGTGGCGCAGGCGGCGCTGGAAACCGGCTGGGGGCGCTCAGTCATGCGTGACGAGAGCGGCAAGAGCAGCCATAACCTGTTCGGCATCAAGGCCAGCGGCAACTGGCAGGGCGACCAGGCGCGCGCCATCACCAGCGAGTTCCGCAACGGCAAGATGGTCAAGGAGACGGCGCAGTTCCGTTCCTATGATTCCTACGCCGACAGTTTCCACGACCTGGTCAGCCTGTTGCAGAACAACGATCGCTATCAAGCTGTGGTGAAGTCGGCCGATAACCCAGAACAGTTCGTAAAAGAGTTGCAGAAGGCCGGGTACGCGACTGACCCGGACTATGCCAGCAAGATTTCGCAGATAGCCAGGCAGATGAAGGGCTACCAGAACTATGCGCTGGGCAGTACCTCCACCCACTTATAAGGTTTGAACCATGTCACTGATTTCAATCGGGCTTTCCGGGCTTAACGCCAGCCAGACGGCTTTGACGGTCACCAGTAACAACATCACCAACGTTTCGACCGCCGGCTATTCGCGCGAGTCGACGACGTCCGTGGCCGCGGCCATGCAGAACGTCGGCGTGGGCTTTGTCGGCACGGGCACGACCATTTCCGACGTGCGCCGTGTCTACAACAGCTACATGGACTCGCAGTTGCAGACCACCACGGCCCTGAGCGCCGATGCCGCTACCTACAGCGACAACGTCGCCAGCCTGGACAGCCTGCTGTCCGACAGCGCCACGGGCATCAGCGCCACGTTGACCAGTTTCTTCTCGGCGCTGCAGACCGCGTCCAGCAACCCCACCGACACCTCGTCGCGCCAGTTGCTGTTGACCTCTGCCCAGAGCCTGAGCAACCGCTTCAACTCCATTTCGTCGCAGATCACTTCGCAAAACGCGGGCATCAACTCGCAGCTCACCACCCTGAGCGGCCAGGTCAACGACATCACCAAGCAGATCGCCTCGCTGAACCAGCAGATCACCACAGCCTCTGCTTCGGGCAACACCCCCAACAGCCTGCTGGATGCGCGCAACGAAGCCGTGCGGTCGCTCAACGAACTGGTGGGCGTCACCGTTCAGACCAACAGCAGCGGCGCTTACGACGTGTACCTGGGTACCGGCCAGGCGCTGGTCAGCGGCAACACCTCCAACACCCTGACCGCCGCACCGAGCAGCACCGACAAGTCCCAGTACGCCCTGACCGTCAACTACGGCAACTACAGCACCGACGTGACCTCGGTGGTCAGCGGCGGCTCCATCGGTGGCCTGCTGCGCTACCGCAGTGACGTGCTGAACCCGGCGCAGAACAGCCTGGGGCAGATCGCCCTGACCGTGTCCGATGCCATCAACACCCAGTTGTCCCAAGGTGTCGACAGCAACGGCAACCTGGGCTCCAACCTGTTCTCCAGCATCAACAGCGCCACGGCCATCAGCCAGCGCAGCCAGGCGTCGTCGAACAACAGCGCAGGCTCGGGCAACCTCAACGTGACCATCGCCGATACCGGCGCGCTGACCACCAGTGATTACCAGGTGACCTTCACCAGCGCCACCGCCTACAGCGTGACGCGGTCGGACGGCACCAACATGGGCAGCTACGACCTGAGCACCACACCAGCGCCGCAGATCGACGGTTTCACCCTGGCCTTGAGCGGCAATGCCGTGGCCGCCGGTGACAGCTTCAAGATCACCCCGACGCGCAACGCTGCCAGCGAAATCAGCACCACCATGACGGACTCCAGCACCCTGGCGTTCGCAGGGCCGCTCAGTGGTACCGCCAGTGCCAGCAACTCGGGCACAGCCACCTTCACCCAGCCGTCGCTGACCACTACCGTCGATGGTGATGACAGCACCGCCAAGGCCGCCTTGCAGACCGGCCTGGACAATTCCACGCCCGTGAAGCTGGTGTTCGGCACCGCGTCGAGCGGTACCCAGGCCTACACCGTCTACGACGCCAAGGGCAACACCATCGGCAACGGCACCATCGTCCCCGGCTCGGACAACAACCTGAGCATCAGCGTACCCATCGTTGATAGCAGCGGCAACCCGGTCAACGACGCCGATGGCAACCCTACCAGCTTCAGTTTCTCCACCACCGTCAGTGGTACGCCGTCGGCCAACGACAGTTACAGCGTGAGCCTCAACACCAGCGGCACGTCTGACAACCGCAACGCCACCGCGCTGCTGGGCTTGCAGACGTCGGCCACCGTCGGTACCGGTTCGGCCACTGGCGGCATCAGCTTCACCGCCGCCTATGCCGCCCTGGTTTCCGGTGTCGGCGCCCAGGCATCGCAGGCTTCCACCGATGCCAGCGCGACGTCGACGGTGCTGGCCACCGCCAAGTCCAACCGCGACTCGGTGTCGGGCGTCAACCTCGATGACGAGGCCGCTGCCCTGGTCAAATACCAGCAGTACTACACCGCCGCCTCGCAAATCATCAAGACGGCCCAAGACACCTTTTCCACGTTGCTCAACGCTCTCTGAGGATTAGTCGACCATGCGTATTTCCACCTCTCAATACTTCGAGACCAGCGCGTCGAACTATTCCTCGGCGTTCGCGGCCACCGCCAAGACCCAGGAGCAGATCAGCTCCGGTGTGCGCATCCAGACGGCTGGCGATGACCCGGTGGGTGCCGCCAAGCTGCTGCAACTGCAACAGCAGAGCTCGCTGCTGACGCAGTACAGCAGCAACATGACCACCGCCACCAACTCGCTGAACAATCAGGAAAGCGTGTTGAACGCCATCAACAACTCCCTGGTACGGGCCCAGGAGCTGGCGGTGAATGCCGGTGACGGCTCGCTCACCGATGCCGACCGCCAGTCCATCGGTGCCGAGATCGGCCAGTTGCAGGACACGGTGCTGGGCCTGCTCAACACCAAGGACGCCTCCGGCTACTACATGTTCTCCGGGTCCAAGAGCACCACGCCGCCGTACGTGAAGAACACTGATGGTACCTATACCTACCAGGGCGACCAGAACGCCCTGAGCGTGCAGGTGTCCGACACCCTGAGCCTGGCCACCGGCGTCACCGGCTACAGCGCTTTCGACCAGGCCACCAACACCAGCCGTACCACTTCCACCGTGACGTCGCCAGCGGTCAACGACAACAAGGTGTCGATCTCCCCGGGCCAGATGGACTCCGAGTCCACCTACAACAAGTCGTTCACCACCGGTGAGCCGTACACAGTCAACTTCACCAGCGACACCACCTACAGCATCACCGATGCTTCGGGTAACGACATCACGTCGGAAGTGTCCGGCAACGGCACCTTCAACCCCAGCACCGAGGGTGGCACCACCCTGAGCCTGCGTGGTGTGGACTTCACCCTGAAGGTGGACACCGCCAACACCGGCACCACCGCTGGCCACAGCATCACCCTGCAAAGCACGCCGGACACCCTGAGCCCGTCGCGCAGTGCCGGCAACACCTCGACTGCACAGTTGACCAGCGGCACCATCAGCAACCAGAACACCTACAACACCACCTTCCCCAGCGCCGGTGCGGTGGTGAAGTTCACCAGCGGTACCGATTACGCGGTGTACGCCCAACCCTACACCACCGACAGCAAAGCCATCGCCACCGGCACCATGGCCAGCGGTGACACCACCATTACCGCGGCCGGCGCTACCTTTGGCGTCAGTGGCACGCCAGCGGCGGGCGACACCTTCCAGGTCTCGGTCGATGCACACAAGACCCAGAACGTGCTCAACACCTTGTCCAAGCTGGCCACTGCGTTGAACACCCCGGTGGACGGTGACAACACCAAGCTGCTAGCGCTGCAGGCCTCGGTGACATCGGCCATCGCCAACCTGGACTCCGCCAGCACCCAGGTGGGCACCGCACGTGGTCAGATCGGTGCCATCGGCAACGCCATCACCGTGCAGACCACCGAGAACACCTCGATCAGCCTGGCCAACAAAACCACGCAATCGAGCATTGGTGACACTGACATGGCCACCGCGTCCATCAATCTGACCCTGCAGCAGACCATGCTGGAGGCGTCCCAGGCTGCCTTCGCGAAGATCTCCCAGTTGAGCCTGTTCAACAAGATCTGAGCCTTGAGCCATTTTTTCGCGGCGCCATTCGCGGCCCTTCACGGGGACGCGCCTGGCGCCGCATTTTTTTCCGTACCCTGGCTGTTTCACCGCAGCCGCCTGTTGAGTCCTGAGGCATGAACACCACCCCTGTTGTCAGCATCGTCATTCCCGCCCTCGACCCGCAAAACTTCGCCCGAGCCTTGAACAGTGCCGTGGGGCAGAATTACCCCCGCCTCGACGTGGTGGTGTGCGACGACAGCCAGGGCGACGCGATCCGCCAGGCCGTGGAAGCCGCGCGCGCGCGGCTGGCGCCAGGTGTCACCCTGCGCTACGTGGCCCAGCCCGAACCGCTGGGGCTCAATGCCACCCTCAACGAGTGCGTGCGCCTCGCCCAGGGCGAGTTCATCAAGGTGTTGTTCGACGAAGACTGGCTGATGCCCGAGCACACGCCACTGCTGGTGGAGGTGCTGGTGCGCCATCCGGACATCAGCATCGCGGCCAGCCAGCGCTACCTGTCCGACCCCAGCAACCGCATCATGCCCAACCGCATGGAGAACTCGGGGTTCATCGCCGGGGACACGCGCTTGAAGGGCTCCGACCTGCTGAGCATGTTCGAGGTGTGGCCGGTGAATTTCATCGGTGGCCTGAGCAGCACCCTGCTGCGCCGTGCTGATGTGGCCCGGCTGATGCCAGCACTGACGCTCAGCGAAGCGCCGTTCGAGGCCTTCCTGGACCTGATGCTCTACAACTGCCTGTTGTGCCAGGGCGACCTGGGCGTGGTCGACAAATACCTGGCGGTGGAGCGCCTCAAGCCATTGCGCCTGGCCGGCATTCCTGATCTGGAAGCCGCGCGCCAGGTGGAGTACCAGGCCATGGTGCAGTTCCTCACTGGCCGCGAGGGCGAGCGTGCCGAGAAGATCGGCGGCGTGCGCCACCGCAGCCTGGCCACTGAAACCGGGGAATGGGAAGAAGTGGGCCTGGGGCGCATGTTCGGCGTACAGGCCGACACCATGTTCGACCATGTGGGCGTCAACTGCGACGATTACGACGCGGTGTACGAGCAATGGCTGCAATGCCGCGACTTCTCGCCGGTGCAGTTGCAGCAACTGCCGGCGCGGGTCGAGGCGTGGCCACGGCAGGCGAAGATCATCCCGGTGATCATCGACCACCGCGCCGATGGCAGCCTGCAGGCTACCCTCGACAGCCTGGCAGCGCAGAGCTGGTCCGCCGAAGCAATTCTGGTGCTGTCGGCCACCGCCAGCGAGCCAACCATCGTCGGGAACGTGCTGAGCATGCCCCTGGACAAAGACTGGCCGTTGCAGCTCAACAGCATGCTGCGAGAGCTGGATGGCTATGACTGGTTCTGCCTGCTGCGCGCCGGCGATGAACTGAGCCAGCACGCCTTGCTGCTGTTGGCCGAGCGTATCGCCGAGCGCGATGCCATGCAGGCCTGCTACTGGGATGAAGACGCCCTGGAGGCCGACGGCCACCGAGCCCCGGTGTTCCGCCCGGACTTCAACCTCGACCTGCTGCGCAGCTACCCCTATGTGGGCCGTGGCCTGGCTTTCAGTCGCGAAGCCTTCATCGAGCACGGTGGCTTCGCTGCCGGCCTGATTGAACTGAGCCCCCATGACCTGATTTTCCGGCTGGTGGAAACCCGTGGCCCCCACGCCATCGAGCACATCGGTGAAGTGCTGTTGCACGCGCGCCAGCACTTCCCGGCCTGGCTGGGGGAAGCCAGCGTGCGCGACGGCAACGCTGCCATGGTGGCGCGCCACCTGCAGCGTCTGGGCCTGGGTTTCGATATCGCCCCTGGGGTGATCCGTCTCATCAACCGTATCAACTACAGGCACGCAGGGCAGCCGCTGGTCTCGGTCGTCATCGCCAGCCAGGGTCGCCTGGGCGGCCTGCAAGCCTGCCTGGAGAGCCTGCTGGAGCGCACCGCTTACAGCCAGTTCGAAGTCTTGATCGTCAGCGCCGAGGATGACCCGGCCGACACTCGTGACTGGCTGCGTGCCATGGCCGAGATCGGTGGCGCCAAGCTGCGGGTCATCGACGCGCCAGCCGCCAGCAACTTGTCGGCGCTGCTCAACCTGGGCGCGGCACAGTCCCGTGGCGAATACTTGCTGACCCTGAGCCAGGATTGCGTGGTGCTGGATGGGGGCTGGCTGGAGGAAATGCTGGGCCACGCCCGCCGCCATGAAGTCGGCGTGGTCGGCGCCCGCCTTCAGGGCCCGGACGGCAGTGTTGAACACGCCGGCCTGGTGCTGGGGCTGCGCGGTGCAGTCGGTTCGGTGTTCGTCGGCGAGCCTGCCGGCGCCGCGGGTTATCTGCACCGCTTGCAGGTGGTGCAGAACTACAGCGCCGTCAGCCAGCAATGCCTGCTGATCGAAAAGGCCCTGTACGAGCAACTCAACGGCCTGGAGGAGGGTGAGCTGGCCAATGGTTTTGCCGACGTCGACCTGTGCCTGCGTGCGGCCCAGCAGGGCTACCTGGTAGTGTGGACCCCCTATGCGGCATTGATGGTCCGCCGCCATGAACACACCCCCGACCGCGAAGCCCTGCAGGACTGGCGCCAGACCCAGCGTGCGGCGTTCAACCGCTGGCTGCCGAAGCTGGCGCGTGACCCTGCCTACAACAAGAACCTCAGCCTGATGGGCGCCAGCTTCACCATGAACGTGGGCCTGCGCCACGGCTGGCAACCGTTCGCCCGCCATGCGCTGCCGTTCGTGCTGGGCTTGCCGATCAACAAGGGTGCGGTGGGCCATTACCGCTTGATCCAGCCGCTGGTGGAGCTGGAACGCGCGGGCCTGGCGTCGCATCAGATCAACTTCGGCACGCCGTCGATTCTCGAGATCGAGCGCATCGCCCCCGACACCATCGTCTTCCAGGGCCGCTACAGCGCCGGGCCGGTGGAGGGCATTGCCCAGGTCAAGGAGTTTTCCAAGGCCTTCCGTATCTTCGAGCTGGATGACTACCTGCTCGACGTGCCGGCGCAGAACGAGCACCGCCGCTACCTGTCCCGCGACATCCGCCAGACCCTGGCGCGTGGGGTGGGGCTGTGCGATCGTCTGGTGGTGTCAACCGACTCACTGGCCGATGCCATGTCAGGCATGCACAACGACATCGTCGTGGTGCCGAACATGCTGCCGCCGGAGCGCTGGCGCCACCTGACCAGCCAGCGCCGTGTCGGCAAGAAGCCGCGCATTGGCTGGGGTGGCGGCACCAGCCACACCGGCGACCTGTTGCTGATCAAGGACGTGGTCAAGGCCTTGGCCAACGAGGTGGAATGGGTATTCCTTGGCATGTGCCCGGACGAATTGCGCCCCTACGTGCACGAGTATCACGCGGCCGTGCCGCTGGAGCTCTACCCGCAGAAAATGGCCAGCCTGAACCTTGACCTTGCGCTGGCGCCGTTGGAACAGCACATCTTCAACGACTGCAAGAGCAACCTGCGCCTGCTCGAGTACGGTGCCTGCGGCTATCCGGTGGTGTGCACCGACACCCGCAGCTACCGGGGCGACTTCCCGGTCACCCGCGTATTGAGCAACAGCAGCCATGAGTGGCTGGAAGCCATCCGCATGCACCTCTCGGACCTGGATGCCAGCGCGCGGATGGGTGATGAATTGAAAGCGGCGGTGCAGCGCGACTTCATGTTCCAGGGTAATGCGCTGGAACGCTGGCTGAAGGCCTGGATGCCGCGGTAGAACCCGACGCGCACGCCCGCCTTTCCAGCACCGGGAAGCGTGCGGCGCGGATTATCTGGAAGTGCGCGGTGAGGCCTTCCCGAGCTTCGCCCGGTCCCACAGGGTCCGTGGCCGATTCACCGCATCCTCCTTGTGGGACCGGGCGCAGCTCGGGAAGCGTGCGGCGCGGATTATCTGGAAGTACGCGGTGAGGCCTTCCCGAGCTTCGCCCGGTCCTACAGGGTCCGTGGCCGATTCACCGCATCCTCCTTGTGGGACCGGGCGCAGCTCGGGAAGCGTGCGGCGCGGATTATCTGGAAGTACGCGGTGAGGCTTTCCCGAGCTTCGCCCGATCCTGCAGGGCCCCCGGCGTTTTACTTCACCAACCAATGCCGCGCGATGTTCTGCAAGTCCGGCGTATGCCATTGCCGTACATCCCCATGCACACCCTGCAATGCCGACGCCGCTTCGGCATCCGGTACCACCACACGGTCTACCAGCGGTGCGATCGCTTTCAGCTGGGGCGTCACCGCTGCCAGGTAGCCATTGAGGTCCAGGCCTTGGTCCAGGGCCTGGGCGATGCTGTGGCTGAGGTCGACCACGCGCAAGGCGGGAACCAGGCGGTGCTCTTCCACGCGCTCTGGCGCAATTTCCTCGGTCAGCGACAGCGAATACACGATGCTATCAGGCGCGAAACGTTGCAGTTCGATGGCGCTGAGCAGCGCCTGGCAGACCACACCTTCCAGGCGCTGGTGCTCCAGCAAGGCTTTGAACACCTGGGCCGTGACCTGGCTGTCATCGCCGTTGCCCACGGTCTGGCACAGCACGCGCGGGAGAAGCGCGGGGCCGATACGGCGCCATTCGCGGCTGAACCGGTAGTCGGGGCGGTAGCCGCCGCGGTCCAGGCGCAGATTCTGGTTGTAGGCAGGGTCGTCGGCCAGCAATGGCAACCAGCGCTGTTGCAGGGTGCGACGCTGTTGCAGCACGGCCGCTTCACCCGCCGCTGAGGGCAGGGCCTGTACGGTGTCGAGCAGGGTGACCTGGGCGAAGGGGGTCCACACCACCAGGCAGCCGGCTTGGGTGGCACGCAGGCACAGGTCCAGGCTGGCGCCGCTGAGGTCCAGGCCCTGGGCGTCCAGGCCGCCCAATTGGCTGAACACCTCGCGGCGCACCATCAGGCAGTCGGCGCTGACCGCGCTGTAGTTCTGGTCCACCAGCAGGCGGTCCATGTAGCCGCGCGCGCCCGTGGGTTCGTTGACGAAGGCGGGGCCGGCGATGTCGTTCAGGCCCAGTACCAGGCCGGCACTGCGGCAGCGGCCATGACTGTCCACCAGTTTGGGCCCCACTACCGCGACTTCGCCACGCACGGCGTGGTTGATCAGGTTGTCCAGCCACTGTGGTTGTTCGATCAGTGCGTTGCCCGCCAGCACCACCAGGTAATCGTTGCTCAAGCCCGCCGCCGTGGCATTGAGCGCCGCCACGTCGCTATCCAGGTGCGCGTGGGCAGCCACCGATACCCGGGCGCCCACTTCGCGCCCCAGGCTGGCCAGCCAACTGCGCGTGGCAGCCGGGGTGTCGGCGACCTCGATCATGACCACGTCGAAGTCCGGGTTGGCGGTTACCTCCAGCACGCTGGCCAGGCAGCGTTGCAGCAACGCCAGTGGCTGGTTGGCCAGGATCATCACGGTGCTGCGCGGTCGGTGCGGCAGGTTGTAGAGGATACGGTAGTGCCCCTCGGCCAAGGCCGCTACCCGCGCCTGGTCGTAGCCGCGTGCTTGCAGGTGGCGGTGCAACTCGGCTTCCACCTGTGGGTCTGCGGCACTGGAAGGGCTGTCGGCCACCAGCAACGGTTCGTTGACATGGCCCAAGCCCGTCAGGCCTTCGGTTTCCACCATGCGCAGGATCATCGCCAATTCGCTGGCGCTGCCGCTGGCAGGGTCGAACCCGCCCATGCGCTGCACGCAGGCCTTGTTCCACAACCAGTGGCGGCTCATGTGGGCGGGTGCGCTGAGCAGGAAGTCCAGGTTGAAGCCGGGGCGGTAGGCGCTGTTCATGTCGCTGGTACCCACGCGGTAGAACTCGTCCCCGTAGATGGCGCGGCAGCCGGGCGCGGCCAGCAGTTCCAGGGCCATGGTCTGCAGACCTGCCGGAAGGAAGCGCACGCCGGCTTCCACGCGCATGAACCAGGCGCAATCGAAGTCGATGAGCTGAGCGTTGAGGGTCTGTTCCAGCTGCCCCGGCACATAGGTGACAAAGCGCAGATCGGCGTTTGAATGCTCCGGGTCCAGGCTCAGCGGGGTCAGTACCAGCACGCCCAGGTTGTCATAGTGAGCGGTGTCGCTGTCCAGGCTCTGCAGGGTCTCGATCACCGGGCCCAGGTGGCCTTCGCGGTCGATCACGACAATACCCAGGCGGCCGTCCTCACGGTGGTCCTGCACGTACTGATCAATCAGGGCGCTGTGGCTCCTGGCGGGCGCGCGGCTGGCGAGCCACTCGGTGATCGAGCCGCTGTCCCGGCTGTTCTCGGCGCTGGCGCGGGCCTGGGTCAGGCTGACAAATTCTCCCAACTGCTCCCAGAACTGGTCTTCGATACCCAACTGATAGGCGCGCATGGCCGGCAGTTCAGCACGTGCCTGTTCCAGGCTGGCCTCGCTGTCGTCCCAGGCGAAACCGCCGCCCAGGTCATCAGCGGTTTTCTGCGTGGCGGCCAGTGCTTCGTGGCCGGGCGCGCGCAGGGCCACTACCGGGCAGCCGCTCAGCAGCGCCTTGGTGCAGGTGGAACCGGCTTCATAGGTGTACAGCGCCTTGGCGCCCTTGAAGGCGTGGGCCAGCTGCTGCAGGGTCAGCGGGTTGTCCATGGACAGCAGCTGAATGTCGTCCGGCAGTTCGGCATGGTTCACTGCCTCCGCTGGCAGCCGGTGCAGGAACAGGTAGTTGCTGGTGCGCACACGGCTATCGTCGGGGGCGAACAGGCTCATGTCGGTGGAGGGCAGGGTCAGCACATTGATCGGCTGATCCACAGGCCCGAACTCGGGGCGGAAATAGAAAAACAGATCATCCGGCCCGGCATTCACGCCGTCCTGGGTCAGCGCGCCTTCGCGGTTGAGCATGTAGCGCACGCACACTGGCGTGTTGAGCATATTGCCCGGGTACACCTCGGCGTATACGCCAATGGCCGTGCGGCCCTGGCGCTGGTGTTCCTGGCGGATGCCTTCGGTGAGGATCGGCGTCTTCAGGTCGGGGTTGACCACGCTGCACCCTGTGACCCAGGCGTCATGGCCCTGCAGGTTCAGGGCGTGGCACAGGTAGTGCAGCACCTGGATGCCGGCCGAGGTCTCACGATAGTTGGGGGCAGTGATGTAGTACGGGAACCCGGGTTTGCGATGCAGCCGACCGGCCATGAGTTATCCACCGTGTAAGAAAATTGTCTGGGGTCAAGCCAGTTGTTTGATGCGGTCCACCACGCGCTGGCAATTGCCCGCGTCGGTGTGGGCGAAAAATACCTTGCGGGCCATGCGGTAGCGGTCGCTATCGACCTGGCGCGGGCTGTTCAACTCCTGGTCCAGGGCCTCGACGAGCGCCTGCGGGGTGCCCACCACCGGGCCTGGGAACACCAGGTCCAGGTCATAGAGCACGCCATCCTGTTGTTGCTGATAGTGCTCCAGGTCATAGGCGAAGCTGAACACGGGCTTGTTCAGGTACAGCGCGTCGATGTACACGCTGGAGTAGTCGGTCACCACCAGGTCGGCGCCGCGCAGCACGCAGGCGATGTCGGGGAATTGCTGGTGGTCCAGTTCGACGATGCTATGGCCGTCGATCAGTTGCTCGATGTTGAACACTTCATCGGCGTTCCTGAAGTAATGCAGGCGAATGCCGAGCACAGCGTTGTGGCGCACCAGCAGGGCGCGCAGGGCCTGGGCGTCGGCCTCGCTGAACTGGTAATAACCGGCGCCGGCGACGGTCACCTGGCGGTACGTGGGCGCGTAGACGATCAGGGTCTTGTCGCCCTTGATGCGTTCGATCCGTGCCAGCCCTTCGCGCAGGTAGTCGGGCAGTTGCGGGCGCGGCATCACCAGGAAATCGCTGCGCGGCAGACCCGTGACCCACACTCGGTCGTAGGTAATGGGGTGGAACATGGTCGCCATGGCGTGGCTGTCGATGGCTGACGAAGTGATCAACCCGGCGTAATGGGAGCGTTCCAGCCGGCGAAAGGCCACGCGGTCGGTGTGCTTGCGCACTTCGTCATTGGCCAGCGCCAGCAGTTTTTTCAGCGGGATGCCGTGCCACAGGTTGATGATGGTGCGCGGCTTGAGCGCCGGGCGAACCACGCTGAAGCGCCGCACCGGCCAGCGCATGGAAAGGTCCATGGACACCGAATGGGTTACCAGCAGTACCTTGCAGCGCCACAGGGCGAACAGCCCGGGCAGGCTCTGCAGGTCGAGCACACGGGTATTCACCGCGCCTTCCAGGGTGAAGGTCACCGGCACGCCGCGGGTAAAGACGATCTTTTCCAGGCTGGGGTCGGCCTTCACGGCCTCGAATACCGCCCGGGCATTCTCCACGAACTGATCGGATTTCAAGTGGTGCACACAGAAGCCCCAGCGCTGCGGGTTCTTGCTTGCACAGCGGTCGATCAGGCGCCACAGCGGAAGTACCACCAGGTCCGCAACCAGTTTACGCATTCAACGCTCCATTGCCGGGTATTGCCTGTGGGGTTATCGGGATTGCAGTTGGTCCACGACCCGTTGCAGCTGGTCCACGGCCCGTTGCAGCTCCAGCATCTGGTCTGCGTGCAGGGCCTGCGCCAGGCGGCGGATTTCGGTCGAGGAGATGTCCCGGGTGCGGGGCAGGTACACCACCTGGCAGATGTCGCTGAGGTCGTCGAACTTGCCCGCCCAGTCATCGCCGATGGCGAAGATCTGCGCGCCCTCGCGCAGGATGTCGCTGCGCTTCTGGTCCCAGTGGGTTTCCGGGATCACGTGGTCGACGTAGCGCACCGACTTGAGAATCTCCACCCGCTGGGCATAAGGGGCGATGGATTTCTTGCCTTTCTGATGGTTGAACTCGTCGGTGGAGCAGCCCACCACCAGGCGGTCGCCCAAGCCTTTGAGGCGGCGCAGCAAGTGCACGTGGCCGACATGGAACAGGTCGAAGGTGCCGTAGGTGATCACCGTGGTCATGGCGCCGTCCTCACTGGTCTGGGCTGCTGAGCAGCATGTCGATCATGCTGCAGTCGAACGTGTGGATACCGCGGCTGCGGGATACTTCCAGGCGCTCGGCGTAGCTGTCGTCCACCAGGATGGCGTCGCTTTCGCGAATGAACGCCGACTTCGGCGTGCCGTCGGTGATGTGGATGATTTCGTCGAACAGGCCGGCCAGGCGGTGGCGCGCCAGCGTGGCGTCCAGGTCATGACGGTGGCGGGTGATCAGCTTGACCTTGCGCTTGAGGTTCAGCGCCCGGTACACCAGGCTCACCACCTGGGTGTTGACCTGGTCGCGGAAAATCAGGGTGTCGTCCAGGTCCACGTACAGCGTGGCGTATTGCACGTCGTGGCGGTAGCGGTTGCCCAGGGCGCGGTCCACTTCCACACAGCCCTCGTAAGCGAGAATACCCAGCGGCGCGCGTTCCTGTTCGTACAGGCTCAGCAGCGGGAAATTCACGCCACGCACACGGTTGGTGGACATGCTGCCGGCAATCCGCGGGGCCACTTCCAGCAGGGTCAGGGCGCCGTCGGCGGCGCGCTTGACCTGGAAAAACCAGGCGCCGCGCATGTTCAGTTCGTCACTGATGCGCGCGGCCATGGCCTGGGCCTGTGGCAGTTCCTCGGTGACGCTGTTCACCGCGATGCCATTGCGAATGCGCAGGCGGCGGCGAGCGGAGGCGTACAGAAGGCCGCGTTCGCGGTCGGAGAAACAGTCGACAGTGAATTCTTCGCCCGGCAGGTACTGGCAGATCAGTGGGTCGGGCAGCGCCGCGCACGCCCGATGCAGGGCACCAGCGTCATCGCAGCGGGCCACGCCCTGGCTGCCTTGCCCGCGGTCGGGCTTGACGAACACCGGGAAGCCGGTGACCTCATCGGCGTGCCGGAACACGCGGGGTACCGCCACGGTATCGCGCAGGCGTGCGTAGGTGCTGGACTTGAGCCGGGTCAGGCTGCACACCTCGGCGCTGGCGCCGACGATCACCGCCGGCAGTTGCTCGGCCACTTCGTGCAGGGCAATGATGGCGTCATCGTAGGCCGGGAAGATGTAGTCGATCTTCAACTGCTTGCACAATGTCACCAGCCTGGGCAGCCAGTCCGCCTCGTGGATGCTGGGCAGCGGGTGGTAGTCCGGGTAAACCAGTTGCGCCGGGTTGCTGATGGGCTGGCCGGCGCCGTGCAACTGGATTTCCTTGCAGTACTGCAAAGCGTGGAAAATTTCCAGGCCGATTTCGGTACCGGCCGGGAACACCAGAACCTGACGAACGTTCATCGCTGCACTCCCGTTGGCTGTGCGTGATGGCGCAGCAAGCGGCAAATGGTGCTCACCACTTCCTGGGCCAGATCAGGATATATCGGCAGGCACAGCACTTGACGTGAGGTTTTTTCGGCGACCGGCAGCAATTCGTTCGCCGCCGAGGCCAGGCCGCGGTACATGGGGAACTCGCTGATCAAGGGGTAGAAATAGCGACGCGCCAGAATCTCGTGGTCGCGCATCAGGTCATAGACCTGGTCGCGGGACAGCGGGTAGCTGCTGTCGATGAAAATCGGGAAGTACGAATAGTTGGCGGTCAGGCCTGGGGCGCGGTGCATCAGGCGAATACCCGGCACGCCTTCGAGTTGCTGGCGGTAGTCCTGGTCGATCAGCTTGCGGCGGGCCAGGGCGTCGTCGATGTGGCGCAACTGCAGCATGCCGAAGGCAGCGTTGATCTCGCTCATCTTGCCGTTGATACCGGGGGCGACTACGGTCACCTCGTCGGCGAAACCGAAGTTCTTCAGGTAGTCGATGCGCTTTTTGGTCTTGGCATCGGGGCACACGATAGCGCCGCCTTCGAAGGTGTTGAATACTTTGGTGGCGTGGAAACTGAGAATCGACAGGTCGCCGTGGCGCAGCACGCTGGTGCCTTCCTGGCGCACGCCAAAGCAGTGGGCCGCGTCGTAGATGACCTTCAGGCCGTAGTTGTCGGCGAGGGTCTGGATGGCGTCCACATCACAGGGCGTGCCATAGCAATGCACCGGCAGGATGGCGCTGGTGGACGGCGTGATGGCTTTCTCGATGCTGGCCGGGTCGAGGTTGCAGGACACCGGGTCGATGTCGACGAACACCGGCTTGAGGTCGTTCCATAGCAGCGAGTGGGCGGTGGCCACGAACGAATAGGGCGTGGTGATGACCTCGCCGGTGATACGCAGCGCCTGCAATGCCGTGACCAGCGCCAGGGTGCCGTTGGCGAAGAGGCACAAATGTTCCACCCCCAGGTAGTCGGCCAAGGCCTTTTCCAGTTGCTGGTGGAAAGGGCCGGCGTTGGTCAACCGGCGTGTGGCCCAGATTTCTTCCAGGTACGGCAGGAACTCCTCCAGCGGAGGCAGCAGTGGGCTGGTAACGGGAATGACTTTGGACATGATTGTGCTGGGCGCTCCACGGAAGGTCCTGCGCGCATGGGCGGCCGTCAATAAACGGGCGTCAGGCGTCGACACCGGGGGTACAGCAATTTCTCTGCCAAATAATGATGTGTCGTTGAACAATGCGATGTGGTGTCCGTTTTTAGGGGAGCTGGCTTGCCAGCAAGCATTGCGGTGGTTTGAGCGCTGGCTGGCAAGGCGGCTACCGCAGGCGGGAATGTCGCCGCTATCGACATGGCCTGCATTTTGCTCGGCATCATGGAAACCGTGGCCCGGGTCAGAATTTTGTCCTCGCCGGCCGCCTCGATCTAAGGAACCCAGTGCATGTTCAACGGCAAATCCCTCTTCATCACCGGCGGTACCGGTTCCTTCGGTCGCACCTTCATCCGCCGTTTGCTGGAGCAGTACCAGCCCCGGCGTGTGGTGGTGTTTTCACGCGACGAGCTCAAGCAGTACGAAATGCAGCAGAGCTTCAACGCGCCCTGCATGCGCTATTTCCTCGGTGACGTGCGCGACGCCGAACGCCTGCGCGTGGCCATGCGCGGCATCGATTACGTGATTCATGCGGCGGCACTCAAGCAAGTGCCCGCGGCGGAGTACAACCCCACCGAATGCATCCGTACCAACGTCAATGGCGCCGAGAACGTCATCGCCGCGGCCATCGACAACGGTGTGAAGAAAGTCATCGCCCTGTCCACCGACAAGGCCGCCAGCCCGATCAACCTGTATGGCGCCACCAAGCTGCTGTCCGACAAGCTGTTCGTGGCCGCCAACAACATCGCCGGTGACCAGCAGACCCGCTTCGCCGTGGTCCGTTACGGCAACGTGGCGGGCTCGCGGGGCTCTGTGGTGCCGTTCTTCAGCAAGCTGATCAGCGAACAGGCTGCCGAACTGCCGATCACCGACCCGCGCATGACCCGTTTCTGGATCACCCTGGACCACGGCGTGCAGTTCGTGCTGGACAACTTCGCACGCATGCACGGCGGCGAAATCTTCGTGCCCAAGATTCCTTCGATCCGCATTGTCGACCTGGCCACGGCCATGGCGCCTGACTTGCCGCAGACCCTGGTAGGCATTCGTCCGGGTGAAAAGCTGCACGAGCTGATGGTGCCGCTGGACGACGCGCGCATGACCCTGGAATTCGACGACCACTACACCATTCAGCCGTCGATCCGCTTCACCCACACCGACGTCGACTACGCCGTCGATGGCCTGGGCGAGCAGGGCAGGGCAGTGAACGAGGACTTCGAATACCGTTCCGACATCAACCCGCAGTTCCTCGACGTGGCACAGATCGCTGGCCTGCACGCGGAACTGCAGCCGTGATTCCCTACGGCCGGCAGAGCATTGACAGCGCGGACATCGATGCCGTGGTGCAGGTGCTGCAATCCGACTGGCTGACCCAGGGGCCGACCCTGGCGCGCTTCGAGGCGGCCATGGCCCACTACTGCCACGCTGGGCACGGTGTGGCGGTGTGCAATGCCACCGCCGCCCTGCACATCGCCTGCCTGGCCGCCGGCCTGGGCGAGGGCGATTGGTTGTGGACGTCGCCCAACACCTTCCTGGCTTCAGCCAACTGCGGTCGCTATTGCGGTGCCCAGGTGGACTTCGTCGACATCGACCCGCATACCCTGAACCTGGACGCCGGCAAACTGGCGGCCAAGCTGGCCGAGGCCGAGCTGCAAGGG
This sequence comes from Pseudomonas sp. RIT-To-2, assembly GCF_029623465.1. Taxonomy (NCBI): domain Bacteria; kingdom Pseudomonadati; phylum Pseudomonadota; class Gammaproteobacteria; order Pseudomonadales; family Pseudomonadaceae; genus Pseudomonas; species Pseudomonas sp. RIT-To-2. The sequence goes on along the minus strand of NZ_JAPYKM010000011.1, from coordinate 139,321 downwards.
CGGCTGCCCAAGGTGGTGGTCGCCGTTGCGTTCGCCGGGCAAAGCTGTGACCTGCGTGCCATCGCCGAATTGGCCAGTCAGTACAACTTCTGCTTGATCGAGGACGCCGCTCACGCCGTGGGCGCCCGCTATGCCGGGCGCCCGGTGGGCTGTGGCGAGTTCGCGCAGATGACGGTGTTCAGTTTCCACCCGGTGAAAATCATCACCACCGGCGAAGGTGGCATGGTCATGACCAACAGCCCGGAACTGGCGGCCCGCCTTCAGCGCCTGCGCAGCCACGGCATGACGCGCGAGCCGGTGGACATGGACGAGCCCAGCCACGGCCCCTGGTATTACCAGCAGGTGGAGCTGGGCTTCAACTACCGCATGACGGACCTGCAAGCGGCCCTGGGTCTGTCGCAGTTGCAGCGCCTGGACGCCTTTGTCGGCCGCCGCCGGGAACTGGCCGCACGCTATGAGCGCCTGCTGGGGGAGTTGCCGCTGACCTTGCCAACGGCTCAGGTCGATGCCGAATCGGCCTGGCACCTGTACGTGGTGCGCCTGAACCTGGGCCATATCGCCATGGACCACCTCCAGGTGTTCGAAGCGCTGCGTGAGGCGGGCGTTGGCGTGCAGGTGCACTACATTCCGGTGCATCTGCAGCCGTACTATCGCCAGTTGGGCTTCGCCGCCGGTGACTTCCCCGAAGCCGAGCAGTATTACGGCGAAGCCCTGAGCCTGCCGTTGTTTGCCGCCATGACCGACGGCGAACAGGACCGGGTGGTCGCTACCCTGCAGCAGGTGCTCTGCCCGTGACGGCAGTGGCGATCATTCCGGCGCGCGGCGGCAGCCAACGTATCCCGCGCAAGAACCTCAAGCCGTTCGGGGGCGTGCCGATCATTGCCTGGTCGATCCGCGCGGCGCTGGCCAGCGGGCTGTTCGATGAGGTGGTGGTCAGCACCGACGACGACGAAATCGCCGAGGTAGCCCGTGCCCACGGCGCCCTGGTTCCCTTTCGCCGCCCGGCGAACCTGGCCGATCATCACACCGGCACCATGGCGGTGATCCAGCATGCCTTGCAGGCCCTGGCCACGCCCCATGAGCTGGCCTGCTGCATCTACGCCACCGCCCCCATGCTCCAGGCAACTGACCTCCATCAGGGCCTGGCGGCGTTGCAGGCCGATGCCCAGCGCTGTTTCGCTTTCTCGGTGTGCAGCTACGCTTTCCCGGTGCAGCGCGCGTTGCGCCTTGACGGGCAGGGCGGGTTGGCGGCGCTTTACCCTGAATTCGCCCCGGTGCGTTCCCAGGACCTGACACCGGCCTGGCATGACGCTGGCCAGTTCTACTGGGGCCGCCGCGAGGCCTGGCTGCAGGGGCTGCCGATGTTCGCCGGGCACAGCCTGCCGATACCGTTGCCGCGTCACCGGGTGCAGGACATCGACACCCCGGAAGACTGGCAGCGCGCCGAATACCTGTTCGCCGCCCTGAAGGCGGCTGGGGAGTTGAACCTGTGAAGGTGCTGATCCGTGCCGACGCATCGCAGACCATCGGCAGTGGCCATGTGGCCCGCTGCCTGACCCTGGCCCACTGCCTGCGCAAGCAGGGGGCCCAGGTGACCTTCGCCAGCCTGACCTTGCCAGGCCACCGGCTGGTCAACCTGGCGGCCCAGGGCCTGAACACCTTCGCCATGAAACCGGGTGCCAGCAGTGATGACATCGAAGCCCTGTTGCCGTGGCAGGCGGACATTGATGCGCTGAAGGGCGCCGGCCATTACGACTGGGTGATCGTCGACCACTATGGCCTGGATGCCCGCTGGGAAACCGCCGCGCGGGCCATCGCCCCTCGGGTCATGGCCATCGATGACCTGGCCAACCGCGAGCACAGCGCCGACCTGCTGCTGGATCAGAACCTCACGGCCAGCGCCGACGCTTATGCCGGCCTGCTGGCGCCGGGCTGCGAGACGTTTTTCGGGCCCCGCTACGCGCTGCTGGCGCCCGCCTTCGAGGCCTTGCGGGTGTCCATCCGCCCGCGTGCCCAGCGGGTGCTGGTCAACTTCGGCGGTTTCGACGTCAACGGCCATACCCTCAAGGCGATGGCCGCCCTGGACGGCGTGCCGGGTATCGAGGTGGATTTCATCGCCGGCCACGGCAACCCCGATTGGGCGCACTTGCAGGCTTATGTCGCCAAGCGCCCGAATTGGACCCTGCATGCGTTCGTCGAGGACTTCCCGGCGCTGATGGCCACCGCCGACCTGTTCATCGGTGCCGGTGGCGGTACCACCTGGGAACGCGCGGCCATGGGCATGCCCACCCTGTGCCTGGCCGTGGCCCACAACCAGCAGGCCAATGCCGAGCGCATGGCCATGGCCGGCGCCCATGTGTACCTGGGGGAAGCCGCCGACGTCAGTTCCCAGGCGCTGCGCCAGTCGGTGGTGGCGTTGCTTGACGACGCCGAGCGCCGCCAGGGGCTGGCCAACCATTCTCGTCAGCTGGTGGATGGCCTGGGCGCGCTGCGCGTCGCCTGGGCCCTGTTCGCCGCCGCTCCGTCCCAAGGATAACCGTCATGCCCAGCTTCAAGATCGGCCACCGCGCCATCGGCCTCGATTCACCGCCCTTCGTCATCGCCGAGATGAGCGGCAACCACAACCAGTCGCTTGAGCGTGCCCTGGCGATCGTCGACGCCGCGGCCAAGGCCGGTGCCCACGCGCTGAAGTTGCAGACCTACACCGCCGACACCATGACCCTGGACATCAATGACGGCGAGTTCCGCATCAGCGACCCTGACAGCCTGTGGGCCGATACCTCGCTGTATGCCCTGTACGAGCAGGCCCACACCCCCTGGGAGTGGCATGCGCCGATTTTCGAGCGGGCGAAAAGCCACGGCATGCTGGCGTTTTCCTCGCCCTTCGATGAAACCGCCGTGGACTTCCTGGAAGGGCTCGACGTGCCGGCTTACAAGATCGCCAGTTTCGAGAACACCGACCTGCCGCTGATCCGCAAGGCGGCAGCCACCGGCAAACCGCTGATCATTTCCACCGGCATGGCCAGCGTCGCCGAGCTGGATGAAAGTGTACGCGCTGCCCGCGCCGCAGGCTGTCGCGACCTGATCCTGCTCAAATGCACCAGCACCTACCCGGCGCTGCCGCTCAACACTCACCTGCGCACCATCGCCCACATGCGTGAACTGTTCGGCTGCGAGGTCGGCTTGTCAGACCACACCATGGGCGTGGGCGCGGCGGTAGCGGCGGTGGCCCTGGGCGCCAGTGTGGTGGAAAAACACTTCACCCTCGACCGCGGGGCCGGCGGCGTCGACGCCAGCTTCTCGCTGGAGCCAGCGGAACTGGCCAGCCTGGTCACCGAGACCGAGCGCGCGTGGCAGGCCCTGGGCCAGGTGCATTATGGCGCCACCACGGCCGAGCAGAAGTCTCTGGTGTACCGCCGCTCGCTGTATGTGGTGCGCGACGTCGCCCCGGGGGAGGTGCTGAGCAAGGACAATGTACGTGCCATTCGTCCGGGCCTTGGGCTGGCGCCCCGGCACCTGGACGCGGTGCTGGGCCGTGTGGCTCGCCGCCCTCTGGCCCGCGGCATGGCACTGGATTGGTCGATGTTTGACTGATCAGCCATCGGCAGCATGGCCAAAAAACGCGATTTCATGTTGAATCAACGTGACCTATGAGTCATAACGCGCATCTTCATTGTAACCTGTTGTTGGGCAATGACCGCGCACGGCCTCCGTTCGGGGCCCCGGCATTGCCTGTTTTCGCCCCTGCGCGGGCGATGCGAATCCCGGTTTTGTTGGCGCCCCTCGATCATGCGAGCGGTGATATTTAGCTCTTTATTATTGGGAAGCCATAATGATTGGCATAAAAAGCATAGCGAGTTACGTGCCTGCCGAAGGCCTGGATAACTACGCCCAGGGTGCCAAGTTTGCCAAGGACGAAGACTTCATCCTGGGCAAGATCGGCTCCGCTTTCCTGCCGCGCAAAGCCGCTGGCCAGGAAACCTCCGACCTGTGCGTCGAAGCGGTCAATGCTCTGTTTGCGAATAACCCCGAACTCAAGCGCGAGTCCATCGATGCGGTAATCGTCGTCACCCAGAACGGTGACGAAGAGGGCCTGCCCCACACGGCGGCCATCGTCCAGGACAAACTCGGCCTGCCTACGCACGTGGCGGCGTTCGATATTTCCCTGGGCTGTTCCGGTTACGTCTATGGCATCTACGCGATGAAGGGCTTCATGGAAGCCGCGGGCCTGAAGAACGGCCTGCTGATCACCGCCGACCCGTATTCGAAGATCGTCGACCCTGAAGACCGCAACACCACCATGCTGTTCGGCGACGCCGCCACCGCCACCTGGATGGGTGAAGACGCGGTGTGGCAACTGGGCAAGGCCAAGTTCGGTACCGACGGCTCCGGCGCGCCGCACCTGAAGGTCACCGACGGCGTGTTCTTCATGAACGGCCGCCAGGTGTTCAACTTCGCCCTGCTGAAAGTGCCGGCCCACCTGCACGAGCTGCTCGACGAATCAGGCCTGAAGTCTGCCGACATCGATGCGTTCTGCATCCACCAGGGCAGCGCCGCCATCGTCGATGCCGTGGCGCGTCGTTTCGAGGAAGAGCCCGAGAAGTTCATCAAGGACATGGTCGAGACCGGCAACACCGTCTCCTCCAGCGTGCCCTTGCTGCTGGAAAAGCACGTGATGGACGCCAACTGGAAGCGTGTGGCCATCAGCGGTTTCGGTGTGGGGCTGTCCTGGGGCTCGGGGATTCTCTATCGCTGATTCCAGCCGCCAGAGAGTGGCCGCTGCCTGACGCCAGCGGCCAACGCGTGATTTCGCAGGGAGCTTGCCGTGGACACCGAAAACACCCCAGCGACAGATTCGGCCGCCGCCCACGTCGTGGTGTTCGACTCTCCCGTGGTGTCGCAGGACTGCGCTGAGGCCTTGCGCGGTCTCGGCTTTCGCGTCACCTGCCTGCCCATGAACGAAGACACCGTGATGGGGTTGATGGGCAGCCGGCCAGACTATGTGCTGACCATCAACTTCAACCGCTACCTCTCAGAAGTGTGCGAGCTACTGAAAGTCCCCTACCTGGCGTGGGTGATCGATACGCCTTGCTACCCGATGTACGACGGTGCCATCAACCACGCACACAGCTTCACCTTCGCCTACGACGCGGCGATCGCCGCCAGGCTCCGGGCGCGGGGTGTGAAGCAGATCTATCACCTGCCGGTGGCTGCCAACCTGTCGCGTATCGAGCGGCTTTCCCGGCAGGACAGCGACGAAGGGCTGGCCCACGACATCAGTTTTGTCGCCAACCTGACGCGCACGGAATACAACTCGCTGATCCAGCCAAAACTGACGCAACAGACCCGTGCGCGCTGCGACGCACTGATCCAGTCCCTGGAACAACCCAGCGAGCTCTTCACCCTGGCTGACCGGATCGACGGCGGGTTGATCGGCGATATCCATCAGCAATCGGGTTACCCACTGGCAGGCGAAACCTACCTCGGCACCTCTGAAAAGCTGGCGTACCTGCTGGGCCGCGAGCACTCCTGGCGTGAGCGGATCGAGGTGGTGCGCCGGCTCGAAGCACGTTTCGCCTTGCGGGTGTATGGCAATAGCGAATGGCAAGGCGAGATCGACTGCCATGCCGGGCACGCCGACCATTTCGAGCAGATGCCGAAAATATTCCAGCGCTCGCGCATCAACCTCAACCTCAGCCGTTCGTTCGTGGAATACGGCTTGCCCATGCGCGTGTTCGACGTGCTCAGCTGTGGCGGTTTCCTCGTCACCAATGACAAAGCCGACCTGGGCAAACTGTTCGTCGACGGCAAGGACCTGGTGGTGTTTCGTGACACCCAGGACCTGCTGGACATCTGCGCCTACTACCTCGAGCACGAGGACGAGCGGCAAGCCATCGCCCGCCAGGGGTTGGCAACGGTGCGCGAAAAGCACACCTACGAACTGCGCATGATCGACCTGTTTACCACCGTGCAGACGGTGCTGCGCGGCCAGTCGGCACCGATGAGTCGCTGGTATTCATGACCGCCCTTGCAGGGCGTTCTGATAGGCTTAGTGGCTACACGTACATCAGGGCACGCTATCCATGACCGACATCTCCCAGCGTAACGCGCAGCTTCTGCTGGCGCGCTGGCCGCAGCTATTCGACCGCCTGCAGCTGGAAAACCCAGAGTCGGTGCCCGCGCAACTCGTCGAAGGGTTGAGCGCGACCCTGAGCATCAATGGCGTGCAGCTCACCAGCCGTCATGACCGGCATGCCGAGGCTCAGCTGCAAGCCGCGACTCTGCCCGAAGCTGCCACTCATGTACATGTTTACGGCGCAGGCCTGGGAGACTTGCAGTTGGCCCTGCTGCAGCGCCCGGCCCTGCAGCGGTTGACCGTGCATATTCTCAATAGCGCGATCTTTGCACTGGTGGTGCAGATACTCGACCAGGCGGACTGGCTCAAGGACCCTCGTGTAGAGCTGGTAATGGCCGGTGACCTTCAGGAAATCCACCTGCCGTTCTTTGCCCTGCCTTCCGAGCTGGTATTGGCCGATGATCACGCCGCCAAGATTCGTGACCGCTTGATCAGTGAAGTGCACCTGGCCTTCAATAACCGCGAGTTCAGTGCCCAGGACCCGGTGATCGTCGAGCGCCTGGCCGACACGTTGCCGCGGGTACGGCGCGACCCGGACGTTGCGCAGCTATTCGCCACGGAGCCTGGCCGTGACTTCTTCGTCATCGCCACCGGCCCCAGCCTCGAACAGCATTTTGCCGCACTCAAACGCGTGCGCGACCAGGCGCGGCGGCCGTTCTTCGTCTGCGTCGACACGGCCTACCGGCCGCTGTTGGCTCACGGTATTGTCCCGGACCTGGTGGTCAGCATCGATCAGCGCATCAGTAGCCGCCACCTGCCCAGCGAAGGCTCGGACGGGGTAGGGCTGGTGTACCTGCCGCTGCTGGAGCGCGCCCTGCTGGAAAGCTGGCGCGGGCCGCGCCACGTCGGGTACTCGGCCAGCCCTGTGTACGCCCAGCTGCGCGAGCAGGTGCCCAGGGCCAGCCTTTATGTGGGGGGCAGTGTCATTCACCCGGCCGTCGACCTGGCGGTGAAGATGGGCGCGGGGCGCGTGACCCTGTTCGGCGCCGACTTCGCCTTTCCGGGCGACAAGACTCACGCCGGCTGGGCCGACGGTGACCTGGGGCCGCAGTTGCAGGCGGCGAAGCATTGGGTGCTCGATGGCCATGGGCAGCGGGTGCGCACCCAGTTGAATTTCCGCAGTTACCTGATTGAGCTGGAGCGTTTTATCGCCGGGCATCCTCAGGTACCGTTCTTCAATACCAGCCGGGCCGGGGCGATGATCGCCGGCACGCATCTGGACCCGGAGTGGTGCCAATGAGCGGTTTCGAGCAATACCGAACGCCAGCGGTTGAGTGCGCACATCTGTTCCGCCTGGGGCGGGAGGTGGAAGCGGCGTTGGTGATGGTGGAATTGTCTGGCGCGCTGATGCCGCTGTTCGATCGTGCCCCGGCCGCGCTGCAACAGCAGTGGTCGGCAGTGCTCACGCAGATGCTCGCGTGCCAGGAAGGGCAGGACTGGTTGGGGTTGGCGGATTACCTGGAATACGAGTTGCTGGAGCTGATGCGCCAAGCGGGCACCTGACCTTTTGGTTCCTGTGGCGTAAACACCACCAGTGGGGCCGGGGATCTGTGACCGGCTTCTCAGGTGCGGTGGATGGCCGGATGAATTTTTCCGGCGCGGCTACGCTATAGCCGCGGGTGCAGGCCTGTTGAAATGTGATCTGTGTCACAGCCGATACGAGGCTGGGTGAAGGTGGTGGAATCGTCGGCCGGGCTGAAAGCCCCGGTTTACAAGGGGTGGCGTACTGATGGCGTTTTTTTTCGAAAAAAGCCCTCAAGCAACTTCCCATCACGACGATAACTATTACGAAGGTTCTCTAGGCCACACCCGGCGGTTGCCAGGGCCGGAAGCCGCTGCACCCACCCATCGAGGAATTTCGTCATGGCTTTGACTGTAAACACTAACATCGCTTCGCTGACCGTTCAGAACAACCTGAACAACGCCGCCAGCTCGCTGTCCACCGCAATGACTCGCCTGTCTTCCGGCCTGAAAATCAACAGCGCCAAAGACGACGCTGCCGGTCTGCAAATCGCCAGCCGTCTGACCACTCAGATCAACGGCCTGACCATGGCGACCAAAAACGCCAACGACGGTATCTCGATCGCCCAGACCGCTGAAGGCGCTCTGCAAGAGTCTACCAACATCCTGCAGCGTATGCGTGAACTGGCCGTTCAGTCGCGAAACGACTCCAACAGCACCGCTGACCGTACCTCGCTGAACGCTGAATACGCTCAGATGAGCCAGGAACTGACTCGTATCTCGACGTCGACCACTTTCGGCACCGGCATGAAACTGCTGGACGGTTCGGCTTCGACCCTGGAATTCCAAGTTGGCGCGATGACTGGTTCCGACCAGCACATCACCCTGTCCCTGACCGGTAACTTCTCCGCCAGCGGCCTGGGCCTGTCGTCCACCACCATTTCGGGTACCAGCAACGACGCAGCGCACAGCGCAGTCGACGCCTCGATCTCCGCGATCGACGCCGCACTGGCCACCATCAACAGCGCTCGTGCTGACCTGGGTGCCAAGCAAAACCGTTTCTCCAGCACCATCTCCAACCTGAACAACATCGTTTCGAACGCCACCGCTTCGCGTTCGACCATTCAGGATGCTGACTTCGCTGCTGAAACCGCTGAACTGACCAAGCAACAAACCCTGCAGTCGGCTTCCACCGCGATCCTGGCCCAGGCTAACCAACTGCCATCCGCTGTACTGAAACTGCTTCAGTAATAGCACTGGCTAGTTGAACGGAAGGGTGCTCACGAGTGCCCTTTCGTTTTTTCTCATTTGCGAGGTGACGGACCATGGACATGAGCGTCAAGCTGAACGCGTCTTACCCCCAGGTTGCGGCGCAGACGGCGGCAAGCAGCGCAGCCGCGCCGGCCACCGCAGCGGCGACCACCGCCACCGCGACCGATGGCAAGACCAGCACCGACACCGGCAAAAAGCCGGAACGGGCAGAATTGGATAAAGCAGTGAAGGACATGCAGGACTTCGTCGACTCGACGCAGCGCAACCTGCAGTTCTCCATTGACGATACAACCCACCAGGTGGTGGTCAAGGTCATCGCCACCGAGAGTGGCGAGGTTGTCCGGCAGATTCCGTCGGAAACCGCCTTGAAATTGGCGCAGAGCCTCAAGGAAGGCAACAGTGTGCTGTTCGATACGCAAGTCTGAGCAGTTGGCACGAGACTTGTTTAATTCTGTAGAAATCAGCTTACGATAGGCGTTTTGTCAAAAAGCCGACAGCCGCCGGAACGGGAGTTCAACCATGACCACTACTACCAGCACCACCTCGGTCAGCAGTTCTGGCGGTATCACCGTCAGCGGCGTGGGTTCGGGTATCGATACCTCGAGCATCGTCACGGCTCTGGTCAACGCGCAGAAAGCGCCGAAGCAGGACCAGATCACCGCGCAACTGTCGACTGTCGGAGCCCAGAAGTCGGCTGTCGAAACCGTACAATCTGCATTGGAGGCGTTTACCACGTCGCTAGCCGCGCTGAATGACACCAACTCATTCATTGGTCTGGCGGCCACCTCGTCCAACGAAGGCTATGTGACGGCCACCTCCAGTAACACTGCGGCTGCGGGTAGCTATGACGTTAAAGTCACCAAGCTGGCTACCAGCTCGAAAGTGACGACGGCGGCAGTCAGCGGCGGTGCAAGCACCGTCATGAACACTGCTGCGACGACGCTGAGCATTACCCAGGCCAACGGAAAGTCCCTCAGCGTTTCGCTCGCGGCCAATACCACGCTGTCGGGTGTTCGCGACGCGATCAATACCCAGCTGCAGTCCAGCGGCGTTACTGCCAACCTGGTAACCGACTCGTCAGGCGCTTCGCGCCTGGTGTTGTCTTCGACGACCACGGGTGCCAACACCGGAATGTCCGTCAGCGGTATCGACGCCCTCGCCGTGGATGGGACTGTCCAAGGCTCCAGCAGTCAGGCGGGCTACCTGGGCAGCCTGCCGCAGGACGCCGTGTACTCGATCGATGGTCTGGATGACATGACCAGCTCGAGCAACACGCTGACCTCGGCGATCAGTGGTGTGAGCCTGACCCTGACAGGCGTGGGCTCGTCAACCGTTACCGTGGCATCGAGCACCGACGATATGAAAACGTCAGTGCAGTCTTTCGTGACGGCCTACAATACGCTCATCACGGCAATCAATGCGCAGACGGCGGTTTCCCCGACGGGCGCCACGGCCAGTACCAGTACCTCTGCGACCACCACGGCCGGTGCGTTGACCGGGGATGCCGGTATTCGTTCGCTGATGGCTTCCATCCAGACTCAGTTGACCAAGTCGAGCACCACCAGTGGCAACTTGAGCATCCTTTCGCAGCTGGGCGTCAGCACCGGCGAGGATGGCCAGCTGACCTTGGATGACACCAAGTGGACCGCGGCAATGACCACCAACGCGGGCAACGTGGCCAACCTCTTTGTTGGTACTGATGGCCTGCTGAGCCGCATGACATCGGTCATTGATCCGTACACCCAGACAGGCGGCATTCTGGACACACGCATCAAGGGGTATGCGGCCACGGTAACGGACCTGGACAATCAACAGACCGACCTGGACTCGCGCATGGATGCCCTGACCACCACCCTGACCGCCAAGTACAGCGCGATGGACACGTTGGTCGCTCAGCTTACCGCGACCAGTACCAGCGTCATGACCACCCTGAACGCCCTGAACACCAAGTCCTCCAGCTAAACCTGCGGCGGCGTTCAACCGGGCCCGGGCCCGTCGCTTGCGACGGCTCGGGCCTTGTCGTTTCAGCGCCCAGGCAAGGCGCGCTAAAGTTTTTTGCGGGCCAGTCGACACAATGGTCATGCAAAACACATCACTGTTGACGTGTAACGAGGAAGCAACATGAATCCCATGAAAGCCCTTCGCCAATACCAGAAGGTCAGTTCTGTGGCGCAGACCTCCGAGGCGAGCCCGCACCGCCTGGTGCAAATGCTCATGGAAGGCGGGCTCGATCGCCTGGCGCAAGCCAAGGGCGCATTGAGCCGCGGCCAGATTGCGCAGAAGGGCCTCATGCTGAGCAAGGCCATCGAGATCATCGGCGGCCTGCGCACCGGTCTGGACCCCGAGAAGAGCGGTGGCGACCCTGCCTCCCTGCAGGACCTGGATGCGCTGTATGCCTACATGATGCAGCGCCTGGGTGAAGCCAACCGAAAAAATGATCCGGAAATGATCGATGAGGTTGCCAGGCTGCTGATTACCGTCAAGAGTGGCTGGGATGCCATTGCCAACGTCGAGTAAGGCCAATGTCCGAGGAAGTCGACATGAGCGCACTGCAAAGAATTGAACACACCAGTCACGCCCTGACGGACGCCCTGGCTGCCCGGGACTGGGAAGCCATCCGCGAACTGGACCGCCAGTGCCGCGCCTGCGTCGATGCCCTGGCCGCTGAAGAGCAGGTGGACGAAGGGCAGGTTCGGGCGAAGCTGGAAGGGTTGCTGGCGGTGTATCGGCAGTTGCTGGACGCCAGCCAGGGTGAGCGCGCAGCAATAGTCGACGAGATGTCACAACTGAAACATGCGCACAAGGCTGCAAAGGTTTACCATCTGTTCCGTTAATTTGCTCGGTTGATCAGAAGTAATGCGCCATAAATTTGACTGTATTCGCTTTTTTGACTTAACTAGTAGCTGTTTACTTTCTTCAGGCGTCTAACAGCCATACCAGGCCGAAATACGTCTAGCTTGCCCTGAAAGGGCATCGAGTTGACTAGGGAAGTTGCTATTGCATGTGGCGTGAAACCAAAATTCTGCTAATCGATGACGATAGCGTTCGCCGCCGGGACCTGGCGGTGATCTTAAATTTTCTCGGCGAAGAAAATTTGCCCTGCACCAGCGGTGACTGGCAGCAGGTGGTCGATTCGTTGTCGTCGAATCGGGAAGTGCTTTGCGTCCTTGTCGGGACGGTCGAGGCCCCCGGTACCCTTCAGGGCTTGCTTAAGACCATCGCTGGGTGGGATGAGTTCCTTCCGGTGCTGCTTTTAGGTGACACGGCCACCGGCGACCTGCCGGAAGATTTGCGCCGGCGCGTGCTTTCCAGCCTGGAAATGCCGCCCAGCTACAGCAAGTTGCTGGATTCGCTGCACCGCGCCCAGGTCTATCGCGAGATGTATGACCAGGCCCGCGAGCGCGGCCGCCAGCGTGAGCCGAATCTGTTCCGCAGCCTGGTGGGCACCAGCCGTGCCATCCAGCACGTGCGCCAGATGATGCAGCAGGTGGCCGACACCGACGCCAGCGTCCTCATCCTCGGCGAGTCGGGCACTGGCAAGGAAGTGGTGGCGCGCAACCTGCATTACCATTCCAAGCGCCGCGACGCGCCGTTCGTGCCGGTCAACTGCGGGGCCATTCCCGCCGAGTTGCTGGAAAGCGAACTGTTCGGCCATGAGAAGGGTGCCTTTACCGGTGCCATCACCAGCCGTGCCGGGCGTTTCGAACTGGCCAACGGCGGTACCCTGTTCCTCGACGAAATCGGCGACATGCCGCTGCCGATGCAGGTCAAGTTGCTGCGCGTGTTGCAGGAACGCACCTTCGAGCGCGTGGGCAGCAACAAGACCCAGAGCATCGATGTGCGCATCATTGCCGCCACCCACAAGAACCTGGAAAGCATGATCGAGGTCGGCACTTTCCGTGAAGACCTGTATTACCGCTTGAATGTGTTCCCCATTGAAATGGCGCCGTTGCGTGAGCGGGTGGAAGATATTCCGCTGCTGATGAATGAATTGATCTCGCGCATGGAACATGAAAAGCGCGGCTCCATTCGTTTCAATTCCGCGGCCATCATGTCGCTGTGCCGTCACGGCTGGCCGGGCAACGTCCGTGAACTGGCCAACCTGGTGGAGCGCATGGCAATCATGCACCCCTATGGGGTTATCGGCGTGGCCGAGCTGCCGAAGAAGTTTCGCTACGTCGACGACGAAGACGAACAACTGGTCGACAGCCTGCGCAGTGACCTGGAAGAACGCGTGGCCATCAACGGTCATACGCCGGACTTCACCACGGGCGCCATGCTGCCGCCCGAGGGCCTGGACCTCAAGGACTACCTCGGTGGCCTGGAGCAGGGCTTGATCCAGCAGGCGCTGGATGACGCCAACGGCATCGTGGCCCGTGCCGCCGAGCGTTTGCGTATTCGCCGTACCACCCTGGTGGAGAAAATGCGCAAATACGGCATGAGCCGTCGTGAAGGCGATGACCAGACAGATGATTGACGCTTGAGTTCCCGAGGCCGGCGCATTCAGGCGCCGGCCACCCGCCTTTGTAGCTTTTTTCTCGCTTTTCCCCTCCGCGTAAACCCTTGCCTGTGTTGCCTTTCCTTGATTTGTATCAAGGATGATTCCAATAATCGCCCTGGTGATGGCCCGCACATTTTGTTCCGGCACGACGATTGCTATATCTCCCGTACGATACCCATTTATGACGGTATGCCACGCGAGAGATCACGATGCCACAGGCCGCCCCCATGACCACTGACCCTGAACTCGAGGGCCAGCCCTCCGTTGAACAGGCCAGCCGGCTTGGCCTTGAGCAGGCGTTTGCGCTGTTCAACCAGATGTCCACCCAGCTGAGCGACTCCTACAGCATGCTTGAAGCGCGTGTCGCCGAGCTGAAGGGGGAGCTGGCGGTCGTCAGCGCCCAGCGCATGGCCGAACTGGCGGAGAAAGAGCGCCTGGCCAACCGCCTGCAACACCTGCTGGACCTGCTGCCCGGTGGCGTCATCGTCATCGACGCCCACGGCGTGGTGCGCGAGGCCAATCCGGCTGCCTGCCAATTGCTCGGTGAGCCGCTGGAAGGGGTGTTGTGGCGCCAGGTCATCGCACGCTGCTTCGCGCCGCGCCGCGATGACGGTCACGAAATCTCCCTGAAGGATGGCCGTCGGCTGTCCATCGCTACCCGTTCACTGGACGCCGAGCCTGGGCAATTGGTGCTGCTCAACGACCTGACGGAAACCCGTCGTCTGCAAGACCAGCTGGCGCGCCACGAGCGGCTGTCGTCGCTGGGGCGCATGGTTGCCTCGCTGGCCCATCAAATTCGTACGCCGCTGTCGGCCGCGTTGCTCTACGCCAGCCATTTGACAGAGCAGGCACTGCCGGTGGAAACCCAGCAGCGCTTTGCCGGGCGCCTGAAGGAACGCTTGCACGAGCTGGAACACCAGGTGCGAGACATGCTGGTGTTCGCCCGTGGCGAACTGCCGCTGAGCGACCGGCTGACCCCCCAGGCACTGTTCCAGGCCTTGAAGGCGGCGGCCCATACCCATGTGCAGGACGTGGCGGTGCGCTGGCAATTGGATTGCCCCACGGGCGAGCTGCTGTGCAACCGCGACACCCTGGTGGGTGCGGTGCTGAACCTGATCGAGAATTCGCTGCAGGCCACCCAGGGCCAGGCCCGGGTCAAGGTTCACCTGTACGCCCGCGACCATCAATTGCGCCTGGCGATCAGTGACAACGGCAGCGGCATCGAGCCCGCCGTGCTGGCGCGCCTGGGCGAACCATTCTTTACCACCAAGACCACCGGCACCGGCCTGGGCCTGGCCGTGGTCAAGGCTGTGTCCCGCGCCCATCAGGGCGAGCTGGCGATTCGTTCGCGGCCGGGGCGCGGTACCTGTGCGCTGGTGACGCTGCCATTGATCCATACCCGTGCGGTGCAGGAGTAACGCTGATGGCCATCAAGGTCTTGCTGGTCGAAGATGATCGCGCGCTGCGTGAAGCGCTGGGCGATACCCTGGAGCTGGGCGGCTACGCCTACCATGCGGTGGGCAGCGCCGAGGACGCGCTGCTGGCAGTGGCTAGCGAGCCCTTTGGCCTGGTCATCAGCGACGTGAACATGCCAGGCATGGATGGCCACCAGTTGCTGTGCCAGTTGCGCAGCCGCCAGCCGCAATTGCCGGTGCTGCTCATGACTGCCCACGCGGCGGTGGACCGCGCCGTGGAGGCCATGCGCGCCGGTGCCGCCGACTACCTGGTCAAGCCGTTTTTGCCCAAGGCCTTGCTGGACCTGGTGGCGCGTCACGCCCTGGGTTGCCTGACCAGCGCGGACACCGAAGGGCCGATTGCCGTGGAGCCGGCCAGTGCGCGTTTGCTGGAACTGGCTGCGCGTGTGGCGCGCAGCGATTCCACCGTGCTGATCTCTGGCGAGTCGGGCACCGGCAAGGAAGTGCTGGCGCGCTACATTCACCAGCAGTCCCACCGGGCCAGTCAGCCATTCATTGCCATCAACTGCGCGGCCATTCCGGACAACATGCTCGAAGCCACGTTGTTCGGCCATGAAAAGGGCTCGTTCACCGGCGCCATCGCCGCCCAGCCGGGCAAGTTCGAACAGGCCGATGGCGGCACGTTGCTGCTCGACGAGATTTCCGAAATGCCCCTGGGCCTGCAAGCCAAGCTGTTGCGCGTGCTGCAGGAACGGGAAGTGGAGCGGGTAGGGGCGCGTAAACCCATTGCCCTGGACATTCGCGTGGTAGCCACTACCAACCGCGACCTGGCCGGCGAAGTGGCGGCGGGGCGCTTTCGCGAGGACCTGTACTATCGCCTGTCGGTGTTCCCGCTGGCCTGGCGGCCGTTGCGCGAACGCACCGCCGATATTCTGCCGCTGGCCGAGCGCTTGCTGGCCAATCACGTCAATAAAATGAAGCACACCGCCGTGCGCCTGGCACCTGGCGCCCAGGCCTGCCTGGTGAGTTACCCCTGGCCGGGCAACGTGCGCGAACTGGACAACGCCATTCAGCGTGCGCTGATTCTGCAGCAGGGCGGCGTGATCCAGGCCGAGGACTTCTGCCTGGCGGGCCCGGTGGGGGCAGCGCCCATGCCGGCCCTGTCCATCGTGCGTTCGGTGCCGGCACCGGTGCCCGTCGAATCATTGACGGCCCTTGCGCCTGAAGCCGCTGGGGGGCTGGGTGATGATCTGCGCCGGCGTGAATTCCAGCTGATCATCGACACCTTGCGCACCGAGCGCGGGCGCCGCAAGGAGGCCGCCGAACGGCTGGGCATCAGCCCGCGTACCTTGCGCTACAAGCTGGCGCAGATGCGCGACGCCGGCATGGACGTCGAGGCCAGCCTGTACGCTAGCTGACAGATACACCACCTCCATTGCTTTGCAGGACCGAGCCTCGCCCGGCCCTGCAGGACTCTGCGTGGATCTATGAATTGTAAGGATTTCGTGATGCAAGTCAGGAGCTGGCACCCTTGTTGCTACCTCCTTTGTATCCGTTGTTACAGTGTCAAAAAATTGCGGGCCGTCGGAGAGAGTGATCCATGAGCCAAGGTATTGAATTCAACCGTCTGATGATGGACATGCGCACCATGCAGGCTGACGCCATGGGTGCCAGCAAGACTGCCGTGGCGCCGGAAGTGGCGGGTACCAGCAGCTTTGCCGACCTGCTGGGCCAGGCCGTCAACAAGGTCAGCGACACCCAGCAGGCGTCCGATCAGTTGGCCAACGCCTTTGAAATCGGCAAGAGCGGTGTCGACATCACCGACGTGATGGTGGCGTCGCAGAAAGCCAGCGTGTCGTTTCAGGCACTGACCCAGGTACGCAACAAGCTGGTTCAGGCGTACCAAGACATCATGCAGATGCCGGTATAAGGGCGAGATTGAGACATGGCAGACGCAGTCGTGGATAACGTACCAGCCAAGAACGGCGCAGCCGGCGGCAAGCCGCCGCTGTTTGGCCTGTCCTTCCTGGAAAATCTTTCCAAGATGACCATGTTGCGTCAGGTCGGCCTGTTGGTCGGCCTGGCCGCCAGCGTGGCGATTGGTTTTGCCGTGGTGCTGTGGTCGCAGCAGCCCGATTACCGTCCGTTGTACGGCAGCCTCGCCGGCATGGACACCAAGCAGGTGATGGAAACCCTCAACGCTGCCGACATTCCCTACACCGTGGAGCCCAACTCCGGCGCGCTGCTGGTCAAGGCCGATGACATCGGCCGTGCGCGCATGAAACTCGCCGCCGCAGGCGTCGCACCCAGCGACGGCAACGTGGGTTACGAGATCATGGACAAGGAACAGGCGCTGGGCACCAGCCAGTTCATGGAAACCGCACGCTATCGCCAGGGCCTGGAAGGCGAGCTGGCCCGCACCATCTCCAGCCTGAACAACGTCAAGGGTGCCCGCGTGCACCTGGCCATTCCGAAAAGCTCGGTGTTCGTGCGCGACGAGCGCAAGCCCACCGCCTCGGTGCTGGTGGAAATGTACCCGGGCCGTACCCTTGATGCCGGGCAGGTGCTGGCCATCGTCAACCTGGTCGCTACCAGCGTGCCGGAAATGGACAAGTCCGGCGTCGCCGTGGTCGACCAGAAGGGCAACCTGCTCTCCGAACAGCTGCAAGACTCCGAGCTGACCATGGCCGGCAAGCAGTTCGACTACAGCCGCAAGATGGAAAGCATGCTGACCCAGCGCGTGCACAACATCCTTGAGCCAGTGCTGGGCAACGACCGCTACAAGGCCGAAGTCTCCGCCGACGTCGATTTCAGCGCGGTGGAATCCACCTCTGAACAATTCAACCCTGACCAGCCTGCCCTGCGCAGCGAGCAGTCGGTGACCGAGCAGCGTTCCAGTGGCAGCGGCCCTTCGGGCGTACCGGGTGCCCTGACCAACCAGCCGCCGTCGCCGGCCAGCGCCCCGCAGAAGACCGGTGGCGCCGCTGCGCCCGCCGCGCCTGCGGCGATCCCGCCAGGCCAGCCGCTGCTGGACGCCAATGGTCAGCAGATCATGGACCCGGCCACCGGCCAACCGATGTTGGCGCCGTACCCGGCCGACAAGCGTAACCAGTCGACCAAGAATTTCGAGCTGGACCGCTCCATCAGCCACACCAAGCAGCAGCAGGGTCGCCTGACCCGCCTGTCGGTGGCCGTGGTGGTGGACGACCAGGTCAAGGCCGGCGCCAATGGCGAAGTCACCCACAACCCGTGGAGTGCCGACGACCTGGCGCGCTTCACCCGCCTGGTGCAGGATGCGGTCGGTTTCGACGCCAGCCGTGGCGACAGCGTGACCGTGATCAACGCGCCGTTCTCGCCGGACCGTGGCGAAGTGGTGCCGGAAATCGCCTTCTACCAGCAACCCTGGTTCTGGGACGTGGTCAAGCAGGTGCTGGGCGTGCTGTTCATCCTGGTGCTGGTATTCGGTGTGCTGCGCCCGGTGCTGAACAACATCACCGGCAACGGCAAAGGCAAGCAACTGGTCGGCGCCGATGGCGACGTGGAACTGGGTGGCATGGGCGGTCTGGACGGCGAACTGGCCAACGACCGTGTCTCCCTGGGCGGCCCGCAGAGTATTCTGCTGCCTAGCCCGAGCGAGGGATATGACGCTCAGCTGAACGCAATCAAGAGTCTGGTGGCCGAAGACCCGGGCCGCGTGGCCCAGGTCGTGAAAGAGTGGATTAACGCCGATGAGTAACAATCAAGCGCTTGCCGCCAAACTGACCAAAGTCGACAAGGCGGCCATCCTTCTGCTGTCCCTGGGCGAAACTGACGCCGCCCAGGTACTGCGGCACATGGGCCCCAAGGAAGTGCAGCGCGTGGGCGTGGCGATGGCGCAGATGCGCAACGTGCACCGCGAGCAGGTCCAGCAGGTGATGAGCGAGTTCGTCGAGATCGTCGGCGACCAGACCAGCCTGGGCGTGGGTTCGGACACCTACATCCGCAAGATGCTGACGTCGGCCCTGGGCGAAGACAAGGCCAACGGCCTGATCGACCGCATCCTGCTGGGTGGCAACACCAGCGGCCTGGACAGCCTGAAGTGGATGGAGCCGCGCGCCGTGGCCGACGTGATCCGGTATGAGCACCCGCAGATCCAGGCGATCGTGGTGGCTTACCTGGACGCGGACCAGGCGGGTGAAGTACTGGGCCACTTTGACCATAAAGTGCGCCTGGACATCATCCTGCGGGTATCGTCGCTCAACACCGTGCAACCCGCGGCACTGAAGGAACTGAACCTGATTCTGGAGAAACAGTTCTCCGGCAACTCCAACGCGGCGCGCACCACCCTGGGGGGTATCAAGCGGGCGGCGGACATCATGAACTTCCTCGACAGTTCGGTGGAAGGCGCCCTCATGGATTCGATCCGCGAGGTCGACGAAGACCTGTCCAGCCAGATCGAAGACCTCATGTTCGTGTTCAACAACCTGGCCGACGTGGACGACCGCGGTATCCAGGCACTGTTGCGCGAAGTGTCCTCGGACGTGCTGGTGCTGGCCCTCAAGGGCTCGGACGAGAACGTCAAGGAAAAGATCTTCAAGAACATGTCCAAGCGTGCCGCCGAACTGCTGCGCGACGACCTCGAAGCCAAGGGCCCGGTACGGGTCAGCGACGTGGAGACGGCGCAGAAGGAAATCCTCACCATCGCGCGCCGCATGGCCGAGGCCGGGGAGATCGTGCTGGGTGGCAAGGGCGGCGAGGAAATGATCTGACCCTGCCCCTTGTGGTCCATTATTGTGGGATCTGGGTGCAGGGCCGAGCTACGCCCGGTCCTGCAGGGCCCATACCCCTTCAGAATCATTTTGGCGCCATCAGGAATAATCAATGTCCCGCCCTTCCGAACAACACCCCAGTGACCTGATCCGCGCCGAGGACCTGCGAGGCGTCGACCTGTGGGCTATCCCCAGCTTCGACCCCCAGGAGCCGGAACCCGAGCCCGAGCCGGAACCACTGGTCGAGGAAATCGAGGAAGTGCCGCTGGAAGAAGTCCAGCCGCTGACCCTTGAAGAGCTGGAAAGCATCCGCCAGGAAGCCTACAACGAAGGCTTCGCCACCGGCGAGAAAGAAGGCTTTCACAGCACCACCCTGAAGGTGCGTCAGGAAGCCGAAGTCGCCCTGGCCGCCAAACTGCAAAGCCTTGAACAGTTGATGGGCCACCTGATGGCGCCCATCGCCGAACAGGACAGCCAGATCGAAAAATCCCTGGTGGAATTGGTGGGCCACATCGCCCGCGAAGTCATCCAGCGCGAACTGCGCACCGACTCCAGCCAGATCGAACGCGTGTTGCGCGAAGCCCTGAAGCTGCTGCCCATGGGCGCTGGCAACGTGCGGATCTTCATCAACCCGCAGGACTTCGAGCAGGTCAAGGCCCTGCGCGAGCGCCATGAGGAAACCTGGCGCATCCTCGAGGACGAAGACCTGCAGCCAGGCGGCTGCCGCGTCGAGTCCGAGCACAGCCGCATCGACGCCAGCATCGAAACCCGCATCACCCAAGCCCTCGCGCAGCTGTTCGACCAGTTGCACGAACAGGCCCTGCACCCGGCCGAGGCCGACCTGAGCGTCGAGCTGGATGGCACCGATGCGCCTTGACCGCACCAGTTTCGCCAAGCGCCTGGGCAGTTATGCCCCGGTCATCAGCCTGCCCAGCCAGCCGGTGCTGGAAGGCCGCCTGCTGCGCATGGTGGGCCTGACCCTGGAAGCCGAGGGGTTGCGCGCGGCCATGGGCGCGCGCTGCGTGGTGATCAACGGTGACGGTCACCACCCGGTGCAGGTCGAGGCCGAGGTCATGGGCTTTTCCGGCAGCAAAGTCTTTCTGATGCCGGTGGGCAGCGTCGCCGGTATCGCCCCGGGTGCCCGCGTGGTTCCCTTGGCTGACACGGGGCGCCTGCCCATGGGCATGAGCATGCTGGGGCGGATTCTTGACGGTGCCGGCCGTGCGCTGGACGGCAAGGGCGGCATGAAGGCCGAGGACTGGGTGCCCATGGACGGCCCCACCATCAACCCGCTCAAGCGCGACCCCATCAGCCAGCCGCTGGACGTGGGTATTCGCAGCATCAACGGTTTGTTGACGGTGGGCCGTGGCCAGCGCCTCGGGCTGTTCGCCGGTACCGGCGTGGGCAAGAGTGTGTTGCTGGGCATGATGACCCGCTTCACCGAAGCCGACATCATCGTCGTAGGCCTGATCGGCGAGCGGGGCCGCGAGGTGAAGGAGTTCATCGAGCACATCCTGGGCGAAGAAGGCCTCAAGCGTTCCGTGGTGGTGGCTTCGCCCGCCGACGAAGCGCCGCTGATGCGCCTGCGCGCCGCCATGTACTGTACCCGTATCGCCGAATACTTCCGCGACAAGGGCAAGAACGTCCTGTTGCTGATGGACTCGCTGACCCGTTTCGCCCAGGCCCAGCGGGAAATCGCCCTGGCCATCGGCGAGCCGCCCGCCACCAAGGGCTACCCGCCCTCGGTGTTCGCCAAACTGCCGAAACTGGTGGAGCGTGCCGGCAACGCCGAGGCAGGCGGTGGCTCCATCACCGCGTTCTACACCGTGCTGTCCGAAGGCGATGATCAGCAAGACCCCATCGCCGACTCCGCCCGTGGCGTGCTTGACGGCCACATTGTGCTGTCCCGGCGCCTGGCGGAGGAGGGGCACTATCCGGCCATCGACATCGAGGCGTCCATCAGCCGGGTCATGCCCAGCGTGGTCAGCCCCCAGCACATGGGGCAGGCCCAGCACTTCAAACAGTTGTGGTCACGCTACCAGCAGAGCCGCGACCTGATCAGCGTGGGCGCCTATGTGCCCGGCGGTGACCGCGAGACTGACCTGGCGATCAACCTGCACCCAACGCTGGTGCGCTACCTGCGCCAAGGCCTGGACGACAACGAAAGCCTGGCCGCCAGCAGCGAGCGCCTGGCCGCCGTGTTCAAGCCCGTGGCGCCGAGCTGATAGGCCATGGCCGCCAGCCGCGCCGCGCGCCTGACCCCTGTCGTCGACATGGCCGAAAAGGCCGAGCGTACTGCTGCCCAGCGTTTGGGGCATTTCCAGGGTCAGGTGCGGCTGTCGGAAACCAAGCTGGCCGAACTTGACCGCTACCGCGAAGATTACCAGGCCCAGTGGCATACCTATGGCAGCAAGGGTGTGTCTGGCCAGTGGCTGATGAACTACCAGCGCTTTTTGAACCAATTGGAAACCGCCGTTGCCCAACAGAAGCAGAGCCTGGCATGGCACCAGAAGAATCTGGACAATGCCCGGGTGACCTGGCAACAGGCTTATGCCCGCGTTGAAGGCCTGCGCAAACTGGTGCAGCGCTATATCGACGAGGCCCGGCAACTGGAAGACAAGCGCGAGCAGAAGTTGCTCGACGAATTGTCCCAGCGCTTGCCTCGCCAGAGCAGCTTTTAGCCAACTATTTGTAAAGGCGCAGGTTGCCGGAGGCCGTGCACGATGCTACACCTTGTACGGAGCTGGCTCATTTAAAGGAATTTCGTCCATGGCCGTAAACGCTGACTACTCCGCTGAAGGGAAAGAGCTCACTATCAGCATTCAGGGGCGCTTCGACTTCGGCTCCCACCAGGATTTTCGCAACGCCTACGAGCGCGTCAACGAAAGGCCCGAGGCATACCGCATCGACCTCAAGCAAACCACCTACCTGGACAGCTCGGCGCTGGGCATGCTGCTGCTGTTGCGTGACCATGCCGGCGGTGAGTCCGCCAAGGTCCGGCTGGTGAACAGCAACAGTGACGTGAAGAAAATCCTCGCGATTTCCAATTTCGACAAACTGTTCGAGATTCAATAAACATGCTGGCGGCCAGTGAACCGCTGACCGTTCTGATCGCCGATGACAACATGACCGACCGCATGTTGTTGTCCAGCATCGTGCGGCGCCAGGGCCATCGGGTGTTGACGGCCAGCGATGGCCAGGAGGCCATCGAGGTGTTCCAGGCCCGCCGCCCGCAACTGGTGCTGCTGGACGCCATGATGCCGGTGATCGACGGCTTCGAGGCGGCCCGGCAGATCAAGGAGCTGGCGGGTGACGCGCTGGTGCCGATCATTTTCCTCACGTCCATGACCGAAGAGCAGGCGCTGGTGCGTTGCCTGGAGGCCGGGGGCGACGATTTTCTGGCCAAGCCCTATAACCAGGTGATCCTGGCCGCCAAGATCAAGGCCATGGACCGCTTGCGTCGCTTGCAGGCCACGGTGCTGGACCAGCGGGACCAGATCACCCGCCACCACGGCTACCTGCTCAACGAGCAGCGCGTGGCCAAGGCGGTGTTCGACCAGGTGGCCCACTCCGGCTGCCTCAGTTCCCCGAACATTCGCTACCTGCAATCGCCCTACGCGCTGTTCAACGGTGACCTGTTGCTGGCCGCCTTTACCCCTTCGGGCGGTATGCACCTGCTGTTGGGCGACTTCACCGGCCACGGCTTGCCGGCGGCGGTGGGCGCCATGCCCCTGGCGGAAGTGTTCTATGGCATGACCGCCAAGGGCTACGGGATGGCGGAAATCCTGCGGGAAATGAATGCCAAGCTCAAACGCATCCTGCCGGTGGACATGTTCTGCTGCGCCACATTGCTGTACCTGAACTTTCAGCGCCAGGTAGTGGAGGTGTGGAACGGCGGTATGCCTGACGGCTACCTGCGGCGCATGGCGAGCGACGAGCATATACCGCTACGTTCGCGCCACCTGCCGTTGGGCGTGCTGTCGCGTGCCAGTTTTCAGGAAAAGACCGAGGTTTTTTCCATGGTGCCCGGTGACCGGCTGTTCCTGTGCTCCGACGGCGTGATCGACACCGCCGACAGCGATGAGGAGCTGTTCGGCGTGGACCGCCTGCAGCGGGTATTCGAACTCAACCGCAACCCCGACCTGCTGTTCGAGGACATCCATGCCGCGCTCAAGGCCTTCCGTGGCGAGTCGCGCGACGATGTCAGCATGGTCCAGGTGGAGATGGTCGAGCCCGATTCGCTGGAACAGCCCGCCACCATCTATTCCGACAGCGGTGCGTCGAGCCCGCTGAACTGGTCCATGAGCCTGGAGCTGCGGGCCGACACCCTCAAACGCTTCAACCCTTTGCCCTACCTGTTGCAACTGCTGCAGGAAATCCACGGCCTGCGGGCCCAGAGCGGGGCGCTGTACAGCGTCCTCTCGGAGCTCTACTCCAATGCGCTGGAACACGGCGTGCTGGGGCTGGACTCCAGCCTCAAGCGTGACGCCGAAGGGTTTGCGCAATACTATGACCAACGCAATACCCGTCTGAACCAGTTGAAGGACGGTTATGTGCGCATGCACTTTCTGGTGCAACCGGAAGGTACGGGCGGGCGCCTGACCATCGATGTCGAAGACAGCGGCCATGGCTTCGACGCGCGCCAGGTGATCGCCCGCGACGCCGAGGAGACGGGGCTTTCCGGCCGGGGCCTCAAGCTGATCAGGCAATTGAGCCGCAGCGCGCAGTGGTCCGAGGACGGTCGCAGCGCCTGCGTGGAATTTACCTGGGAGGCTCTGGCATAATTCAGGCTTGATCAAGGAGCGAACAAGTGTCCAACCAGCATCTCGACTACGACGTGCTCAGCGCGCTGCAGGAAGTCATGGAAGAAGAGTATCCCTTGTTGCTGGATACCTTCCTGACCGATTCGGAAGTGCGCCTGAACGAACTGCACCGCGCCACTGACCCGCAGCAACTGGGCCAGGCGGCTCACAGCTTCAAGGGCAGCAGCAGCAACATGGGAGCCACGCAGTTGGCGGATCTGTGTCGCCAGCTGGAGGAGCGCGTCAAGCATCCGCCGCTCAATGACATCGAAGACCTGGTCAACCGCATCGATCATGAATTCGCCGAAGTGCGCCGCCTCTACCGCGACGAGCGTCAGCGTTTTCCCTGCTGAGACCGGTGTATGGTCGCATCTGCGCTATGCGCGGTGTGCCTGATACTGCGCGGCGACTGTGACGCGGCCGGGTCCGCTGCTACGGGCCGGCAGTGTTGTATGTCGGCGTTCTTACAAACCTGGCCCGACTCTTGCTGTAGCCACTGCACCTGTACCCCCCGATTTCAGTGCAGCGGAGACCTGTCAATGTCAGTCGCGTCAAACCCTCTCTTGCAGATCACCAGCACGGCGAGCACTCAAGCCAGCACGCTGGCCAGCTTGAGCAAGGCCGCCGAGCCCGCCAAGGACACGTCCGCAGACTTTGCCAAGGTCTATGCCAAGCAGTCCCAGGCCACCACGACCAAGGTCGCCGGGGTAGACCACCAGCAGGCCAGCAAGCAGCAGGACCAGGTGGCCACGGTCGGCAAGAGCAAGGCCGCCAGCGACAAGGATACTGCCGCCAGCAAACCGGCCGTTGCCGATAGCGGCAAGAACTTGCCTGCCCACAAGGCAGCCCAGGCTGACAAGGGTGCCAAGGCTGATCCTTCCGGCAAGGCTGACCAGAGCGCCAAGGCGGACAAAGGCGGCAAAGCGGACAAGGCTGACAAGAGCAAGGATGACGATCAGGCCGACGACGTCACCGACACCGACAGCGCCACCCCTGACGCCACCGCCCAGGCGGCCCCCGTGGTCACACCGGACCCGACCGTGGCGGTGGCGGCCGTGCCTGACCCGGCGCTGACCCAGGCCCAGCAACCGGTGGTCACACCGGACCCGGCTCAGGCCGCGGCATTGGCCCAGGTGCCCGCGCCGGCGCAGGACACTACTGCCAGCACGTCGGACACTGACAGCTTCGACCCGTCCAAGGACGACCCCCTGGCCAATATGCCTACCCTGCGCCTGGCACTGGAGCAGAACGCCAAGGCCCAGGGCACGACCTCGGCCCATGCCCAGACCAACGACAAGAACGCGCCCCAGGATGCGATCAGCTCCGACGCCGACCAGAGCTTCGCCTCGGGTCTGGCCAGCATGGTGGTGCAACAGAAATCGTCGGGCGAAAGCGAGCTCAGCGACAAGGCCTTTGGCAGCCAGATCGATGATGGCCTCAAAGACATCAAGGGCGCCTCGGCCGACACCCGCATGGACAACTTCGCCAATCGCCTGGCGGCCATGACCGACACCAGTGCTACCACCGCCAAGACTGCGGCTGCCACGCCGGTGCAGGCGCCCACCACCCAGTTGGCGATGAACCAGAGCGGCTGGACCGAAGGCGTGGTCAACCGAGTGATGTACCTGTCCAGCCAGAACCTCAAGTCGGCCGACATCCAGCTGACGCCGGCTGAGCTCGGGCGCCTGAACATTCGCGTGGACATGACGCCCGATCAGCAGACCGTGACCTTCACCAGCGCCCACGTGCACGTGCGCGAAGCGCTGGAAAGCCAGCAGGGCCGCCTCAAGGACATGTTCGCCGAGCAGGGCATGGGCCAGCTTGACGTCAACGTCTCCGACCAGTCGCGCCAGTCGTCTCAGGACCAGGCTCGGCAGAGCCAGCGCACCGCGCGCGGCACTGGCGGCGGTGACAGCCTGGACGGCATCGACGCTGCCTCCCCCCTGGCCTCGGAACCCACCGTGCAGCAGGTCGTGGTTGGCACCAGCGCCATCGACTACTACGCCTGAATCACGGATTCCCAGGCTTGCCTGGGAATCCTTGGCGGCAAAACCGCCCTCCCTCGCAATCTGGCATAACACTTGCTCAACCCTGTGCAGGCAAGCGTTAACCCCCGATTAGTGACGGATTATTGGCATGGCAAAGACCGAAGCAGAGAAAGAACCCGCAGGCAAAGGCAAACTCAAGATGATTCTGCTTTTTGTCATTGTGCTGCTGGTAGTGGTAGGGGCGTCGGTGGGCGCTACCTGGTTCTTCCTGCACAAGGGGGCCGAGGCCAAGCCGGCCGAGGCGCCAGCTGCCGCGGCAGGCAAGCAGCCGGCCATCTACGAGCCGATGACGCCGGCCTTCGTGGTCAACTTCAAGCAGGACGGCCGTGACCGCTACATGCAGGTCAGCCTGACCATGCAGGGGCGTGACAAGGCCGACCTGGACGCCCTGATGGTGCACATGCCCGTGATCCGCAACAACCTGGTGATGATGTTCTCCGGTGAGAACTTCACCACCCTGGCCACCCCGGTCGGCGTGGAAATGCTGCGTCAGAAGGCCACTGCCGCCGTGCAGGCCGTGGCGCAGAAAGAAGTCGGCAAGCCGGTCATCGACCAGCTGCTTTTCACTAACTTCGTATTGCAGTAGGAACACGACATGGCCGTGCAAGACCTGCTGTCCCAGGATGAGATCGACGCGCTGCTGCACGGCGTCGACGATGGGCTGGTGCAGACCGAAAGCATCGGGGAGCCGGGCAGCGTCAAGAGTTACGACCTGACCAGCCAGGACCGTATCGTCCGTGGGCGCATGCCGACTCTGGAAATGATCAACGAGCGTTTCGCCCGCTACACCCGCATCAGCATGTTCAACCTGCTGCGCCGCTCCGCGGACGTGGCGGTGGGCGGCGTGCAGGTGATGAAGTTCGGTGAGTACGTGCATTCGCTGTACGTGCCTACCAGCCTCAACCTGGTGAAGATCAAGCCGTTGCGCGGCACCGGGCTGTTCATCCTCGACGCCAAGCTGGTGTTCAAGCTGGTGGACAACTTCTTCGGCGGCGACGGCCGCCACGCCAAGATCGAGGGGCGGGAATTCACCCCCACCGAGCTGCGCGTGGTACGCATGGTGCTGGACCAGGCCTTCATCGACCTGAAGGAAGCCTGGCAGGCCATCATGGAAGTCAACTTCGAGTACATCAACTCCGAAGTGAACCCGGCCATGGCCAACATCGTCGGCCCGAGCGAAGCGGTGGTGGTGTCTACCTTCCACATCGAACTCGATGGCGGTGGCGGCGACCTGCACGTGACCATGCCGTACTCGATGATCGAGCCGGTGCGCGAAATGCTCGACGCCGGCTTCCAGTCCGACCTGGACGACCAGGACGAGCGCTGGAGCAAGGCCCTGCGCGAAGACCTGCTGGACGTTAGCGTACCGATCGGGGCGACGGTGGCGCGGCGCCAGCTGCGTTTGCGCGACATCCTGCACATGCAGCCGGGCGATGTGATTCCGGTGGAATTGCCGGAAGAGCTGGTTATGCGCGCCAACGGCGTTCCTTCGTTCAAAGCCAAGCTCGGTTCCCACAAGGGTAACCTGGCGTTGCAAGTGATCGAGCCGATCGAGCGCCGTTGAGGCGCTGTCGATAAGGTTCCAACCCTGAATTCAATGACCGTCGAGGACCTCTGATGGCTGACGAACACGAAATGACTTCCCCGGAAGACCAGGCCCTGGCCGATGAGTGGGCTGCGGCCCTGGGTGAGTCCGGCGACGCCGGGCAGAACGACATTGATGCACTGCTGGCCGCCGACGCCGGTCACTCGGCCTCGGGTTCGCGCCTGCCGATGGAAGAGTTCGGCAGCTCGCCCAAGCACACCGGCCCGGTGAACCTGGAAGGCCCGAACCTGGACGTGATCCTGGACATCCCCGTGACCATCTCCATGGAAGTGGGCGCCACCGACATCAACATCCGTAACCTGCTGCAGCTCAACCAGGGGTCGGTGATCGAGCTCGACCGCCTGGCCGGTGAGCCGCTGGACGTGCTGGTCAATGGCACGCTGATCGCCCACGGCGAAGTGGTGGTGGTCAACGAAAAGTTCGGCATTCGCCTGACCGACGTGATCAGCCCCAGCGAACGCATCAAGAAGCTGCGCTGACATGGGCCGCCTGCTGACGCTGCTGCTGGCCCTGCCGTTGCCAGCCTTCGCGGCGCAGACCCTGGCGCCGGCCGCCGCGGACCCTGCGCCCGCGCCGGTGGCCGTGGGCTCGGCCCTGGGGGGCGGCATGGCCGCCCAGTTGACTCAACTGATGCTCGGCCTGCTGCTGGTGATCGGGGTGATATTCGCCCTGGCCTGGGTGCTGCGTCGGGTTCAGCAGGCCACGCCCCATGGCGGCCAGGTGATCGAACTGCTGGGCTCCCGGGCCCTGGGCCCGCGGGACCGCCTGGTGCTGGTGCAGGTGGGTTCCGAACAGATCCTGCTGGGCCTCAGCCCAGGCCGTATCGCGCCGCTGCACGTGCTGCAGCACCCCATCGAAAAACCGGCCAAGGCCACCACGGCCACCCCGGAATTCGCCCAGCGCCTGATGGAGCTGTTGGGCAAGGATCATAAGGATAAGCACTGATGGGCGCGCTGCGCTTTTTCTTGACCCTGGCCTTGGTAATGGCTGCGCCACTGGCGCTGGCCGCCGACCCGTTGTCGATCCCGGCGATCACCCTGGGCACCGGCGCCAACGGCCAGCAGGAGTATTCGGTCAGCCTGCAGATTCTGCTGATCATGACCGCGCTGAGCTTCATCCCGGCGTTCGTCATGCTGATGACCAGCTTTACCCGCATCATCATCGTCTTCTCCATCCTGCGCCAGGCCCTGGGCCTGCAGCAGACGCCGTCCAACCAGCTGCTGACGGGCATGGCGCTGTTCCTGACCATGTTCATCATGGCGCCGGTGTTCGACAAGGTGAACCAGCAGGCCCTGCAGCCCTACCTGGCGGAGAAGCTCAGCGCCCAGGACGCAGTGCTCAAGGCCGAGGGGCCGGTGAAGGATTTCATGCTGGCACAGACGCGCCAGAGTGACCTGGACCTGTTCATGCGCCTGTCCCACCGCACCGACATCGCCAGCCCCGACCAGGCGCCGCTGACCATCGTGGTGCCGGCCTTCGTCACCTCGGAGTTGAAGACGGCGTTCCAGATCGGCTTCATGATCTTCATTCCGTTTCTGATCATCGACCTGGTAGTGGCGAGCGTGCTGATGGCGATGGGTATGATGATGCTCTCGCCGCTGATCATCTCGCTGCCGTTCAAGATCATGCTGTTCGTGCTGGTGGATGGCTGGGCACTGATCATCGGTACCCTGGCCAGCAGTTTTGGCGGCGTCTGAGACCCGCACGGAGATTCGTCATGACCCCTGAAGTGGCTGTGGACCTGTTTCGCAATGCGCTGTGGCTGACCACCATGATGGTCGGCATCCTGGTGGTGCCCAGTCTGGTGGTGGGCCTGATCGTGGCGATGTTCCAGGCCGCGACGCAGATCAACGAACAGACGCTCAGCTTCCTGCCGCGTCTGCTGGTGATGCTCATCACCCTGATCATTGTCGGGCCCTGGCTGGTGCGTACGTTCATGGAGTACATCACCAACCTGTACACCAGCATTCCGCAGTTGATTGGATGAACCCGCTCCTGCACTTGACCGACGCGCAGATCGGCGCCTGGGTCGCCAGCTTCATGCTGCCGCTGTTTCGCGTGGGCTCCATGCTGATGGCCATGCCGGTGTTCGGGACCACCATGGTGCCCAAGCGCATCCGCCTGTACCTGGCTTTGGCCATTACCGTGGTGATCTCGCCGACCCTGCCACCCATGCCGGTGGTGGACGCCCTGAGCCTGCAAGGGCTGATGCTGGCGGGTGAGCAGATCATCATCGGGTCCTTGCTGGGCTTTTCCCTGCAAATGCTGTTTCAGGCGTTCCTGATCGCCGGTCAGATCCTGGCCATTCAGATGGGCATGGGCTTTGCGTCCATGAACGACCCGGTCAACGGCGTGCAGACGGCCGTGGTAGGGCAGTTTTTCACCATGTTGGTGACGTTGCTGTTCCTGGCCATGAACGGCCACCTGGTGGTGTTCGAGGTGCTGGTGGAGAGCTTCACCACCTTGCCCGTGGGCGGTGGCCTGCTGGTCAACCAGTTCTGGGAAGTGATCATGCACATGAGCTGGGTGCTGGCGGCCTCAGTGATTCTCGTGCTGCCGGCCATCACCGCGCTGCTGGTGGTCAACATTGCCTTTGGCGTGATGACCCGCGCCGCGCCGCAGTTGAACATCTTCTCCATCGGCTTCCCGCTGACGCTGGTCATGGGCATGTTGATCCTGTGGCTGACCCTGGGGGATATTCTCAACCAATACCAGCCCATGGCCACCGAGGCCTTGCAGTGGCTGCGCGAACTGGCACGGGCCCGCTGAAATGGCAGAGAGTGAGAGTGGTCAGGACAAGACAGAAGACCCCACGGACAAAAAGCGCCGTGAGGCACGGGAGCGCGGCGAGGTCACCCGCTCCAAGGAACTCAACACCCTGGCGGTGATGATCGGCGGCTGCGGTGCCTTGCTGGCCTATGGCGGCCATTTGGCGCAGACGATGATGGACCTGATGCGCATGAACTTCAGCCTCAGCCGCGAGGTGCTCACCGACGAGCGCCAGATGGGCCTGTTCCTGATGGCCTCGGGCAAGCTGGCCATCGCCGCGGTGCAGCCGATCCTGCTGGTGTTGCTGGTGGTGTCGATCATCGGTCCCATCTCCTTGGGCGGGTGGCTGTTCGCCCCCGGCTCCATGGCGCCGAAATTCAGTCGCATGAACCCGCTCAGCGGTATCAAGCGCATGTTCTCCATGCACGCGCTGACCGAGTTGCTCAAAGCCCTGGCGAAATTTTTCGTGGTGCTGCTGGTGGCGCTGTTCGTGCTCAACAAGGACCGTGGCGACCTGCTGAGCATTGGTCATGAACCGTTGGAAATGGCCATCATCCACTGTGTGCAGCTGGTGGGCTGGAACGCCTTGTGGATGTCCCTGGGGTTGCTGATCATCGCGGCGGTGGACGTGCCGATCCAGTTGTACCAAGGGCGTCAGAAACTGCTGATGACCAAGCAGGAAGTGCGCGACGAGCACAAGGACAGCGAAGGGCGGCCGGAGGTCAAGCAACGCATTCGCCAGTTGCAGCGCGAAATGTCACAGCGGCGCATGATGTCGGCCATTCCCACGGCTGACGTGATCATCACCAACCCCACCCACTACGCCGTGGCGCTCAAGTACGACCCGGAGAAGGGCAGTGCGCCGATGCTGCTGGCCAAGGGTACCGACTTCATTGCGTTGAAGATCCGCGAGATCGCCAACGAGCACAACATCCAGATCCTTGAATCACCGGCGCTGGCGCGCTCGATCTACTATTCCACCGAGCTTGAGCAGCAGATCCCGGCCGGTCTCTACCTGGCCGTGGCCCAGGTCCTGGCCTACGTCTACCAGATACGCCAATACCGCGCCGGGCGCGGCAAACGTCCCAACCCCCTCAAAGACCTGCCCATCCCCCCGGACCTGCGCCGCGACAGCTGACGGGCAACACGCTTCAAGCAGCAAGCCGGGGTGCGTCTGACCTTGGCTTGCAGTTTAAAACGTGCCGCTGCTGCAAAGTTGGAAAGGTTCTTGCAAAGGCATACCCACAACGCCATCAGGCGTCAAAAGTTTGCTTGAGATCACGGGGACTATCGGTGGATCGCACTCAGTTACTCAACACCGCGCGCAGCAACCTGGTCGGCCTTGGCCGGGGCAGTCTGGGTGTGCCGCTGCTGCTGTTGATCATGCTGGCAATGATGATGTTGCCGGTGCCGCCGTTCCTGCTCGACGTGTTCTTCACGTTCAACATCGCCTTGTCCATCGTGGTGCTGCTGGTGTGCGTGTACGCCCTGCGGCCGCTGGACTTCGCCGTGTTCCCCACCATCCTGCTGGTGGCCACGCTGCTGCGCCTGGCGCTGAACGTGGCGTCCACCCGCGTGGTCATGTTGCACGGCCACGATGGCCATCAGGCCGCGGGCAAGGTGATCCAGGCCTTCGGTGAAGTGGTGATCGGCGGTAACTACGTGGTCGGTGCGGTGGTGTTCGCCATCCTCATGATCATCAACTTCGTGGTGGTTACCAAGGGTGCCGGGCGTATCTCCGAGGTGAGCGCCCGTTTTACCCTGGACGCCATGCCAGGCAAGCAGATGGCCATCGATGCCGACCTCAACGCTGGCCTCATCGACCAGGCCCAGGCCAAGCTGCGCCGCCTGGAAGTGGCCCAGGAAGCCGAGTTCTACGGTTCCATGGACGGTGCCAGCAAGTTCGTGCGTGGTGACGCCATCGCCGGCCTGCTGATTCTGTTCATCAACCTGCTGGGCGGCATGGCCATCGGTATTTTCCAGCACGGCCTGAGCTTCTCCGAAGCCGGCAAGGTGTACGCCTTGCTGACCATTGGTGACGGTTTAGTGGCACAGTTGCCATCACTGCTGCTGTCGACCGCCGCGGCCATCATGGTGACCCGTGCTTCCGGTTCGGAAGACATGGGCAAGCAGATCAACCGGCAGATGTTCGCCTCGCCCAAGGCCCTGGCCGTGTCGGCTGGCCTGATGACCATCATGGGCGCCGTGCCGGGCATGCCCCATGTGTCTTTCCTGTTCCTGGCCATGCTGGCCGGTGGCGCCGCGTACCTGGTGTGGAAAAAGCAGAACGAGGCCAAGGTCGCCGCCGCGGCCGAAGTGCAGCGCCAGCAGGACCTGCTGCCGTCGCCTACCCGCGCCCAGGACACCAAGGAGCTGGGCTGGGACGACGTGACCCCCATCGACATGATCGGCCTGGAAGTGGGCTACCGCCTTATTCCGCTGGTGGACCGCAACCAGGGCGGGCAACTGCTGGCGCGGATCAAGGGCGTGCGCAAGAAGCTGTCCCAGGACCTGGGCTTCCTGATGCCTACGGTACACATTCGCGACAACCTGGACCTGGCGCCCAGCGCCTATCGCCTGACGCTGATGGGGGTGATCCTGGCCGAAGCCGAGATTTACCCCGACCGCGAGTTGGCGATCAACCCGGGCCAGGTGTTTGGCACCCTCAACGGCATCACCGCCAAGGATCCGGCTTTTGGCCTGGACGCGGTATGGATCGAGTTGAGCAACCGCCCGCAGGCGCAATCGCTGGGTTATACCGTGGTGGACGCCAGTACCGTGGTGGCCACGCATTTGAACCAGATTCTGTCCAAGCACGCTCACGAGCTGATCGGGCACGAGGAAGTCCAGCAATTGCTGGCCGTACTGGCAAAAGGCTCACCAAAACTGGCCGAGGAACTGGTGCCCGGCGTGCTGTCGCTGTCGTCGCTGCTCAAGGTGTTGCAGGCGTTGTTGGCCGAGCAGGTGCCGGTGCGCGACATTCGCAGCATCGCCGAGGCCATCGCCAACAATGCCGTGAAGAGTCAAGATACCGCCGCGCTGGTCCAGGCCGTGCGGGTCGGCCTGAGCCGCGCTATCGTGCAAAGCATTGTAGGGCTTGACTCCGAGCTGCCTGTCATCACCTTGGAACCAAGGTTGGAACAGATATTGCTCAATAGTTTGCAGAAGGCCGGTCAGGGTCAGGAAGAAGGCGTTTTGCTGGAGCCGAGCATGGCCGAGAAGTTGCAACGTTCCCTGATAGACGCCGCACAGCGCCAGGAAATGGCCGGGCAACCGGTGATCCTTCTG
The DNA here is from genome assembly GCF_029623465.1 of Pseudomonas sp. RIT-To-2. Classification (NCBI taxonomy): domain Bacteria; kingdom Pseudomonadati; phylum Pseudomonadota; class Gammaproteobacteria; order Pseudomonadales; family Pseudomonadaceae; genus Pseudomonas; species Pseudomonas sp. RIT-To-2. Next base: position 105,275 of record NZ_JAPYKM010000011.1, on the reverse strand, counting down.
GTGGCGGGCCCGATCCGCGCGATGCTCTCGCGCTTCGGGCGCCTGGCAGTACCGAATTTACACGTCTTGGCGTATCAGGAAATTCCTGACAACAAGCAAGTGACCATCGTAGCGACAGTAGGGCCCAACGGCTGAGGTAGTGGGTTATGCAAGTTAAGCGTTTTTTCGCCGCCGATATGCGTCAGGCCATGAAACTGGTCCGCGACGAGCTGGGCGCCGATGCCGCGATCATCGGTAACCGTCGGATTGCCGGCGGCGTCGAGCTCACGGCCGCGCTGGACTACAAACTGTCCGCGCTGGCACCCCGTGTGCCGAACATGGAGCTTGAAGACGAGCTGCGCAAGACCCAGTCGCGCATCGTCAACGCCCAGGCTGAACTGAGCACCCGTGGCGAGAGCGACGCGGTCACCAACCGGCAGCTGTTTGCCGGGCTGCCGCTGACCGCCGCCGAGCCACTGGTGGAACCGACCTTCGAAGAGCCGCCGCGCCCCCAGGCCCCACCTGCCGCCGCGCCGGTGGACCAGCGCCTGTTCGAATCCATGCGCAGCGAACTCAATGGCCTGCGCGAGCTGCTGGAAGTGCAGCTTGGCTCCCTGGCCTGGACCCAGCTGCAAGGCAGCAAGCCGCAGCAGGCCAATCTCTGGCGTCGCCTGCAGCGCATCGGTCTGTCGGGCCCGCTGTCGCGTGAACTGTTGGAAATGGTTGGTGAGATCAACGAACCCCGTCAGGCCTGGCGCATGCTGCTGGCACACCTGGCGCGCATGATCGTCACCCCGGACGTGGAGCCCCTGGAAGAGGGTGGTGTGATCGCCATGGTCGGCCCGGCCGGCATGGGCAAGACCACCACCCTGGCCAAGCTGGCCGCCCGCTACGTACTCAAGTACGGCGCGCAGAACATTGCCCTGGTGAGCATGGACAGCTTCCGCATTGGCGCCCAGGAGCAGCTCAAGACCCTGGGCCGCATCCTCAATGTGCCGGTGACCCACGTCGACCCGGGCCAGTCCCTGGCCCAGGCGCTGGAGCCACTGCTGCGCAAGCGGGTGGTGCTGATCGATACCGCCGGCCTGCAGGCCAGCGATCCGGCCCTGCGCCTGCAACTGGAAAGCCTGGCCGGACGTGGCATCAAGGCGCGCAATTATCTGGTGCTGGCCACCACCAGCCAGAAGCAAGTGTTGACTGCCGCTTACCATAGTTACAAGCGTTGTGGGCTGGCAGGTTGTATCCTGACGAAACTGGACGAATCGGCCAGCCTCGGCGAAGTGCTCAGCCTGGCGATCAGTCACGAATTACCAGTGGCCTATCTTACCGATGGGCCACGCATTCCGGACGATTTGCACCTGCCGCGGCGGCACCAGTTGGTCAGCCGTGCGGTGAACGTGCAAATGCAGGATGAGCCCAGCGAAGAGGCCATGGCCGATATGTTCGCTGATCTCTACCACAGCCCGAGCAAACGTGTTGGCTGAGGTGAATGTTATGAAGTTGTTGCAATCTACCTACATTGTTGGTCTGCCGGGCATTCTTCAAGTTGTTGAAAGCGCAGCCAGTCATGTGGCCTCGGTCTAAGCAAGACAAGGTAAAGAACTAACATGGGCAGCATGCATCCCGTACAGGTGATCGCGGTGACCGGCGGCAAGGGTGGCGTCGGCAAGACTAATGTGTCAGTGAACTTGTCGCTGGCCCTGGCCGAGCTCGGGCGTCGCGTCATGTTGCTGGACGCCGACCTGGGGTTGGCGAACGTCGACGTCCTGCTGGGCCTGACACCAAAACGAACCCTGGCCGATGTCATCGAAGGGCGCTGTGAGCTGCGTGATGTATTGCTCCAGGGCCCGGGCGGCATCCGCATCGTACCGGCCGCCTCCGGTACCCAGAGCATGGTGCACCTGACACCGGCTCAACACGCGGGCCTGATCCAGGCCTTCAGCGACATCGGCGACAACCTCGATGTGCTGGTGATCGACACTGCGGCCGGTATCGGCGATTCAGTGGTCAGCTTCGTGCGCGCGGCGCAGGAAGTGCTGCTGGTGGTGTGCGACGAGCCCACCTCGATCACCGACGCCTACGCGCTGATCAAACTGCTCAACCGCGACTACGGCATGAACCGCTTCCGGGTACTGGCCAACATGGCCCAGAGCCCTCAGGAAGGGCGCAACCTGTTCGCCAAGCTGACCAAGGTAACCGACCGCTTCCTCGACGTGGCCCTGCAATACGTGGGCGCCGTGCCTTATGACGAGTGCGTGCGCAAGGCCGTGCAGAAGCAACGCGCCGTGTACGAAGCGTTCCCGCGCTCCAAGTGCGCCCTGGCCTTCAAGGCGATCGCGCAGAAAGTCGACACCTGGCCGTTGCCAGCCAACCCGCGCGGGCACCTGGAGTTCTTCGTCGAACGTCTGGTGCAGCAGACCAGTGCAGGGCCCGTATCATGAGTGCCAGCGGCTACCGGATGTACAGCAAGGCGTCGCGCGAGTCCCAGCAATATGAGCTGATCGAGCGCTACGCCCCCCTGGTCAAGCGCATCGCCTACCACTTGCTGGCGCGCTTGCCAGCCAGTGTGCAGGTGGAAGACCTGATCCAGGCCGGCATGATCGGCCTGCTGGAAGTGTCGACCAAATACGACTCCACCAAAGGCGCGAGTTTCGAGACCTACGCCGGCATCCGCATCCGCGGCGCCATGCTGGACGAAGTGCGCAAGGGGGACTGGGCGCCACGCTCGGTGCACCGCAATACGCGCATGGTCAGTGACGCGATTCGCGCTATCGAGGCAAAAACCGGCCGCGACGCTAAAGATCACGAGGTTGCGGCCGAACTCCAATTGAGTCTCGATGATTACTACTCGATTCTGAACGACACCCTGGGCAGCCGCCTGTTCAGCTTCGACGACCTGTTGCAGGACGGCGGAGAGCACGAAGGGTTGCACGAGGATGGCGCCAGCGCGGGCCTGGAGCCCTCGCGCGACCTGGAAGACGAGCGCTTCCAGGCGGCCCTGGCCGATGCCATCGCCAACTTGCCGGAGCGTGAGCGCCTGGTTCTGGCTCTCTATTACGATGAGGAGCTGAACCTCAAGGAGATCGGCGAAGTGCTGGGGGTCAGCGAGTCGCGGGTCAGTCAGTTGCACAGCCAATGCGCGGCCCGCCTGCGCAGCCGGCTGGGCGAGTGGCGCGCACGGGCGTAAGGGTTTTCAAGGTTCGGGTAGCACCCTGTTTCCGGTATGGCTGATCCCCCTGTGGGACCGGGCGAAACCAGGCAATGGGTGATGCCGGGCTGGATTTGGGGATGCGGCATGGGTATTTTCCTTGCCGCACGTCATGTAGTGCACTAGCCAGATTTGATTGAATGCGCGTCCAGGTGCTGGGCGCGTTTAAGACTGCTTGGAGGTCTAATTGGACAAGAACATGAAAATCCTCATCGTTGACGACTTCTCGACGATGCGGCGGATCATCAAGAACCTGTTGCGTGATCTGGGGTTCACCAACACCGTTGAAGCCGACGATGGCACCACTGCCATTCCGGTGCTCAACAGCGGCAGCATCGACTTCCTGGTAACGGACTGGAACATGCCCGGGATGACCGGCATCGACCTGCTGCGCCATGTGCGCGCCGACGAGAAGCTCAAGCACCTGCCGGTGCTGATGGTGACTGCCGAGGCCAAGCGCGAGCAGATCATCGAAGCGGCCCAGGCCGGTGTCAACGGCTATGTGGTCAAACCCTTCACAGCCGTGGCGTTGAAAGAAAAGATCGAGAAGATTTTCGAACGTATCGGTTGAAGCATTGCGCCACGGGAGAGCTATGGAGCGTAAAGAGTCTTCACTGGGTGACTTCGAGTCGACCCTGAAAAAACACGCCCAGCAGTTGGTCGAAAGCCTTGAAAGAGGCAAGTTTGGCGACGCTGTGCAACTGATCCATGAGCTCAACCAGACCCGTGATCGCGGCCTGTACCAGGAGGTTGGCAAGCTCACGCGCGAGCTGCACAGTGCAATCGTCAACTTCCAGATTGACCCGCACATGCCGCAAGCCGAGGAAGTCTCACAGATCACGGACGCCACCGAACGGCTGTCCTATGTGGTTCGGCTGACCGAAAACGCCGCCAACCGCACCATGGACCTGGTGGAGCAGAGTACCCCTGTGCTCAACGAGCTCAGCACTGAGGCCAAAAGCCTCAGCGCCGACTGGCAGCGCTTCATGCGCAAGGAAGTCGGCGCCGCCGAGTTCCGCGAGCTGGTGAAGCGGGTCGACAGTTTTCTGACGCAAAGCGAGCACGGTACCGGCAAGGTTTCCGGCGCGCTGAACGACATTCTGCTGGCGCAGGATTACCAGGACCTTACCGGCCAAGTGATCAAGCGCGTGACCCAACTGGTCACTGAAGTCGAGAGCAACCTGCTCAAACTGGTGCTCATGGCCAGCCAGGTAGACCGCTTCGCAGGCATCGAACACGACCGCGAACAGCTTCGCGCGGAAAAAGATCAAGAAAAACATCCAACTCGGGGTGAAGGTCCGCAGATTCATGCCGATAAGCGTGAAGACGTTGTGTCCAGTCAGGACGATGTCGACGATCTGCTATCCAGTCTTGGTTTTTAAGGGGCACGTTAAATGAGCTTCGGCGCCGACGAAGAAATCCTCCAGGATTTCCTGGTAGAAGCCGGTGAAATTCTTGAGCAACTCTCCGAACAATTGGTCGAGCTGGAAAGCCGGCCCGATGACGGTGATTTGCTCAATGCAATTTTTCGCGGTTTTCACACTGTAAAAGGGGGCGCCGGCTTCCTCCAGCTCAACGAGCTGGTGGAGTGCTGCCACATCGCCGAAAACGTGTTCGACATCCTGCGCAAGGGTGAGCGTCGCGTTGACTCGGAACTGATGGACGTGGTGCTCGAAGCCCTGGATGCGGTGAACGCCATGTTCACCCAGGTCCGTGAACGAACCGAGATTACCCCGGCCACACCGGAACTGCTGGCGGCGTTGTCGCGCCTGGCGGAGCCGGCTGGTGCCGACGAAGTACCTGCCGCGGTGGAACAAGCCCCGGCGCCGGTGGTTGACGAAGTGGCTGACTCGGGTGACATCACCGACAGCGAATTCGAGCAACTGCTGGACTCGCTGAACGCGGTCAAGGCCCAGGCCGAAGAGCCTGCGGCCACAGCCTCGGCTGCCGACAGCGATGAGATCACCGACGATGAGTTCGAATCGCTGCTGGACCAGTTGCACGGCAAGGGCCAGTTTGCCCCCGACGCCGTTGCACCGGCCAGCCCGCCGGCCAGCACTGGCGCGGCGAGCGACGAGATCACCGACGACGAATTCGAAGCGCTGCTGGACCAGTTGCATGGCAAGGGCGCGTTCGTGCCTGATGCGCTGGGCAGCGACGCCAAGCCTGACGCCCCCGCCGCGGCCACGCCGGCAGCGGGTGGCGGCGACCTGATCACCGACGACGAGTTCGAGTCGCTGCTGGATCAGTTGCATGGCAAGGGCAAGTTCACCGAGACCCCGGCCGCCGCACCTGCGGCCAGCGCCGCCAGCGCTGCCGTGGCCACCCCGCCCGCGGCCAAGCCGGCGGCAAAACCTGCCGCCAAGCCGGAGCCGGCCAAGGCTGCTGCGGCCGCCCCAGCACCAGCCCGCGCCGCCGCGCCTGCGCCAGAGAAACACGCGGCCAGTGAGGCGGAAACCACCGTGCGGGTCGACACCGCGCGGCTGGACGAAATCATGAACATGGTTGGCGAACTGGTGCTGGTGCGCAACCGCCTGGTACGCCTGGGTGCCAACAGTGGCGACGAGGCCATGCAGAAGGCCGTGTCCAACCTGGACGTGGTCACCGCCGACCTGCAGACCGCGGTCATGAAGACCCGCATGCAGCCGATCAAGAAGGTCTTCGGGCGCTTCCCGCGCCAGGTTCGCGACCTGGCCCGCCAGCTCAAGAAAGAGATCAACCTGGAGCTGATCGGCGAAGAGACCGACCTGGACAAGAACCTGGTCGAGGCCCTGGCCGACCCGTTGGTGCACTTGGTGCGCAACGCCGTGGACCACGGCGTCGAAACCCCGGAGGAGCGCGAAGCCGCCGGCAAGTCCCGCAACGGCAAGGTGGTGCTGTCCGCCGAGCAGGAAGGTGACCATATTCTCTTGTCCATCAGCGATGACGGCAAGGGCATGGACCCTGGCGTATTGCGTGCCAAGGCCGTGGAAAAGGGCCTGATGGACAAGGACGCGGCCGACCGCCTGAGCGAATCGGACTGCTACAACCTGATCTTCGCCCCGGGCTTCTCCACCAAGACCGAGATTTCCGACGTGTCCGGCCGCGGCGTGGGCATGGACGTGGTGAAAACCAAGATCTCCCAGCTCAACGGCTCGATCAATATCTACTCGGCCAAGGGCCAGGGTTCGAAGATCGTCATCAAGGTGCCGTTGACCCTGGCGATCATGCCGACACTGATGGTGATGCTGGGCAACCAGGCCTTTGCCTTCCCGCTGGTCAACGTCAACGAGATCTTCCACCTGGACCTGTCGCGCACCAACGTGGTCGACGGCCAGGAAGTGGTGATCGTGCGGGACAAGGCACTGCCCCTGTTCTACCTCAAGCGCTGGCTGGTGAGTTCGGCCGCGCACGAGGAGCAGCGCGAGGGTCACGTGGTGATCCTGTCGGTAGGCACCCAGCGCATCGGCTTCGTGGTCGATCAACTGGTGGGCCAGGAAGAGGTTGTGATCAAGCCGCTGGGCAAGATGCTCCAGGGTACGCCGGGCATGTCGGGCGCCACCATTACCGGTGACGGTCGCATTGCCCTGATCCTCGATGTTCCGAGCATGCTCAAGCGCTACGCAGCGCGGCGTATCTGATTCTTGAGGGCGGCGCGCCATGAGGCGCCCGCTCTCCAATGGAGTGTTTATGGCAGTCAAGGTCCTGGTGGTGGATGATTCCGGTTTCTTCCGCCGCCGCGTCTCGGAAATTCTTTCGTCGGACCCCGCCATCCAGGTGGTGGGCACGGCGACCAATGGCAAGGAAGCGATCGAGCTGGCCCAGTCGCTCAAGCCCGACGTCATCACCATGGACTACGAGATGCCCATGATGGATGGCATCACCGCCGTGCGGCATATCATGCAGCGCTGCCCCACGCCGGTGTTGATGTTCTCCTCGCTGACCCACGAAGGCGCCCGGGTGACCCTGGACGCGCTCGATGCAGGCGCGGTGGATTACCTGCCCAAGAATTTCGAAGACATCTCGCGCAACCCCGAGAAGGTCAAGCAGATGCTGTGCGAGAAGGTGCATACCATTTCGCGCAGCAACCGCCGTTTCAGCAGCTACAGCAGCCCGGCGCCCACCGCAGCACCGGCGCCCGCGCCGGCAGTGGCACCGACCAGCAGCTACGCCCCTCCGGCACGCCCGGCGCCCGCACGCCAGCCGGTAGCCAGCCATGCGCCAGCGCACGGCCCTGCTCATGCTCATGGCCACGCGCCGGCGCCGGCACCGTCTTCGCCGGCGCCCAAGCGCAAGAACTACAAGCTGGTGGCCATCGGTACTTCTACCGGCGGCCCCGTGGCCCTGCAGCGGGTGTTGACCCAGTTGCCGGCCGGCTTCCCGGCGCCCATCGTGCTGATCCAGCACATGCCGGCAGCCTTCACCAAGGCATTCGCCGAGCGCCTGGACAAGCTGTGCCGCATCAGCGTCAAGGAAGCCGAGGACGGTGACGTGCTGCGCCCCGGCCTGGCCCTGCTGGCCCCGGGTGGCAAGCAGATGATGGTCGACGGCCGCGGCACGGTGAAGATCCTGCCGGGCGATGAGCGCTTGAACTACAAGCCCTGTGTGGACATCACCTTCGGTTCGGCGGCCAAGTCCTACGGCGACAAGGTGCTGGCGGTGGTACTCACCGGCATGGGCGCCGACGGTCGCGAGGGCGCGCGCCTGCTCAAGCAGGGCGGCAGTCATGTGTGGGCCCAGGATGAGGCCAGTTGCGTGATCTATGGCATGCCCATGGCCATCGTCAAAGCCAACCTCGCCGATGCCGTTTACGGCCTCGACGATATCGGTCGGCACCTGGTCGAGGCCTGTGTCTGATGGACGTTCTGAGCTTACTGGGCCTATTGCTGGCGTTCATCGCCATCATCGGCGGCAACTTTCTGGAAGGTGGTCATCTGTCGGCGCTGCTCAACGGCCCCGCGGCATTGATCGTCATCGGCGGCACGCTGGCAGCGTGCCTGTTGCAGTCGCCCATGAGCGCTTTCAAGCGCGCCATGCAGATCGTCGTGTGGATTCTGTTCCCGCCACGCATCGACCTGGCCGGTGGCATCGACCGGGTGGTCAACTGGAGCCTCACCGCGCGCAAGGAAGGCCTGCTGGGCCTGGAGTCGGTGGCTGACAGCGAGCCAGACAGCTATTCGCGCAAGGGGCTGCAACTGCTGGTGGACGGTGCCGAGCCCGCGGCCATTCGCAGTATCCTGGAGGTAGACTTCCTGACCCAGGAAGCCCGCGATATCCAGGCGGCGAAAGTGTTCGAGAGCATGGGGGGCTATGCGCCCACCATCGGTATCATCGGTGCCGTGATGGGCCTGATCCACGTGATGGGCAACCTGGCCGATCCTTCGCAATTGGGCAATGGCATCGCCGTGGCCTTCGTCGCCACCATCTACGGGGTAGCGACCGCCAACCTGGTGCTGCTGCCCATTGCCAGCAAGCTCAAGGCCATTGCCATCCGCCAGTCGCGCTACCGGGAGATGCTGCTCGAAGGCATTCTGTCGATTGCCGAAGGCGAGAACCCGCGGTCCATCGAGCTCAAGCTGCAAGGCTTCATGGAGTGAGGGGTTAAGCCATGGCACGCCGTCGTCATACCGAAGAGCACGAAAACCACGAGCGCTGGCTGGTGTCCTACGCTGACTTCATCACCCTGCTGTTTGCCTTTTTCGTGGTGATGTATTCGATCTCCTCGATCAACGAAGGCAAGTACAAGGTGCTGTCCCAGGCGCTGGTCGGGGTGTTCAACGACCCCCAGCGCAGCCTCAAGCCTATCCCCATCGGTGATGAGCGGCCGCTGACGGTCAAGCCGTCCGAGCCGTTGGTCAGTGACAGCGAGCAGACCGATGCCGGCATCGCCAGCGCCGCCGACGACCCGCTCAAAAGCATCGCCGACCAGGTGCGCGATGGCTTCGGCGACCTGATCAAATCCAACCAGTTGACCGTGCGCGGCAACGAACTGTGGATCGAGATCGAGCTCAAGTCCGGCCTGCTGTTCGGCAGCGGCGATGCCATTCCCAGTGACAAGGCGTTCTCGATCATCGAGAAAGTGGCCAACATCATCAAGCCGTTCGGCAACCCCATTCACGTGGAAGGGTTCACCGATGATCAACCTATCCGCACCGCCCAGTACCCCACCAACTGGGAGCTGTCCTCGGCGCGGGCGTCGAGTATCGTGCGCATGCTGGCGATGGAAGGCATCAACCCCGGGCGCATGGCCTCGGTGGGTTACGGCGAGTTCCAGCCTATCGACACCAACACCACGGCGGACGGGCGTGCTCACAACCGTCGGGTGGTGCTGGTGATCTCGCGCAACCTGGACGTTCGCCGCAGCATCACGGGTACTGGCAGTGCGAATGTCACCCCGGACGCAGCTTTGCGCCGTGCTGGCACACAAACTGCACCGCAGCCCGTAACGCAGTCGGTGGGGGCCAGCGGTGTCAATTCCCCGTCACCGGCCTTATAACTTGAGTCGAATGTCTCGGTAGGCAACCTGCCGCGCCGGGAGGAAAACACCCCATGAGAGTCTGGGCAGTAGCCAACCAAAAAGGTGGAGTCGGCAAGACCACCACCTCCATCGCCCTGGCCGGCCTGCTGGCCGAGGCGGGCAAGCGCGTGGTCGTGGTCGACCTCGACCCCCACGGTTCCATGACCAGTTACTTCGGGCACAATCCCGATGCGCTGGAGCACAGCTGTTACGACCTGTTCCTGCACAAGGGGCAGGTTCCCCAGGGCCTGCCTGGGCAATTGCTGTTGCCCACCAGTGACGAAAAAGTGGCGCTGCTGCCGTCCAGCACTGCCTTGGCGACCCTGGAACGTCAATCCCCCGGCCAGAGTGGCCTGGGGCTGGTGATCGCCAAGAGCCTGGCGCAACTGTGGCAGGATTTCGACTATGCGATCATCGACAGCCCGCCGTTGCTGGGCGTGCTGATGGTCAACGCCCTGGCCGCCAGCCAGCAGTTGGTGATCCCGGTGCAGACCGAGTACCTGGCCGTGAAAGGCCTGGAGCGCATGGTCAACACCCTGGCCATGATCAACCGCTCGCGCAAGCAGCCCTTGCCGTTCAGCATCGTGCCGACCCTGTTCGACCGCCGCACCCAGGCCTCCATGGGCACCCTGCGGGTGCTCAAGGACGCTTATCCGGAGCAGATCTGGCAGGGCTACATTCCCGTGGACACGCGCCTGCGTGACGCCAGCCGCGCCGGCCAGACGCCGTCGCAGTTCGACGCCAAAAGCCGTGGCGTGGTGGCGTACCGGGCCCTGCTCAAGCACCTGCTGGCCCAGCAACTCGTCGCGCAGGTGGCTTGATGACACGTCCCGTCAGCCTCGCCACAAAACCGCAGGTAGCGTTGCAGTCCTACCTGGACGGCCTGCTGCAGGACGCCACCGAGGAGCTGGAAGCCAGCCCCGAGGTGCTGGACGACTTCCAGGCCGCGGTGCTGGAAGAACAGATTCGTGATGCGCGGCCCGAGCCCAAGCCGGTGGTGGCCCCTGCGCCAGCGGTAGCGCCCGTGCCGCGGCCTGTGCCCGCGCCGGTGGTTATCGAGCCCCCGGCGCAAGTTTCCGCGCCGGCTGCCGACATAGGGGTTGTGGCACCGGTGGAGCCGGTAGTCGAGGTGCATCGTCCGGTACCGCCGGGCGCCGTGCCGCCTGCGGAGGTGGATGGCCGCCCAAGCTGGGCCGCGGAACCCTTCGAGTGCCTGTTGTTCGATGTCGCCGGGTTGACCCTGGCGGTACCGCTGGTGTGCCTGGGCTCGATCTACTCCCTGGCTGGCCACGAGCTGACACCGCTGTTCGGCCAGCCCAACTGGTTCCTGGGCATTTTGCCCAGCCAGGCCGGCAACCTGAAAGTCCTCGACACGGCGCGCTGGGTGATGCCCGACCGCTACCGCGATGACTTCCAGCAGGGCTTGCAGTACGTGATTTCGGTGCAGGGCTACGAGTGGGGACTGGCGGTGCATCAGGTCAGCCGCTCGTTGCGCCTGGACCCCAGCGAGATCAAGTGGCGCAGCCAGCGCGGCCAGCGGCCATGGCTGGCCGGCACGGTGATCGAACACATGTGCGCATTGCTGGACGTCTCGGCCCTGGCCGAACTGATCGCCAGCGGTGCGGTGAAACAGATGCAACACCTTAAATGATCAGCGGCGCCGCGCCGGCGCCACTGTACTGCACACACACCGTCATCACGGTTTTCGAGAGGTTAGGGGTATGAAGAAGTCGTCTGCACAAGGTTCCGAAGATCCTATTCTGCAGTGGGTAACCTTTCGCCTGGATAATGAGTCGTATGGCATCAACGTGATGCAGGTACAGGAAGTACTGCGCTATACCGAAATCGCCCCGGTACCGGGTGCGCCAAGCTACGTGCTGGGTATCATCAACCTGCGCGGCAACGTGGTCACCGTGATCGACACCCGCCAGCGCTTCGGCCTGATGCCGGCTGACGTCAGCGACAACACCCGTATCGTCATCATCGAGGCCGACAAGCAAGTGGTCGGCATCCTGGTCGACAGCGTGGCCGAAGTGGTCTATCTGCGCCAGTCCGAAGTCGAGACCGCGCCGAACGTGGGTAACGAGGAATCGGCCAAGTTCATCCAGGGCGTGTGCAACAAGAACGGCGAGTTGCTGATTCTGGTCGAGCTGGACAAGATGATGACCGAGGAAGAGTGGTCCGAGCTGGAGAGCATCTGAGTTGATTTTCGAGGTAGGCGTCATCGTGCTGGCCATCCTCTGGGTGGCCACGCTCGCGGTCTTGCTGGCCAACATCCGTGGCCAGCGGGAAATCGCTGCCCAGCAGGCGGCCGGCGATGCCATTCGCGACCAGCGCATCAAGGACCTGGCGCGTCGCGTCGAGGATTACCAGAACGGCACCGTGCGCATGGGTGAAGACCTGCACGAATTGCGCGCTGTGGTCGCGCCGCTGCCCGACAAGCTGGCCATGCTGGAGCAGCGTGACCCATCGAGCCTGTCGTTTGCCCAGGCCGCGCGTCTGGTGGGCATGGGGGCCAGCGTGGATGAATTGACCCAGTCCTGTGGGTTGACCCAGGCTGAGGCGGAGCTGATGAGCAAGTTGCATCGGGGCGGCTGAGACCCCGGGGGCATGGCTTTGCGTTTGTAGCGCCCTTGATCGAGCACCGCCCGCACGGCGCTCGATCAAGGGCGCATCAAGTATCAAGCCACGCCCCTGGCCGCCCCAACACCTTCTCCGGCCAATCCCCCCAACCAGCAAAAACCACCCCCTCACTAGAGCCAACCGCATCGGGCCTGCTAACATCGACCCTTTGATTCACTCTGCTCGAGACCTTTCATGACCGTTCGTACGCGTATCGCGCCATCGCCCACCGGCGACCCCCATGTCGGCACGGCCTACATTGCCCTGTTCAACTATTGCTTTGCCAAGCAGCATGGCGGCGAGTTCATCCTGCGCATCGAGGACACCGACCAGTTGCGTTCGACCCGCGAGTCCGAACAGCAGATCTTCGATGCCCTGCGCTGGCTGGGCATCGAGTGGAGCGAAGGCCCGGACGTGGGCGGCCCCCACGGTCCGTACCGCCAGAGCGAGCGGGGCGATATCTACAAGCAGTACGCCCAGCAACTGGTCGACCTGGGCCACGCCTTCCCGTGCTTCTGCACCGCCGAAGAACTGGACCAGATGCGCGCCGAGCAACAGGCGCGGGGTGAAACCCCACGCTACGACGGCCGTGCACTGCTGTTGTCGCCCGAAGAAGTTGCCCGACGCCTGGCGGCCGGCGAGCCCCACGTGATCCGCATGAAGGTGCCCACCGAGGGCGTCTGCGTGGTGCCGGACATGCTGCGCGGCGATGTCGAGATCCCGTGGGACCGCATGGACATGCAGGTACTGATGAAGACCGACGGCCTGCCGACGTACTTCCTGGCCAACGTCGTCGACGACCACCTGATGGGCATCACCCACGTGCTGCGCGGCGAAGAATGGCTGCCCTCGGCGCCCAAGCTGATGAAGCTCTACGAGTACTTCGGTTGGGAACAGCCCAAGCTGTGCTACATGCCGCTGCTGCGCAACCCCGACAAGAGCAAGCTCTCCAAGCGCAAGAACCCGACGTCGGTGACCTTCTACGAGCGCATGGGCTTCATGCCGGAAGCCATGCTCAACTACCTGGGCCGCATGGGCTGGTCGATGCCGGATGAGCGCGAGAAGTTCTCCCTGGCCGAGATGGTCGAGCATTTCGACCTGTCGCGCGTGTCCCTGGGCGGGCCGATCTTCGACATCGAAAAACTGTCCTGGCTCAATGGCCAGTGGTTGCGTGAACTGCCGGTTGAAGAATTCGCCACCCGCGTGCAGAAGTGGGCCTTCAACGCCGACTACATGATGAAAATCGCACCGCACGTGCAGGGCAGGGTAGAGACCTTCAGCCAGATCGCTCCGCTGGGCGGCTTCTTCTTCGCCGGTGGCCTGCAACTGGACGCCAAGCTGTTCGAGCACAAGAAGCTCTCGCCCGAGCAGGTGCGCCAGGTGATGCAACTGATCCTGTGGAAGCTCGAATCCCTGCGCACCTGGGAAAAGGACCGCATCACCGCCACCATCCAGGCCGTTGTCGAAGCCTTGGAACTGAAGCTGCGTGACGCCATGCCGCTGATGTTCGCCGCCATCACCGGCCAGGCCAGCTCGGTCTCGGTGCTCGACGCCATGGAAATCCTCGGCCCGGACCTGACCCGCTTCCGCCTGCGCCAGGCCCTGGACCTGCTGGGTGGCGTGTCGAAGAAGGAAAACAAGGAATGGGAAAAGCTGCTGGCCGCAATCGCCTGATTTGACGGTTTCTGTCCAGCAAATGTGGGGCAGGGCGCTCGGTTCGTCGGTAAGTGGTTGTATTGCTGGAAAAAATTTTTGAAAATTTTCAAAAATAAGTTTGACAGCCCTTCGATCCGGTCTTAATATGCGCCCCGTCCACACAGCAACACGCAGAACTGCGAAGCGCTGAAGATTGTGGGGCTATAGCTCAGCTGGGAGAGCGCTTGCATGGCATGCAAGAGGTCAACGGTTCGATCCCGTTTAGCTCCACCACATTCCAGGCCTGAAGTCGTTGTTTGACTTCGGTCAGATCAGATCCAGACTGATCTTGGTAAGAAGGTTTTGTCCCCTTCGTCTAGTGGCCTAGGACACCGCCCTTTCACGGCGGTAACAGGGGTTCGAGTCCCCTAGGGGACGCCAGTTTCACAGAAGCTTCGCTGGTACAGGCAGCTCCGTCGCAAGACGAAAAATTTGGGGCTATAGCTCAGCTGGGAGAGCGCTTGCATGGCATGCAAGAGGTCAACGGTTCGATCCCGTTTAGCTCCACCAATTTGCCAGGGTTCGTGAAAACGGACTTGCTCGAAGGTTTTGCGTCCCCTTCGTCTAGTGGCCTAGGACACCGCCCTTTCACGGCGGTAACAGGGGTTCGAGTCCCCTAGGGGACGCCACGATTTACCCGCTCTGCGGGATTTGAGGCTCATTCGCATATTGGATGAGCCTTTTGTTTTTAAGTGGCGACGCCTGTATCGGTTGCTCCGTCGCAAGACGCTAAATTTGGGGCTATAGCTCAGCTGGGAGAGCGCTTGCATGGCATGCAAGAGGTCAACGGTTCGATCCCGTTTAGCTCCACCAATTTGCCAGGGTTCGTGAAAACGGACTTGCTCGAAGGTTTTGCGTCCCCTTCGTCTAGTGGCCTAGGACACCGCCCTTTCACGGCGGTAACAGGGGTTCGAGTCCCCTAGGGGACGCCACGATTACCCGCTCTGCGGGATTTTTAAGGCTCATTCACTGGTTGAATGGGCCTTTTGTTTGTCTGGCGTTTCACTTTTCCCACGCTCCTGTTCCTGAACACCCTGACCAGCGGTCAGCGGCATCGCTTGCGTAAAAATATTACAAGCATAATATTACCTCCATCATATTCGGAGGTGCCCGGTGATGCTCGACAAGAAAGCTCAGAGCCGTGAACGCATTCTGGAAGCGGCGCGCAAGGCCATGATCCAGCGTGGCGTCGCCGACCCCAGTGTCAGTGAAGTGATGGGGGCAGCCGGCATGACCGTGGGTGGCTTCTATGCGCATTTCGACAGCAAGGACGCCTTGATGCTGGAAGCCTTCAGCCAGTTGCTGGGTGAGCGCCGCGCCCTGTTCGACCAGGTTGACCCCAGCCTGTCGGCACCGGAGCGTCGAGCCTTGATGGCGACGTATTACCTGTCTCGCAAGCACCGCGATGCCGAAGACCGCGCCTGCCCGCTGCCGACTGCGCTGGCGGAAATGGGCCGCCTGCCCGAGGCGTTTCGCAGCGTGCTGACCGAGCACGTGGAACTGCTGGTGGCGCAACTCGCCGACCGCCCCGAAGACACCGATACCGCCCTGGCTGACCTTGCCTTGATGATCGGCGGCCTGGCCCTGGGCCGAGCCTTGGGCCCCGGTGATTTGTCCGACCGTATTCTGCGCGCCGCCAAGGCCGCTGTGCGCTGAGCCCAGGAGTGCTGCCATGACCACCCTCAACTGGATTCGCGGCGTCAACCGTACCCTCGGGCACCTGGCCCCCCAGCACGCGGCCGCGCGCATGCGACTGGCGTTCATGCAGCCACGTACAGTGCCGCCCCGTGACTGGGAGTTGCCGTTGCTGGCCCGTGCCGAGCGCATCACCTTGCGCTTCGGGCTCTCGGTGCTGCGCTGGGGCCAGGGCCCCACGGTGCTGCTGATGCACGGATGGGAAGGGCGGCCTACCCAGTTCGCCGCCCTGACCGAGGCGTTGTTGCTGGCGGGCTACAGCGTGGTGGCCCTGGAAGGCCCTGGGCATGGGCGGTCGCGTGGCAGCCAGGCCCATGTGGTGCTGTTCGCCCACGCGCTGCTGGAGGCTGCCGCGGAGCTGCCGCCATTGCGCGCGGTGGTGGGCCACTCCATGGGTGGCGCCGCCGCGTTGCTGGCCAGCCAGTGGGGTTTGAAGGCCGAGGCACTGGTGACGGTCGCGGCGCCGGCGCGGATTCTCGGCATGCTGCGCAATTTCGCCGCCCATGTCGGCTTGCCGGCCCGTGCCCGCTCGGCGTTCATTCGCCAGGTGGAAGGCATTGTCGGCCTGCCGGCCGCGCACCTGGACGTCAGCCGCTATCAGCTGGAAATGCCTGGGCTGGTGGTGCACGCCGAAAACGATCCGCTGGTGCCGGTGGCCGAGGCGCGCGCCATTCACCAAGCCTGGTTCGACAGCCGCCTGCTGGTGCTACCCGAAGGCGGGCACCAGCGGTTGCTGGCCGATCCAGGCCTTATCCAGGGCGTGCTGGGCCTGCTCAGCGGGCAGTGGGTGCGCCAATCGGCGTGAGGGTGCGCTAGACTGGCCCCTGCCTATCAAGCAGGAGCGAGAACGCGCATGAACTGGGACCTGGCTACGCCCTTTGTGATCGACCTGAGTGTCGGTGCCGACGATATCGATGGACTCGGGCATGCCAACAATGCCGTCTACGTGACGTGGCTGGAACGGTGCGCCTGGCGCCATTCCCAGCGCCTGGGCCTGGACCTGAGCGAATACCGGCGCCTGGACCGTGCCATGGCCGTGGTGCGCCACGAGATCGACTACCTGGCAGCGGCCTATGAAAGCGATGAGCTGCAGTTGGGCACCTGGATTGTCGAGTCGGATCAGAAATTGAAGATGACCCGGCGCTTCCAGCTGATTCGCCCGCGTGATGGGGTGACGTTGCTGCGTGCCCACACCACGTTCTGCTGTATCGAGTTGTCCAGCGGCAAGCCCAAGCGCATGCCACCCGAGTTCATCGACGGCTATGGGCCGGCGGTGCTGCGCCAGGCGTGAGAGCATGAAGCGGGCAGCGCCGATCTCCGCTACAATGGCGCTCTTTTTTCATCCCTCCCCCCGAGATTCCCCATGCACATTGCCCTGGCCCCCATGGAAGGCCTGGTCGACAACATCCTGCGTGACGTGCTGACCCGTGTCGGCGGTATCGACTGGTGTGTCACCGAGTTCATTCGCGTCAACGATATGCTCCTGCCACCTGCGGTCTTCCACAAGATGGCCCCGGAACTGGCCGACGGCTGCGTGACGCCGGCAGGCACCCAGATGCGCGTGCAGTTGCTGGGTTCGGACCCTGCGTGCCTGGCCGACAACGCTGCGCTGGCCGTCAGCCTGGGGGCGCCGGTGATCGACCTGAACTTCGGTTGCCCGGCCAAGACCGTGAACAAGTCCCGGGGCGGGGCGGTATTGCTCAAGGAACCCGAGCTGCTGCACAGCATCCTGTGCGAAGTACGCCGGGCCGTGCCAGCGCACATTCCGGTGACCGCCAAGATGCGCCTGGGCTTCGACAGCCCCGACGGCGCCCTGGTGTGCGCCGAAGCACTGGCCGAGGGCGGCGCCGAGGTGCTGGTGGTGCATGCGCGCACCAAGGTCGACGGCTACAAGCCGCCGGCCCACTGGGAGTGGGTGGCGCGGGTGCGAGATGTGGTCAAGGTGCCGGTCTATGCCAACGGTGAAGTCTGGACCGTCGACGACTGGCGCCGTTGCCGCGAGATCAGCGGTGTGCCCGACATCATGCTCGGCCGGGGCCTGGTCTCGCGCCCGGACCTGGCCCGGCAGATCGCCGCCGCCCAGGCTGGTATCGAGCTGGCGCCCATGACCTGGGCAGAACTGATGCCGCTGTTGCAGGAATTCTGGCGCCAGGCAGTTCGCGACCTGACCCCCCGCCAGGCGCCTGGGCGATTGAAGCAGTGGCTGGCCATGCTCACCCGCACCTTCCCCGAGGCCGTGGAGCTGTTCACCCTGGTGCGGCGCGAAACCGATTGCGACCGGGTAGGGCAATTGCTGGGCGTGCAGGCGCTGGAAGCCGCCTGAACAAGGCTGGCGAGAAGGCTGCGCAGCATCACCCATCAATCAACATCTGTCGAAACTCCGCCACCGGCAACGGCCGGCTGTGCAGGTAGCCCTGGTACAGATGGCACCCCAGGCGTTCCAGGAACTCCAACTGCTCCGACAGCTCCACGCCCTCGGCGATCACGCTCAGTTCCAGGCTGCGGGCCATGGCGACGATGGCGCGCACGATCTCCGCGTCATTGGGGTCCTGGGGGGCGTCGCGGACGAATGACTGGTCGATCTTCAAGGCGTCCACCGGCAGGCGCTTGAGGTAGGTCAGCGATGAGTAGCCGGTGCCGAAGTCGTCCATGGCAAAACTGACCCCCAGTTTCTTCAGGCTGCGCATCTTGTTGATGGTGTCTTCCAGGTTCTGGATGACAATGCCCTCGGTGATCTCCAGGGTCAGCAGCGAGCAGGGCAGGTGGTGCTGGTTCAGGCTGCGCTCTACACGCTGGACGAAGTCGTTCTGGCGGAATTGGCGTGGGCTGATGTTCACGCACAGGGCAAACTCCGCAGGGTCGATCAGGCCCTCGTGCAGCAATTGCGCACACGTGCGGCAGGCTTCGTCGAGAATCCAGCTGCCCACCTCCAGGATCAGGCCGCTTTCTTCCAGTACCCGGATGAACTGGGCCGGTGATTGCTGGCCCAGCAGCGGGTGATGCCAGCGCAACAGCACCTCGGCGCCGACGATACGGTCCTCACGGGCGTCCACCTGGGGCTGGAAGTTCAGGCTCAGTTCGCCCCGGGCCAGGGCCATGCGCAGGTCGTTCTCCATTTGCAGGCGTTCGCTGGCGGCCTTCTGCATGCTGTTGTGAAACAACTGGGTGGTGTTGCGGCCCGAGTCCTTGGCGCGGTAGAGGGCGATATCGGCGCGCTTGAGCAGGTCGGCCGGGGTGCTGCCATGGTCCGGGATCAGCGCCACGCCGATGCTGGGCGTGACCTGCAGGCGCTGACCGTCCAGGGACATGGGTTCGGCGAGCAGTTCGCGCAAGGTGTCGGCCAGTTCGCGCACCTGGGCAGTGACTTCGGCACGGTTGCCCTCCAGGCCGGTCAGCAGTACCACGAACTCGTCGCCGCCCAGCCGCGCCACGGTGTCTTCCAGGCGCACGCTGGCCTCCAGGCGTGCGGTTATGATCTTCAGCACGGTGTCGCCCACCGGGTGGCCCAGGGAGTCGTTGATGTGCTTGAAGTGGTCCAGGTCCAGGAACAGCAGGGCACCGCGCAGGTTGTGGCGCTTGAGCAGGGCTATCTGCTGGCTCAACCGGTCCATCAGCAACGCGCGGTTGGGCAGGTTGGTCAGGGGGTCGTGGTAGGCCAGGTGGCGGATCTGGGCCTGGGCGTTCTTGAGCTGGCTGACGTCGCGGGCGTTGAGCAACAGGCAGGGGGTTTCATTGAGGGTGATGGGCTCGATGGACACTTCCAGGGTCAAGGCCTCGCCCTGTTTGTTGCGCCCGATCAGCTCGCGGTGGTGCACCCGGCCATGGTCTTCCAGCTCGTCCAGCAGCAGTGCATGCTGGCGCGGATCGGCCCAGAACCCGATATCGTCCACACTGCGCCCCAGCACTTCGTCGACGCTGTAGCCGGTCAGACGGCAGAAGCCATCGTTTACCTCCAGGTAGCGGCCGCTGTCGCGCTCGGCGATGGTGATGGCGTCCGGGCTTGAGTGAAAGGCCTTGGCGAATTTCTCCTCGCTGCTCTTGAGCGCCGCTTCAGCCCGTTGCTGCTGGGTGATATCGCGCAGCGTGGTCACCACGCAGGGTTGGTTGTCGACCCTGATCAGGCGGCTGGAGATCAGGCACGTCAGCAGTTGGCCGTTCTTGTGCATCACCTGCACGGCCACATTGTTCAGTGCCCGCTCGCGTATCACCTCCTCGATGCGCAGCAGGCGTTCGGCACTGTCCACCCAGAAGCCCAGTTCATCGGGCCCGGCGCTCATCAGTTCGTCGGCGGTCCAGCCGAAGGTCTGGGTGAAGCTGGGGTTGATCTCGATGAACTGGCCGCTGTCCTGCAGCGTCACGCAGATGGGGTCGGTACTGGCCTGGAACAGGCTGGCGAATTTCTCTTCGGAACTGGCCAGGCGCTGTTCCCGTTCCACCTGTTCGGTGATGTCCAGCAGGGTGCCGGCCATGCGCAGGGGTTGGCCGTTTTCGTCGCGGTACAGGCGCGCACGGCTTTCCAGGTAGCGCGAACCGCCATTGTCCAGCGCGATACGGTAGGTGATCTGATAATTGCCCGCCGGGCCCTCGCGCAGGCTGCGGTAGGCCTGGCGCATGCTGTTGCGTTCGTCGTCCGGCACCCCTTCGAAAAAAGCCTCGAAAGACTCATGGAAGGGCTCCGCCGGCAGGCCGTGCAACTGCGCGGCGCGGGCCGAGCCATAGAGCATGCCGCTGGGAATGTGCCAGTCCCAGGTGCCCAGTTGCGCAGAGTCCAGGGCCAGGTCCAGGCGTTCCTGGCTGTCCTTGAGGGCCTGTTCGGCGCGTTTGCTGTCACTGGTATCGATAAAGGTGCTGAGCAGGTAGCTGACGCCGTCCAGCTCGATGTTCTGGGTGCACAGGATGCCGTCGTGCACCTGGCCGGAGCTGGCGCACAGTTGCACTTCCATGTTCACCGGCTCGAAGGTATGGCGCGAGATCTCCAGCAAACGCCGCCGTTGGTCGGGGTTCGCCCACAGCCCCAGCTCCACGGTGGTCTTGTTGATGATCTGGGCCGCTGACCAGCCCAGGATTTTTTCGAAGTGCTGGTTCACCTCATGAATCAGCCCGTCGTTTCGGCGGGTCAGCAGCACCACGTTGGGGCTGAGGTGAAAGAGAGTGGCGAAGCGTTTTTCCGAGTTGATCAGCGCGGTTTCCCGGTCGCGCTGGCGGGTGATCTCGCGGATCACCCCGACCATGCGTGCATGCCCGTCCTTGCCGGTCACGAGGCTGCCGTTTATCTCCAGCCAGTGCAGGCTGCCGTCCGACCAGCGGATGCGGTGGCGCATGGCCTGCTCGATGGGCTCGCCGCGCAATACGGCCTGAAAGGCCTGCACCGTGCGGTTGCGGTCTTCCTCGGGCAGCAGGTCCAGGTAGTCCATGTCGTTGGGCAGCGGCTGGTGCGGGTCGAACCCGAACAGCGCCTGGGTGCCCCGCGACCAGCTGACCTGGCCGGTTTCGATGTCCCAGAACCAGGCACCCAGGTGCGCGCCGTTGAGGGCGGCCAGCAATTGCGGGGCGCTTTCCCAGGTCTGCTCGGATTCCTGAGGGTCGGCCGCATGGATACGCGGCAAGCGCGGAAAGCGTGATGCTGACTTGGGCATGGACCAGACCTTTGGCGAATAAGGCTTCCTTAAGGTAGACCTTTTGCGCGCACCCGCTAGCCGCTGACGGCGCTGCCCTGTGCATCAAGCAGTGCCATGAAGGCCCGTGCGGCATTGGACAGCGTTCTTTCGGTGTGCACGATGTAGCCTAGCTGGCGACTGAGCTGTATGCCCGCCAATGGAATACTGCGTACCTGGTCATCGAGCATGGTGCGCGGCAGCACGCTCCAGGCCAGGCCGATGGACACCATCATCTTGATGGTTTCCATGTAGTTGGTGCTCATGGCGATGTTGGCCGTCAGGCCCCGGGCCTCGAACAGGCGCTGAACGATATGGTGGGTAAAGGTGTTGCCGCCGGGGAATACCGCCGGGTGGTGAGCGATGTCGGCCAGGGTGACCGCGCCGTTGAGGGCCAGGGGGTGCTCGGGGGCCACCACGAAGTCCAGCGGGTCGTCCCATACCGGCGCAGCGCGCACCAGGTGGTGGGGTTCCGGAGCCAGGGTGATGACCGCCAGCTCGGCCCGGCCATGGAGGATTTCTTCGTAGGCCACCTCCGAGTCCAGAAACTGGATGTCCAGTGCCACCGCGGGGTACTGGCGGGTGAACGCCCTCAGTACCGGCGGCAGGCGGTGCAGGCCGATGTGGTGGCTGGTCGCCAGGGTCAGGCGGCCGCTGACCTCGCCCGTCAGGTTGGTCAGCGCCCGGCGGGTATCGTCCAGCACGTTGAGAATCTGGTATGCGCGTGGCAGCAGGGCGCGCCCGGCCTCCGTCAGGCTGACTTCCCGCCCCAGGCGGTCGAACAGGCGTACATTGAGTTGTTGCTCAAGCCCTGCGATGCGTTTGCTGATGGCCGGCTGGGTCAGGTGAAGGCGTTCGCCGGCCCCGGAAAAGCTGCCGGTTTCGGCGATGGCGAGGAAAGCATTGAGGTTGGCCAGGTCCATCCAGTCGGATTCCTATTGGTTATCCAAAGCATGAAAATTATGAATTTGAGTAATCCAATGTAACCCCTTAGCATTCGCCCTACAAGCCAAGCGGTTATTGGCATAGAAAAGATACTGATGAGGAAAGTCTGATGGCCGGCAAAACGCTCTACGACAAGCTCTGGGACTCGCATTTGGTCAAGCAGCGCGACGACGGTTCGGCGCTGATCTACATTGATCGTCACATCATCCATGAAGTGACCTCGCCCCAGGCTTTCGAAGGTCTGCGCCTGGCCGGTCGCAAGCCATGGCGCATTGACGCCAACATCGCCACCCCTGACCACAACGTCCCGACCACGCCAGAGCGCAAGGGCGGCATCGACGCCATCGTTGACCAGGTGTCGCGCCTGCAGGTGCAGACCCTGGACGACAACTGCGACGAGTACGGCATCACCGAGTTCAAGATGAACGACGTGCGCCAGGGCATCGTCCACGTCATCAGCCCGGAGCAGGGCGCGACCTTGCCGGGCATGACCGTGGTCTGCGGTGACTCGCACACCTCCACCCACGGCGCCTTCGGGGCCTTGGCCCACGGTATCGGCACCTCGGAAGTGGAGCACGTGCTGGCCACCCAGTGCCTGGTGGCCAAAAAGATGAAGAACATGCTGGTGCGTGTCGAAGGCAAGCTGCCGTTCGGCGTCACCGCCAAGGACATCGTGCTGGCCGTGATCGGCAAGATCGGTACCGCCGGCGGCAATGGCCACGCCATGGAGTTCGCGGGCAGCGCCATCCGCGACCTGTCGGTGGAAGGCCGCATGACCATCTGCAACATGTCCATCGAGGCGGGCGCCCGCGTGGGCCTGGTGGCGGCGGACGAGAAGACCATCGCCTATGTCGAAGGCCGCCCGTTCGCGCCAAAAGGCGAGAACTGGGCCAAGGCGGTTGAAGCCTGGAAAGACCTGGTCTCCGATGCCGACGCCGTGTTCGACACCGTGGTGGAACTGGATGCCGCGCAGATCAAGCCGCAAGTGAGCTGGGGCACCTCGCCGGAAATGGTATTGGCCGTTGACCAGAACGTGCCTGACCCGGCCCAGGAAGCCGACCTGGTCAAGCGTGGCTCCATCGAGCGCGCTTTGAAGTACATGGGTCTGAGCGCCAACCAGGCGATCACTGATATCCAGCTGGACCGCGTGTTCATTGGTTCGTGCACCAACTCGCGCATCGAAGACCTGCGTTCGGCCGCCGAAATCGCCAAGGGCCGCAAGGTGGCCGCGACCATCAAGCAGGCCATCGTGGTCCCGGGCTCGGGCCTGGTCAAAGAGCAGGCCGAGAAGGAAGGCCTGGACAAGATCTTCATCGAAGCGGGCTTCGAATGGCGTGAACCGGGCTGCTCCATGTGCCTGGCCATGAACCCCGACCGCCTGGAGTCGGGCGAGCATTGCGCGTCCACCTCCAACCGCAACTTCGAAGGCCGTCAGGGCGCCGGTGGCCGTACCCACCTGGTCAGCCCGGCCATGGCTGCCGCTGCCGCGGTGACCGGCCGTTTCATCGATGTCCGTGAATTGATCCAAGGGAGCGCAGCATGAAAGCCTTTACCCAGCACACTGGCCTCGTAGCGCCATTGGACCGTGCCAACGTCGACACCGACCAGATCATTCCCAAGCAATTCCTGAAGTCGATCAAACGCACCGGTTTCGGCCCCAACCTGTTCGACGAGTGGCGTTACCTGGACGTGGGCCAACCGTACCAGGACAACTCCAAGCGCCCGCTGAACAAGGAGTTCGTGCTCAACCACGACCGTTATCAAGGCGCCAGCGTGCTGCTGGCCCGGGAGAACTTCGGCTGCGGTTCCAGCCGCGAGCACGCGCCGTGGGCGTTGGAAGAATACGGCTTTCGCACCATCATCGCGCCAAGCTACGCTGACATCTTCTTCAACAACAGCTTCAAGAACGGCCTGTTGCCGATCATCCTCGACGATGCCGACGTGGATGAGCTGTTCAAGCAAGTGGAAGCCAACCCTGGCTACCAGTTGACCATCGACCTGCAAGCCCAGACCGTCACCCGCGCTGACGGCAAGGTGCTGAGCTTCGAGATCGACGAATTCCGCAAGCACTGCTTGCTCAACGGCCTGGACGACATCGGCCTGACCCTGCAGGATGGCGACGCCATCGCGGCGTTCGAAAGCAAGCACCGCGCCAGCCAGCCCTGGTTGTTCCGCGGCTGAGTCGAGATTGGTAGGGGGCATTTGCGATCCCTGTGGGACCGGGCGAAGCTCGGGAAAGGCCCCCCGCAGCACTTACTGAATACACACAGCATCCCGAGGAAAGCATGAGCAAGCAGATTCTGATTCTCCCAGGCGACGGTATTGGCCCAGAAATCATGACCGAGGCGGTCAAGGTCCTGAACCTGGCCAACGACAAGTTCAACCTGGGCTTCGAACTGCAGCACGACGTGATCGGTGGCGCCGCCATCGACAAGCACGGCGTGCCCCTGGCCGACGAGACGCTGGAACTGGCGCGCAAGGCCGATGCCGTGCTGCTGGGTGCCGTGGGTGGCCCGAAATGGGACAAGATCGAGCGCGACATTCGCCCGGAGCGCGGCCTGCTGAAGATCCGCGCGCAACTGGGCCTGTTCGGCAACCTGCGCCCGGCCATTCTGTACCCGCAACTGGCCGACGCTTCCAGCCTGAAGCCGGAAATCGTCGCGGGCCTGGACATCCTCATCGTGCGTGAGCTGACCGGCGGTATCTACTTCGGCGCCCCGCGTGGCAGCCGCGAGCTGGAAAATGGCGAGCGCCAGGCGTATGACACCCTGCCGTACAGCGAGAGCGAAATTCGCCGCATTGCCCGCGTCGGTTTCGACATGGCTCGTGTGCGCGGCAAGAAGCTGTGCTCCGTGGACAAGGCCAACGTGCTGGCTTCCAGCCAACTGTGGCGCGAAGTGGTCGAGGAAGTGGCCAAGGACTACCCGGACATCGAGCTGAGCCACATGTACGTGGACAACGCCGCCATGCAACTGGTGCGCGCGCCCAAGCAGTTCGACGTGATCGTCACCGACAACATGTTCGGTGACATCCTGTCGGACGAGGCTTCCATGCTCACCGGCTCCATCGGCATGCTGCCGTCGGCGTCGCTGGATGCCAACAACAAGGGCATGTACGAGCCATGCCACGGTTCCGCCCCGGACATCGCCGGGCAGGGCATCGCCAACCCGTTGGCGACCATCCTGTCGGTTTCCATGATGCTGCGTTACAGCTTCAACCAGCAGGCTGCCGCCGACGCCATCGAGAAGGGCGTCAGCCTGGTTCTGGACCAGGGCCTGCGCACCGGCGACATCTGGTCGGCCGGCTGTGCCAAGGTCGGTACACAGGAAATGGGCGATGCAGTAGTCGCCGCGCTGCGGAATCTGTAATCTCTTGGGCCCGCTACAGCAGTAGCGGCCCACTTTTTTGTCAAAGGTGTAGTTGCGATGAAACGTGTAGGTCTGATCGGTTGGCGCGGTATGGTCGGTTCCGTGCTCATGCAGCGGATGCTGGAAGAGCAGGACTTCGATCTTATCGAGCCGGTGTTTTTCACCACTTCCAATGTCGGCGGCCAAGGCCCGGCGGTAGGCAAGGATATTGCCCCGCTCAAGGACGCCTATAGCATTGAAGAGTTGAAAACCCTCGACGTCATTCTGACCTGCCAGGGCGGCGACTACACCAGCGAGGTTTTCCCCAAGCTGCGTGAAGCCGGCTGGCAGGGCTACTGGATCGACGCCGCTTCCAGCCTGCGCATGCAGGATGACGCGGTCATCGTTCTGGACCCGGTCAACCGCAAGGTCATCGACCAACAGCTGGACGCCGGCACCAAGAACTACATCGGTGGCAACTGCACCGTCAGCCTGATGCTGATGGGCCTGGGCGGCCTGTTCGAAGCCGGCCTGGTGGAGTGGATGAGTGCCATGACCTACCAGGCGGCCTCGGGTGCCGGCGCGCAGAACATGCGTGAACTGATCAAGCAGATGGGCGCTACCCACGCCGCCGTCGCCGATGACCTGGCCAACCCGGCCAGCGCCATTCTGGACATCGACCGCAAGGTGGCCGAGGCCATGCGCAGCGAAGCCTACCCCACCGAAAACTTCGGTGTGCCGCTGGCTGGCAGCCTGATCCCGTGGATCGACAAGGAATTGCCCAACGGCCAGAGCCGCGAAGAGTGGAAGGCCCAGGCCGAGACCAACAAGATCCTGGGCCGCTTCAAGAGCCCGATCCCGGTCGACGGCATCTGCGTGCGCATCGGCGCCATGCGTTGCCACAGCCAGGCGCTGACCATCAAGCTGAACAAGGACGTGCCGCTGGCCGACATCGAAGGTCTGATCAGCCAGCACAACCCCTGGGTCAAGCTGGTGCCGAACCAGCGTGAGATCAGCATGCAGGAGCTGAGCCCGACGAAAGTCACCGGCACCCTCAACATCCCGGTCGGCCGCCTGCGCAAGCTGAACATGGGTTCCCAGTACCTGGGCGCGTTCACCGTGGGTGACCAGCTGCTGTGGGGCGCCGCGGAGCCGCTGCGTCGCATGTTGCGGATTCTGCTGGAACGGTGAGGTTTGGTCTGATGTGACAGGAAACCCGTGCCTTGGCGCGGGTTTTCTGGTTTTTGGGGGTTGTGCCTGGGCTTGAAGCCCAACCCACGATACCCAAGACAACCACCCCGATTCCCTATAAAGTCGCGCCCCCCTGCCCAATACCTCGAGGATCCCACCATGCCCCAGCCTTTCGATATCGCCATCATCGGCGCCACCGGTACCGTCGGCGAAACCCTGGTACAGGTACTCGAGGAACGCGATTTCCCCATCAAGGCCCTGCACCTGCTGGCCAGCATCGAATCCGCCGGTGCGTCGGTGCCTTACCGCGGCAAGAACGTGCGGGTGCGTGAAGTGGAACAATTCGACTTCAGCCAGGCGCGCATTGTCTTCTTCGCGGCGAGCCCAGCCGTGACGCGCAGCTTCGCGCCCCGCGCCACTGCCGCCGGTTGCACCGTCATCGACCTGTCCGGTGACCTGGCCGTGCCCCATGTGGTGCCAGAGGCCAACGCTCAGGTGCTGGCGACCCTCAAAGCTCCTGTGCAGGTAGCCAGCCCCAGCAGCAGCGCGGTGGCCCTGGCGCTGGTATTGGCGCCATTGCGTGAACAGCTGGGCCTGGTGCGGGTCAATGTCACCGTGGCCATGGCCGTGTCGGCGTTGGGCCGCGAGGCCGTCAGCGAACTGGCGCGCCAGACCGCCGAATTGCTCAACGCCAGGCCGCTGGAGCCGCGCTTCTTCGACCGCCAGGTGGCGTTCAACCTGCTGCCCCAGGTGGGCAAGGTGGACGCGCAGGGCCATGGGGCGCTGGAGCGGCGCCTGGTCAGCGAGCTGCGCGAGCTGCTTGAGCTGCCTTTGTTAAAGATTTCCGTGACTTGCGTTCAAGCTCCGGTGTTTTTTGGCGATAGCCTCACTGTGTCCGTGCAGACTGAAAAGCCGGTAGACCTGGTGGCGGTCAACGCCGCGCTGGACGGTGCCGAGGGCATCGAACTGGTGGAGGAGGGTGACTACCCGACGCCGGTGGGGGACGCAGTGGGCCAGGATGTGGTCTATGTTGGTCGCGTACGCGGTGGTATTGATGACCCCTGTGAACTCAACCTTTGGGCTACGCTCGATAACGTGCGCAAGGGCGCGGCGCTGAACGCCGTGCAATTGGCGGAGTTGTTGATAAAAGACCTGCTGTAAAAGATACTTGGCAACACTTTGCATAATGATTCAAGGCCCGGTGCCAGACGCCGTGGCCGATTGCTTGAGGTGAGCTGCCGTCGGGGGCTTGCTGGGGCAGATTCAAAGGTGACCGCGTGGTCACCGTGGTATGCCTCAAGGCAGCTTTTCACTTCTCCTCGTTTGCCGGGGAAAATGTTCAAACAAGGATTAGGTCATGGTTCAAGTTCGCAAACTGGTGTTAGCAATAGCCGCCGCCTCGGCGCTGTCATCCGGTATGGCGCGTGCACTGGATCTGGGCGAAGTCACCCTGAAGTCGGCGGCCAACCAGCCGCTGGTGGCCGAGATCGAACTGCTCGATGTGCGCGACCTGGCGCCGGCCGACATCAAGGCCAGCCTGGCCGCACCCGAAGAATTCCAGAAAGCCGGCGTGAATCGCGAGGCTTTCCTCAATGACCTGACCTTTACCCCGGTGATCAACAGCGGCGGGCGCAGCGTCATCCGCGTCACTTCCCGGCAACCGGTCAGCGAACCGATGCTCAAGTTCCTGGTGCAGGTGCTGTGGCCCAGCGGCCGCCTGATGCGCGACTACAGCGTGATGGTCGACGCCTCCCGATTCGCCCCGCAGGGTGCCGCGCCCGTGCAGCCCGCCACCACGCCCGCGGTCACCAGCCAGACCCAGGGGCGTGAGGGCGGCTACACCACCAACCGCCGTGACACTTTGTGGGAGATTGCCCAGCAGAACCCGGTGCCAGGCGCGTCGGTGCAACAGACCATGCTGGCCATCCAGGCGTTGAACCCCGATGCCTTCGTGGCGGGCAATATCAACCGGCTGAAGACCGGCGAAGTGCTGCGCATGCCTTCTACCCAACAGGCCACGGCCCTGGGCCAGGGGCCGGCCATCGCCGAGGTGGCGCGGCAGAACGCGGCCTGGCGTGAAGGCCGTCGCCTCGGGCCCCGTGCCCAGCAGCTGGACGCTACCCGTCGCACCGGTACCGGTAACGCCCCGGCGCAGACCGAAGCGGGCGACAAGCTCAGCCTGGTGGCCGCCGATGGCAACAATGGCAAGGGCAAGGCGGGTGATCGCCAGGCACGCCTGGCTCAGGCCCAGGAAAACCTGGACGCTACCCGTCGCGACAATGCCGAGCTGAAAAGCCGCATGACCGACCTGCAGAGCCAGCTGGACAAGCTGCAGAAGCTGATCCAGCTCAAGAATGATCAGTTGGCCAAGCTGGAGGCGGCCGGTGCCGCAGCGCCTGCTAGCCCGGCAGCGGCCGACGCCAACCCGGCGGCGCCCGGCAGCGAAACGCCGGCGCCAGCGGTCAATGCCCAACTGACGCCACCGCCTGCCACCGAGGCGCCAGCGGCCCCCGCCGCTGCTACCCCGGTCCCGGAGGCCACGCCCGCGCCGACCGCCCCAGTGGCGGCCGAGCCTGCGCCAGCGCAAGAGAAGCCTGGCTTGTTCTCGCGCCTGCTCACCAGCCCGATCATGCTGGGCCTGATCGCCGGGGCCGCGGTCTTGATCCTGCTGCTGGCGGCGCTGCTGCTGGCGCGCCGCCGCAAGGCCCAGCTGGAAGCGGAAAAGCACATGCGCATGGCCCGTGCCCTGGCCGAAGAAAATACCTTCAGCGAAGACATTGACCTGCCCGACAGCAGTTTCGAGGGCCTGGAGACGCCGCCCCCCAGCGTAAAGCTGGCGCCGGCCATGGTCGCAGCCTCCGCGGCAGCGGCGGTAGCGGCCGCTGAGCCGGCCCCGGTGGTCGCGCACCCGCATTCGGATGTCATTCCCACGCCGCCGCTGCGCCCGGCCGCCGAGCCGGTAGTACCGGCACCGGTGGTAGAGCCGCTGGTGGCCTCGGTGATCGAACCGCCCGTGGCCGCCGCGCCAGCCCATGATGTGTTGGCCGAGGCCGAACAGTTGATCGCCGAAGGGCATTACAACCAGGCCGAAGCCCTGCTGGAGCCTGCCGTCAGCGCCGAACCCGAGCGCAGCGACCTGCGCCTGAAGCTGATGGAAGCCTACGCCCATCAGGGTGACCGCGATGCTTTCATCGCCGAGGAGCGCAAGCTGGTGGCCAACGGCCAGAACCATGCCGCGGTCGAAGGCCTGAAGGCGCGGTTCCCGGCCATGCTCGGCATCGCGATTGCCGCTGCCAGTGCTGCGGCCGTGGCGGCCGAACTGGACGCCCAGTACGTCAAGGACCTGCTGATGGACGAACCCGGTGCCGCCGACCCTATCGACGACACTTTCGATAGCGATTTCGACCTGGACCTGGACGAGGACCTCAACGCACCTGCCGAGCCGGACCTGGACATCGCCGATTTCGACGACGACCTGCTGCTGGATGAGCCGCAGCCGCTGGACCCACCGGTGACCGAGCCCGTGACGCCAGCCCCGTCGGCTTTGGATGAGGATGACCTGGACTTCGAAGCGCTGCTGGCCGAACACGCCAAGCCAGTGGAAGAAACGCCGGTGGGTGACCTGGCGGACTTCGACCTGGACGTGGCGGACGACGAGCCCGCCGCACCGGCCCCGGACCCGGAACTGGATGCGCAACTGGCCGACTTCGAACAGGAACTGAACCTGGACGCGCCCGAGGTGCCGCCAGCCCCGGTCGACGACCTGGAATTGCCGGAAGACTTCGACCTGTCCCTGGCCGAGGAGATGGACAGCGCTGCTGACCAGCACGAAGCCAAGCTCGGCGACGTCAGCGCCGAGCTGGACAAACTGTCGGCCAGCCTGGAAAAGCCGCCCATCGCCGAACCGTTCAAGGCGCCACCGGCAGAGCTCGATAGCCTCGACGACCTGCCACCGTTCGAAGATGACTTCGATTACCTGTCGGGCACCGACGAGGCCGCCACCAAGCTCGACCTGGCCCGCGCCTATATCGAAATGGGTGACCACGACGGTGCACGCGACATCCTCGACGAAGTGGTCAAGGAAGGCACCGAAGGCCAGCAGGGCGAAGCCCGCGAGATGCTTTCGCGACTGGTATGACGGCAGCTGCACGTGGCAAGCTGCAAGCACTGCGCGTTGCCCCACTCGCTTTTAACCTGCAGCTTCAAGCTTTGGGCTTGAAGCTGCCTCTAAGGGAACAACGTGGACATTCTTCAAGAGTCGGCCAGTGAAATCGCTGCCGATGGCTTCACCCGCATCGCCCTGGGCGTGGAATACAAGGGTTCGCGCTACCGCGGCTGGCAGCGCCAGGCCTCGGGCGTGCTGACCGTGCAGGAAACCCTGGAGAAGGCCCTGTCGACCGTCGCCGACTCGCCGGTGGACCTGATGTGCGCCGGGCGTACCGACGCCGGCGTGCACGCCTGCGGTCAAGTGGTGCACTTCGACACCCGCGCCGTGCGCTCCATGAAGGCCTGGACCATGGGGGCCAACATCAACCTGCCCCATGACATCAGCGTCACATGGGCCCAGGAAATGCCGTCCAACTTCCATGCCCGCTTCAAGGCCATTGCCCGTCGCTACCGCTACGTGATCTACAACGACCAGATTCGCCCGGCGCATCTGGGTGAGGAAATCACCTGGAACCATCGCCCGCTGGATGTGGAGCGCATGGCCCTGGCCGCGGAGTACCTGGTGGGCACCCATGATTTCAGTGCCTTCCGTGCTGGCCAGTGCCAGGCCAAGTCGCCGATCAAGCAAATGCACCACGTGCGCGTCAGCCGCCATGGCAAGATGATCGTGCTGGATATCCGTGCCAATGCCTTCCTTCACCACATGGTGCGCAACATCGCCGGGGTGCTCATGACCATTGGCGCCGGCGAGCGCCCGGTGGAATGGATGCGTGAAGTACTGGAAAGCCGCGAGCGCCGCAGCGGTGGCGTTACCGCACACCCGTATGGCCTGTACCTGGTGCAGGTCGAATACCGCGACGAATTCCCGCTGCCGGAGCGTTACATCGGCCCGCACTTCCTGACAGGCTTCGATACATTGCCGGGCTGACGGGCTGGAATGCATTTGCTAACATCCAAGGCTTTGGCGACTTTCCGAGGTTTTTCCGCATATGCCAGCCGTTCGCAGCAAAATCTGCGGTATTACTCGCATCGAAGACGCGCTGGCGGCGGCTGAGGCAGGCGCCGACGCCATCGGCCTGGTGTTCTACGCCAAAAGCCCCCGCGCGGTCACGGCCGAGCAGGCACGGGCCATCGTCGCCGCGCTGCCACCGTTCGTGACCACCGTGGGGCTGTTCGTCAATGCCAGCCGCTGTGAGTTGGCTGAAATCCTCGAAGTGGTACCGCTCGACCTGCTGCAGTTTCACGGTGACGAGACCCCGGCTGACTGCGAGGGCTACCACCGGCCCTACATCAAGGCCGTGCGGGTGCGCCCGGGTGAAGACCTGGAGGCCATTTGCAAGCAGTACGCCAATGCGCGGGGCATTTTGCTGGATACCTATGTGGCCGGCGTACCGGGTGGCACTGGCGAGGCGTTCGACTGGGGCCTGGTGCCCGAGCGTCTGAGCAAACCGATCATCCTGGCCGGTGGCCTGTCGGCGGCCAACGTCGCCGAGGCCATCGCCCAGGTCAAACCCTACGCCGTGGATGTCAGCGGTGGGGTGGAGGTGGCCAAGGGCATCAAGGACGCGGACAAGATCGAAGCGTTCATGCATGCCGTTCGCAGCGCCGGGTAATGCAATTGCCTGCCCACAGGGAATATGGAATGACTTCAGGGGATGTGACGGTTGCCAATCTGCCACCGTCCATACCTCTGGCAAGGCGATGGCGACCCATGGGTCGGCCGTCCTGAATTTGAAGATGGCGCGAGCGCACACGTGCAGTTCCCCATCCTTTACACGAATTAAATTGAGCTCAAGGGCATGCGCGGGACCTGTCACTGCTTGCGCAGGCAGTCCCCGGTACTGGAGAAAGAAAGCATGAGCAACTGGTTGGTAGACAAACTGATCCCTTCGATCATGCGTTCCGAGGTGAAGAAAAGCTCGGTCCCTGAAGGCCTGTGGCACAAATGCCCGTCCTGCGAGGCGGTACTGTACCGTCCGGAACTGGAAAAGACCCTGGACGTTTGCCCCAAGTGCAACCACCACATGCGCATCGGCGCACGTGCCCGCCTGGATATCTTCCTGGACGCCGAAGGCCGCAACGAACTGGGTGCTGACCTGGAGCCGGTCGACCGTCTGAAATTCCGTGACGGCAAGAAGTACAAGGACCGCCTGGTCGCGGCCCAGAAGCAGACGGGCGAGAAAGACGCGCTGATCTCCATCAGTGGCACCCTGCTGGGCATGCCGGTGGTGTGCAGCGCCTTCGAATTCTCCTTCATGGGCGGTTCCATGGGTGCCATCGTCGGCGAGCGCTTCGTGCGCGCGGCCAACTACGCGCTGGAAAACCGTTGCCCGATGGTCTGCTTCGCTGCTTCCGGCGGTGCGCGCATGCAGGAAGCGCTGATCTCGCTGATGCAGATGGCCAAGACCTCGGCCGTGCTCGCGCGCCTGCGTGAAGAAGGCCTGCCGTTCATCTCCGTGCTGACCGACCCGGTGTACGGCGGTGTTTCCGCGTCCCTGGCCATGCTGGGTGACGTGATCGTCGCCGAGCCCAAAGCCCTGGTCGGCTTCGCCGGCCCGCGCGTGATCGAACAGACCGTGCGCGAAAAACTGCCGGAAGGCTTCCAGCGCAGTGAGTTCCTGCTGGAACACGGCGCCATCGACATGATCATTTCCCGTCAGGAACTGCGCCCACGCCTGGGCAGCCTGCTGGCACAGATGATGGGCCTGCCGACGCCAACCTTCGTCGCCGCCCCAATCGAACCGATGGTCGTGCCACCGGCGCCTGCCACTGTATGACCGAACGTACCCTGGGCGAGTGGCTCGCTTATCTTGAGCAGTTGCACCCGGCGGCCATCGACATGGGCCTGGACCGCTGCCAGCAGGTGCTGGCGCGGCTCGGCCTGGGTCGCCTGGCGCCTCGGGTCATTACCGTAACCGGTACCAATGGCAAGGGCTCCACCTGCGCCTTCATCGCCTCGCTGCTCAAGGCCCAGGGCCTGAACGTCGGTGTCTACGCTTCGCCGCACCTGCTGCGTTACAACGAGCGGGTGCTGATCGATGGCGTGGAAGTCGACGACGCCCGACTATGCGAGGCCTTCGCTGCGCTCGAAGCGGCCCGCGGCGAGATTTCCCTCACCTACTTTGAAATGGGCACCCTGGCGGCGTTCTGGCTGTTCAAGCAGGCCGGGCTCGACGCCGTGGTGCTGGAAGTAGGCCTCGGCGGGCGGCTGGACGCGGTCAACCTGATCGACGCCGACCTGTCGCTGATCACCAGCGTGGGCCTGGACCACGCCGATTACCTGGGCAATACCCGTGAATCGGTGGGTTTCGAAAAGGCGGGCATTCTGCGTGCCGGTCGCCCGGCGCTGTGCGGTGACCTCGAGCCGCCGCACACGGTGCTCGACAAGGTGGCCGAGCTGGCCTGCCCGTTCTTCCTGCGTGGCCAGGACTATGACCTGGTCATTGGCGACAGCCAGTGGCAGTGGCGCGGCCGCGACCTGGATGGTCAGGGGGTGGTGCTCGATGGCCTGCCGTTGCTGGACCTGCCCATGGAAAACGCCGCCCTGGCCCTGCAGGCCTACCGCCTGACCGGTTTGCCCTGGGAGGCGTCGCAATTGACCGCGGCATTGCTCGCCACCCGCGTCACCGGGCGCCTGGACCGGCGCCAGGTGGTATGGCAGGGCAAGCGCCTGAACCTGTTGCTGGACGTGGGTCACAACCCCCATGCTGCCGAATACCTGGCCCGGCGCCTGGCCAGCCGACCGCCGGTTGGCCGCCGCCTGGCGGTGTTCGGGCTGCTGGCCGACAAGGATCTGCAAGGTGTGCTTGCCCCCCTGGCGGGCAGCGTCGGCCACTGGGCGGTCACGCCGCTGCCGACCTCGCGCACGCGCCCGGCCGCCGAGCTTGAACAGGCCCTGGCGAACCTTGGGGCGTCGGTGACGTCCTATGCCAGCGTCGCCGAAGCCATCGAGGCACAGTGCGCGCAGGCGACGGGCGAGGATGAAATCCTGCTGTTCGGGTCTTTTTATTGTGTCGGCGAGGCCCTGGAATGGCTGGCGCGGCATGCCACGGAGGAAGTTGCGGATGGCTTTGCTGGATAACGTGTTCAAGCAGCGGATGGTCGGCGCCCTGGTGCTGATCGCGCTGGCGGTGATCTTCCTGCCGATGCTGTTTTCCCGACAGGACGAGCAGCGTCAGGTGCGTGTCGACGCTCCCGAGGCGCCCCAGGCGCCGGTGGTCCAGCAGGTGAAGGTCGAACCGGTGCCTGTGCCCGAACAGCAGAGCCTGCCCCAGGACGCCGAGTCGGTTGAGGCCCAGGCGGCCCCCACTGCGCCACCGCCCTCCATGCCGGTGGCCCCGGCACCGCCTGCGCCACCTTCCCAGCGCGTTCCCGTGCAGGTCCAGGCCCAGGCTCCTGCGCCGGCACCCAAGCCTGCGCCTGTTGCCAAGCCCACTCCAGCCCCGGCGCCGGTGGCCAAGGCCGACCCTGCCGCCAGCAAGATCGACGCCAACGGCCTGCCCGTCAGCTGGGCCGTGCAACTGGCCAGCCTGTCCAACCGCGCCAGCGCCGACAGCCTGCAGAAAAGCCTGCGCAGCCAGGGCTATAATGCCTATGTACGTTCGGCCGATGGCATGAACCGGGTCTTCGTCGGGCCGCTGATCGAGCGCGCCGAGGCCGAGCGCCTGCGCGACCTGATCAGCCGTCAGCAGAACGTCAAGGGCTTCGTGGTGCGTTTCCAGCCCGAGCGCAACTGACGGGCAGGGCGTTTTAGCGCATCACCCCGACAATCATTGCTTACCCATAAGGCGGCGCTCTGCTAAAATGCGCCGCCTTATCCGTTTGCAGGCTGCACCGTGGCATTTACCTGGGTTGACTGGGCGATACTCGCGATTATCGCCATCTCCGCTTTGATCAGCTTGAAGCGCGGCTTCGTCAAGGAAGCCCTGTCTCTGCTCACCTGGATCATTGCCGGTGCGGTCGCCTGGATGTTCGGAGGCGCTTTGTCCCAGTACCTGGAAGGCTACATTCAGACGCCTTCGGCCCGTGTCATCGCCGGCTGCGCCATCCTGTTCGTCGCCACGCTGCTGGTCGGCGCCATGGTCAATTTTCTCATTGGTGAACTGATCCGCGTGACCGGCCTGTCCGGCACGGATCGGTTCCTGGGCACCGCCTTCGGCGCGGCGCGTGGCGGCCTGCTGGTGGTCGTCGGCGTCGGGCTGCTGAGCCTGGGCCCGTTTCAACAAGACACCTGGTGGCAGCAGTCTCGGCTGGTGCCCCAATTTCTATTGGTCGCCGACTGGTCGAAAAACCTCGTTCTGGGGATGACCAGCCAGTGGCTCGCCAGCGGGATCAGCTCACCCGTTGATCTTCCGTTCAAGGACCAGCTTTTTCCTGCCGCCGCCAAGGGGCAGTGAAGGGTTGTTCAGTTCAGATTCATTAAGTAGGGGTTGCGTCGCATGTGTGGCATCGTCGGTATCGTCGGTAAGTCGAACGTCAATCAGGCGCTGTATGACGCGCTAACCGTCCTCCAGCACCGCGGCCAGGACGCTGCCGGTATTGTGACCAGCCATGATGGCCGGTTATTCCTGCGCAAGGACAACGGGTTGGTGCGTGACGTCTTCCAGCAGCGCCATATGCAGCGGCTGGTAGGCAGCATGGGGATCGGCCACGTCCGTTACCCGACCGCGGGTAGCTCGACCTCTGCCGAGGCGCAGCCGTTCTACGTCAACTCGCCGTATGGCATCACCCTGGCGCACAACGGTAACCTGACCAACGTTGAGCAGTTGGCCAAGGAAATCTACGAATCGGACCTGCGCCACGTCAACACCAGCTCCGACTCCGAAGTGCTGCTCAACGTGTTCGCCCACGAGCTGGCCGTGCGTGGCAAGCTGCAGCCCACCGAGGAAGACGTGTTCGCCGCCGTCGCCGACGTGCACAAGCGCTGCCGTGGCGGCTACGCCGTGGTCGCCATGATCACCGGCTACGGCATCGTCGGTTTCCGTGACCCGAACGCCATCCGCCCGATCGTCTTCGGCCAGCGCCACACCGACGAAGGCGTCGAGTACATGATCGCCTCCGAAAGCGTGTCCCTGGACGTGCTGGGCTTCACCCTGATCCGTGACCTGGCCCCGGGCGAAGCGGTGTACATCACCGAAGACGGCAAGCTGCACACCCGTCAGTGCGCGCCGAACCCGCAATACGCGCCGTGCATCTTCGAGCACGTGTACCTGGCTCGCCCGGACTCGATCATCGACGGTATCTCGGTGTACAAGGCGCGCCTGCGCATGGGCGAGAAGCTGGCCGAGAAGATCCTGCGCGAGCGTCCCGAGCACGACATCGACGTGGTCATCCCGATCCCGGACACCAGCCGCACCGCGGCGCTGGAGCTGGCCAACCACCTGGGCGTGAAATTCCGCGAAGGCTTCGTCAAGAACCGCTACATCGGCCGTACCTTCATCATGCCCGGCCAGGCCGCGCGCAAGAAATCGGTACGCCAGAAGCTCAACGCCATCGAACTGGAATTCCGCGGCAAGAACGTGATGCTGGTGGACGACTCGATCGTGCGCGGCACCACCTGCAAGCAGATCATCCAGATGGCCCGTGAAGCCGGCGCCAAGAATGTCTACTTCTGCTCCGCCGCGCCGGCCGTTCGCTACCCGAACGTCTACGGCATCGACATGCCAAGCGCCCACGAGCTGATCGCCCACAACCGCAGCACCCAGGAAGTGGCCGACCTGATCGGCGCCGACTGGCTGATCTACCAGGACCTTCCGGACCTGATCGATGCAGTGGGCGGTGGCAAGGTCAAGATCGAGCAATTCGACTGCGCAGTGTTCGACGGCAAGTACGTGACCGGCGACATCGACGACAAGTACCTGAACAAGATCGAACAGGCGCGTAACGATGCGTCCAAGTTCAAGACTCAGGCGGTCAGCGCGATCATTGATCTGTACAACAACTGATCGATAGCCTTCGCTCAAGCGCCCGGGCCTCTGCAAAGAGCCCGGGCGTTTTTGCTTGTTCTACCGGGCAAAGCACGGGAGCGCCGCATCGCGGTGCAACAGGCCCCCCCCCTCTGGCCTTTTCCCGAGCTTCGCCCGGTCCCACATGAATTTGGTAGACTCTTCAGCCTGCGTTTTCTATCTATCAGCTTTAGGAGTAGCGGCATGACACAGGAATGGGACGCCGGGCGTCTGGACAGTGACCTGGAGGGTGTCGCCTTCGATACCCTGGCCGTACGCGCTGGGCAGCACCGCACGCCGGAAGGTGAGCACAGTGACCCGCTGTTCTTTACCTCCAGCTATGTTTTCCGTACCGCTGCGGATGCCGCGGCGCGTTTTGCCGGGGAAGTGCCAGGCAACGTCTATTCGCGCTACACCAACCCGACCGTGCGTTCCTTCGAAGAGCGCATCGCTGCCCTGGAAGGCGCAGAGCAGGCCGTGGGCTTCGCCACCGGCATGGCGGCGATCACTGCCGTGGCCATGGGCCTGTGCAGCGCGGGCGACCACGTGCTGATCTCCCAGAGCGTGTTCGGCTCCACCATCAGCCTGTTCGACAAGTACTTCAAGCGCTTCGGCATCGAAGTGGAGTACGTGCCCCTGGCCGACCTGAAGGGCTGGGAAGCGGCCATCAAGCCCAACACCAAGCTGCTGTTCGTCGAGTCGCCGTCCAACCCGCTGGCTGAACTGGTAGACATCACCGCGCTGGCCGAGATCGCTCACGCCAAGGGCACCCTGCTGGTGGTGGACAACTGCTTCAGCACCCCGGCGCTGCAACAGCCGTTGAAACTGGGCGCCGACATTGTCGTGCACTCGGCCACCAAGTTCATCGATGGCCAGGGCCGTTGCATGGGCGGTGTCGTCGCCGGCCGCGCCGAGCACATGAAGGAAATGGTCGGCGTGGTGCGTACTGCCGGCGCTTCCCTGAGCCCGTTCAACGCCTGGATCTTCCTCAAGGGGCTCGAAACCCTGAACTTGCGCATGCGTGCCCATTGCGCCAGTGCCCAGGCCCTGGCCGAGTGGCTGGAACAGCAGGATGGCATCGAGAAGGTTCACTACGCCGGCCTGCCCAGCCACCCGCAGCACGAACTCGCCAAGCGCCAGATGCGTGGCGGCTTCGGCGGTGTGGTCAGCTTCGAGGTCAAAGGGGGCAAGGAGGGCGCCTGGCGCTTCATCGATGCCACGCGTCTGATCTCCATCACCGCCAACCTGGGTGACAGCAAGACCACCATCACCCACCCCGGCACCACGTCCCACGGTCGCCTGTCGCCCGCCGAGCGCGAAGCGGCCGGTATCCGTGACAGCCTGATCCGCGTCGCGGTAGGCCTGGAAGACGTGGCCGATCTGCAAGCCGACCTCGCGCGCGGCCTGGCGGCATTGTGATCGACTGGTCCACGAAAAGCGCCAGCCACAACGGGCGGGTGGCGCTGGTCACCGGCGCGGCGCGGGGCATTGGCCTGGGCATCGCAGCCTGGCTGATCGCCGAGGGCTGGCAGGTGGTGCTGACCGACCTTGACCGTGTGCGCGGGCCGAAGGTAGCCGGCGCCCTGGGCGAGAACGCAGTGTTCATCGCCATGGACGTGGCCGACGAGGCGCAGGTGAAGGCCGGCGTGGCCCAGGTGTTGGGCCAGTTCGGCCGGCTGGACGCGCTGGTCTGCAATGCAGCCATCACTGACCCGCACAATTCCACGCTGGAGACGCTGGCGCTGGAGAAGTGGAACCGGGTACTGGCGGTGAACCTGGGCGGGCCGATGTTGCTGGCCAAGCATTGCGCACCCTACCTGCGCGCCCACTGTGGGGCCATCGTCAACCTGGCCTCGACACGGGCGCGTCAGTCCGAAGCCGACACCGAGGCCTACGCGGCCAGCAAGGGCGGCCTGGTGGCCCTGACCCACGCCCTGGCCATCAGCCTTGGCCCGGAGATCCGGGTCAACGCCGTGAGCCCTGGCTGGATCGATGCCCGAGACCCCTCCGAGCGCCGCAACGCCCCGCTGAGCGACGCCGACCATGCCCAGCACCCCACCGGGCGCGTGGGTACGGTAGAGGACGTTGCTGCGTTGGTGGCGTGGCTGCTGTCGCGCAATGCCGGGTTTGTCACCGGTCAGGAGTTCGTGGTGGACGGCGGCATGACCCGCAAGATGATCTACCAGGAATAACAGGGCCAGGCCGCGTCCGTGGTACACGCGGTGTATGGGGCACGGCCAGGTCTGCTGCACGGGCCATGGGGGCGTGGCAGAAAAGGGTGGTGGCGTCGCACAACTGACTTTTTTGAAAAAACTTCAATAAAGTTATTGACTTACCTTCGATGGCTGCGTAAAGTTCGCGTCATTGGAGAGGCAAGAGGGTGATTAGCTCAGCCGGGAGAGCATCTGCCTTACAAGCAGAGGGTCGGCGGTTCGATCCCGTCATCACCCACCACTCTGATCCTCTTCTTCCCAAGAGGGGAAGCCTTGTTACTGAGAAGGCATCCAGCACTGCGCAGCGGTAGTTCAGTCGGTTAGAATACCGGCCTGTCACGCCGGGGGTCGCGGGTTCGAGTCCCGT
Organism: Pseudomonas sp. RIT-To-2; assembly: GCF_029623465.1. Classification (NCBI taxonomy): domain Bacteria; kingdom Pseudomonadati; phylum Pseudomonadota; class Gammaproteobacteria; order Pseudomonadales; family Pseudomonadaceae; genus Pseudomonas; species Pseudomonas sp. RIT-To-2. The sequence goes on along the minus strand of NZ_JAPYKM010000011.1, from coordinate 64,752 downwards.
CCGCTGCGCCATTTTCACCTGATTCGGCCATGCCGTGTCAGAGATCGAGAAGCTCGAAAGTTCTCGGTCAGACCAGTTTCAACTGCACGCAAGTGCATGCGATACGCAGCGGTAGTTCAGTCGGTTAGAATACCGGCCTGTCACGCCGGGGGTCGCGGGTTCGAGTCCCGTCCGCTGCGCCATACAAAGCTTCGAGGCCCTTGAACTCCTTGAAGCACAGAGAAAGCGACCTCAGGGTCGCTTTTTTTGTGCCTGCGATTTGGCTCCGGTAGAGGGCAGCCGCGCAGGCTGCCCCTTGCCTCAATAAAACCGGCGCGGGTCGCCGGACTCGATCAGGCTGGCCAGTTTGGTCAGCGCAAAGTGAAGCTCTTCCCGGCTGGTAGGCGACATCAGCACAATCCGCACCCCGCGGGTGCTGCCGGAGCGCTCCGCCTGGAACTGCGAGCCGCTGCTCACCGTCACGCCATTGCTGCGCGCCAGTTGAGTGAATTCATCGCTGCTCCATGGCTCGGGCAGGGTCAGCCACAGGTGGTAACTATGGGGCTGGCTACGAATCTGCAAGCCTCGGAAAATCTCGGCCGCCATCGCTTGCCGTGCGGCTGCCTCGGCACGCTGGATGCGGATGAGTTTGTTGTCCAGGCCTTCGCTGATGACGTTGGTAGCCAATTGCGCGGTCAGCGGCGAGGACATCCACACGCTGCTGCGCACCATGGAGCTGAGGCGTGACAGCATCTTCGGCGGGCTGTACAGGTAACCCACGCGCAATGCGGGTAATACCGCCTTGGACAGGCTGCTCAGGTACACCGAGCGGTCAGGGGCGAAAGACGCCAGTGGGCGGGTAGCGGGGTCGGTGGCCAGAAAGCCATAGATGTCGTCATCAAGCAGAATGAAGTCGAACTCTTCGGCGATGGCGGCGATTTGCTCGCGGCGGGCGTTGGACATGATTGCCGTGGTCGGGTTCTGACAGGTGGCCACGCACACCAGCATTGCCGGACGCTCGCGCTGGCAGATCTCGCGCAGCGCCTCGGGAATGATGCCTTCGTCATCCATCGGTATGCCGCGCAAACGGCGCTGCAGGCTATGGGCGACCGAAATGATCCCCGGGTAGCACAACGATTCACAGAGGATCAGGTCGTTGCTCTGGGTCAGTGCACTGATCGCGACCATCAGCCCATGCTGCGCGCCACTGGTGATGACCACTTGCTGCCACTGGGCCCCAGGCAGCCAATGGCGCAGCCACTGGGCGCCGGCTTCCCGGTGCGCGGGGTGGCCGCCGTCGGGAGCATAGTCCAGGGCCCGCTCGAAGTCGGTGCTGCGAGCCAGGTTCACCAACGCCCCGCGCAGCCAGAACTCCAGGGTTTCCCCGTGGGGTTTGATGATCGACAGGTCCAGGGTTTCCCGTGAGGGGCTCGACACTGCTGCAGGCATGACAATCTGCGAGTCGGCAATGCTGCGCACCAGGGCGCGGTCGGGTGCCTGGTCCAATACGTAGGTACCACGGCCTACTTCGCCCTGCACAAGGCCGCGGCGCTGGGCTTCGCTGTACGCGCGGCTGATGGTTCCGGGCGTGACGTCCAGGGCAGTGGCCAGTTCCCGCAGCGTCGGCAGCCGATCACCACGTTTCAGTGCACCGCCGTGAATATCGCGTTTCAGCGCATCGGCGATCGAAAGGTACATCGGTTGATTGGCATCATCGAGCTGTGGAACCCACATTTTTGGTTACCGATCGTAGTAATGGTAGCTTTCGAGCATATCACATCGCATCAAACCCACTGATCAATCGGATCAATTTGTGAATAACGCGCATTGGACGAAAAAGACAGATTTTTGCGTTAGTGAATTTAATTCATATAAATCAATGGGTTGATTTTTGGTAAAGGCCAGATGATGGCCCTTCATCATGAAAATGCTTCGAAATGTAAATTTGCCCTATTGAGTCGGTTCAATTTGTTCGAATACACTGAAGATGATCGACTCAATCGAGTCATTAAATCAACCAGTGGACGTTGCGCACACCATGGACAGACTCAAGCGAGACCTCTCGATATCGGCCGTCATCGCCGGCTTCATCGCGGTGATCATTTCTTACGCAGGCCCCCTGATCATCGTGTTTCAGGCCGCTCGGGAGGCTCACCTGAGCAATGCCGAAGTGTCCTCATGGATCTGGGCAATCTCCATCGGCAGTGGCCTGACAGGCCTGCTGCTGAGCTGGCGCCTGCGCACCCCGGTCATTACCGCCTGGTCCACCCCGGGCGCCGCGTTACTGGTGTCCATGCTACCCACGGTATCGCTGCCGCAAGCCATTGGTGCCTACGTCGTGGCCTCGGTGATCATTGCCGTGGTGGGCCTCAGCGGGGCGTTTGACAAGCTCATGAGCCGTCTGCCCAAAGCCATTGCTGCTGCCATGCTGGCGGGCATCCTGTTCCGCTTCGGCGCCGACCTGTTCACTTCAGTGCGTGTCCAGCCTTGGCTGGTCCTGTCGATGCTGGCGGCCTACCTGGTGTCCAAGCGCTTGTCGCCGCGCTACGCGATTCTTTCGGTATTGATCGTCGGCTGCGCGGTGGCGGCTTCCATGGGGTCGCTGAACAGCGGTTCGATCGTGATCGAACTGGCGCAACCCATCTTCATCGCGCCGCAGTGGAGCTGGCACGCCATTATCAATATCGGCCTGCCCCTGGCCCTGGTCACGCTGACCGGTCAGTACGTGCCGGGCATGGCTGTGCTGCGTACTTCCGGGTACCAGACGCCCGCGCGTTCGATCATCTCGGTGACGGCCATCGGCTCGGTGCTGCTTGCACCGTTCGGGTCCCACGGTTTCAACCTGGCTGCCATCACCGCCGCCATCTGTACCGGCCGCGAAGCCCACGAAGACAAGGACAAGCGGTACATGGCCGGGGTCGCCTGCGGGATGTTCTACTTGGTGATGGGGACCTTCGGCGCCACCTTGGCCTCCGTGTTCTCCGCCTTGCCCAAGGAGTTGATCGCCGCATTGGCCGGCCTGGCCCTGTTCGGTGCCATTGCTACGGGCCTGGCGGGTGCCATGGCGGATGACAAGCAGCGTGAATCAGCACTGATCACTTTCCTGGTGACCGCGTCGGGCATGAGTTTCCTGGGCCTGGCGGCAGCGTTCTGGGGGCTGATCTTTGGCCTGGTGGCACACTTCGTCCTCACCTGGACCCGCAAGCCCAAAGTGACGGGCAGCGTCGCGGCGGGGGTGGCGCAATGAGCCAGTGCTTCGATTTCATCGTGGTGGGGGGCGGTATCGCCGGGGTAAGCGCAGCCTATGAGCTGGCGGCCCATGGCAGTGTCTGCCTGCTGGAGCGTGAACATCAATTGGCCTTTCACACCACCGGACGTTCGGCCGCCATTTCCATGGAAAGCTACGGCAACCAGCAGATCCGCGCGCTGACGTGCGCATCGCGGGCCTTCTATGAAACCCCTCCCGAAGGGCTGGCCGAACACCCGTTGTGGGCACCCCGCGGGGCATTGATCGTTGCCAGCCAGGACCGCGAGGCGCAACTGCGCAGCCGATATGACGTGGTGCTGCAGCAGGTGCCCCAGGCGCGGCTGCTCGACGCCCGTGAAGTACTCGAGTTGGTGCCGTACCTGGCCGAGGGCCGCTGGCATGCGGGCATTTACGAAGCCAGCGCCTTCGACCTGGACGTGCATGGCATTCACGCGGGCTACCTGGCCGGCATGCGCCAGCGCGCCGCCGTGGTGCGGCGTGAAGCCGAGGTAGTGGAGGCTGTGCGCAGCCAGGGCCAGTGGCGCTTGCGCAGCCGGGACGGCGATGTGTTGCAGGCACCTGTGGTCGTCAACGCGGCAGGGGCCTGGGCCGATGAGCTGGCCGCCCTGTGCGGCGTGCCCACTGTGGGCGTGCGTGCCCTGCGGCGCACGGTGCTGGCGGTCGATCCGCACTGCGATGTCCATCACACCCCTTACCTGGGCACGCTCGACGAAGACATTTTCATCAAGCCGGAGGCCGGCCGACTCATCGTCTCGCCTTGCGACGAAACCCCGAGCGTACCTTGCGATGCGCAGCCCGAGGAGCTTGACCTGGCTATCACCATGGACCGCCTGGAGAGCACGACCCGTCTGCGGCCGCGGGCCATCGTCAACAAATGGGCGGGGCTGCGCACCTTCGTCGCCGACCGCTCGCCAGTGCTGGGCAGTGATGACCAGGCACCAGGGTTTGTCTGGCTGGCGGCCGTCGGCGGTTATGGCATTCAGGCAGCGCCTGCCATTGCCCGCCTGTGTGCCGCGGCGGCGATGGGCCATGCCATGCCTGTCGACCTGCAGGGCCTGGGCCTGAAGTACGAGCATTTCGCCCCCGCGCGTTGCCGCGACGGTGAGTTTCTAAAGCGCCAGGTCACCCGTGTCGCCCACCTGCATTGATTCAACCGACCCCACCACCCCACAAGGAATGTACCCATGCACAGCAATGCTCAACGTCAGGCCACTGAAACCTTCGAAACCGTCCTGGGCAGCGACAACGTTATCTTCACCGACCAGGCGCCCCTGCCGCTGGGCACTTACTCCCAGGGCATCAAGGTAGGCCAGACCGTCTACCTGTCGGCGCAGACGCCGGTCAACCCCAAAGACAACGAAGTCTGGGCCAGTGATTTCGAGGGGCAACTGCGCCAGACCCTGGAAAACCTCAAGGTCATGGCCCAGGCCAGTGGTGGCTCCCTGGCCAACGTGGTGAAGGTCACCGCATTCATCACTGACCTGAGCGAGTTCCCGACGCTGAACCGTGTCATGGAAGAGTTTTTCACCCGGCCGTATCCGGCACGTACCACCGCCGGTGCCAGTGCCCTGGCGCGCGGTACCCTGGTGGCAATCGACGCCATCATGGTGGTCTGACCCGCCGGGTTTCGTCTCGGGCCGGGCAGGCACCGATCAGCGATCGCCATGCCGCCCGGCTACCCGCCAGTTGTCGATAACAGGGTTGCCAATGAAAGGTTCGTACAGGGAATTCGTACTGCAATGCCTGCGTTGCGGGGGCCGCTACAGCCCCCATGAGGTTCACACCTGGTGCCCGGCATGCCGGGTCGATGGTGCGCTCGACGCCCTTTACGATTACGACACGCTGCGGCGCGATTGGTCCCGGGCCAGCCTGGCCGGGCAGCACGAGCGGGGCATGTGGCGGTATGACCGGTTGATGCCGCTGGCATCCTCCCGCTTCGCGCCGAGCCTGATGGTGGGCAACACGCCCCTGTATGCCAAACCGGAGTTGCTGGGGCCGGGCTCGCCGCTGAAGGTCTGGATCAAGGACGAGTCACGCCAGCCCACGGGGTCGCTGAAAGATCGCGCCAGTGCCTTGGCCGTTGCCCATGCGCTGGAATGCGGGGCCACCACGGTGGCGGTGGCCAGTACCGGCAACGCCGCCTCGGCGCTGGCAGGCATGAGCGCGAGCCGCGGCCTGCGCAACGTGATTTTCCTGCCACGCACGGCGCCGCGGGAAAAGATGGCCCAGATGATCGGCTACGGCGCCGAGATCGTGCTGGTGGACGGCCACTATGACGAGGCCTTCGACCAGTGCCTGCAGGCGTGCGAGCAGAACGGATGGTACAACCGCACCACCGGCATCAATTCATACATGAGTGAAGGCAAGAAAACCGTGGCCTTCGAGATTTGCGAGCAGATGGACTGGCAAACACCTGACCTGATGTTCGTGCCTGTTGGCAACGGCTGCATTCTGGGCTCGGTGTACAAGGGGTTTGCCGACCTGCTGCAACTGGGCTGGATCGAGCGCATCCCCCGCCTGATCGGGGTGCAGGCACAGAACAGCGATTTCATGCATCGCGCCTGGCACAGCGGCCAGTCCATGGACATCGTGGAGCGGCGCACGCCCAGCAGTCTGGCCAGCAGCATCAACGTGGCGTTGCCCCGTGACCGCCTCAAGGCCATGCGCGCGGTCACCGCCAGTGGTGGCGAATTCCTCTGCGTGGACGACCACAGCATCGTGCGCGCGGCCAGCGAACTGGCGGCGCGTACCGGTGTGTTCGCCGAGGCCGGTGCTGCCAGTGCCTACGCCGGCTTGTGCAAGTACGCCGAGCTGCACCCGCATACGCCGCAGACCGCGGTCATCCTGATCACCGGCAGTGGCCTCAAGGACACTTCCATCTATTTGCCCAACACGGCCACCAGCGTTGCCGCGGCCGCAACCCGAGCCGCGCGCCCCACGGCCGCCCTACTTTGAGGACACACCCATGAGTCTGCACAACCAGGACCCGCTGATCGCCCGCTTGATCAGCCGTGAAGAAAACCGCCAGGAAACCCACCTGGAATTGATCGCTTCGGAAAACTACGTGAGCCAAGCGGTGTTGGAAGCACAGGGGTCGGTGCTCACCAACAAGTACGCCGAAGGCTACCCGGGGCGCCGTTACTATGGCGGCTGCGCAGTGGTGGATGAGGTCGAGAACCTGGCCATCGAGCGGCTGAAAAAAGTGTTCGGTGCCGAGTATGCCAATGTCCAGCCCCACTCAGGCTCACAGGCCAACCAGGCGGTGCTGCTGGCGGTGCTCAATCCTGGTGATGTGATTCTGGGCATGTCCCTGGCCGATGGCGGCCACCTGACCCATGGCGCCAAGGTCAATTTTTCCGGCAAGCTGTTCCAGGCACACACCTATGGCCTGGACCCCGAAACCGAAACCCTGGATTACCAGCAGGTCGAGCACCTGGCCCGCCAGCATCGCCCCAGGTTGATCATCGCCGGCGCCTCGGCCTACGCCCGGCAAATCGACTTCAAGCGCTTCCGTGCGATCTGCGATGAGGTAGGCGCCTACCTGATGGTGGATATGGCGCACTATGCCGGCCTGATCGCGGCTGGCCTTTACCCGTCGCCGGTGCCCTATGCCGACTTCGTCACCTCTACCACCCACAAGACCCTTCGCGGGCCGCGGGGCGGTCTGATTCTGGCGCGCGAGCAATACGCCGCGCTGCTCGACAAGACCATTTTCCCGATGTACCAGGGTGGGCCGCTGATGCACGTGATCGCGGCCAAGGCCGTGGCGTTCAATGAAGCCCTGGGCGACGACTTCAAGCACTACCAGCAGTGTGTGATCGACAATGCCCAGGCCATGGCCCAGGTGCTGACCGAGCGTGGCCTACGGGTGATTTCCGGCGGCACCGATTGCCACATGTTCCTGGTCGACCTGCAGGCCATGAACATCACTGGCAAGGATGCGGAGGCGTTGCTGGAGAGCGCGCACATCACCCTGAACAAGAATGCCATCCCCAATGACCCGCAGAAGCCTGCCGTCACCAGTGGTATTCGCGTGGGTACGCCGGCGTTGACCAGCCGGGGCTTTGGCCTGGAGGAGGCGAGGGAAGTGGCGCACCTGATGGCCGATCTGTTGTCGGCGCCCACCGACATCCAGGTGCGTGAGCGTGTGCGTCAGCGCATCATGGCGCTGTGCGAGAGCCATCCTGTGTATGTGCGCGCTTGAGTGAAGGGCGCCTGTCCGAGCGGTGCTCGGGCAGGCGCTGCATTGCTGGCGGGATGATGTCATTTGCCTTCGTCCATCGGCCAAGCGTCAATTCGACTTTTCTCCTGAGCGCAGCCGTAGTAGGGTTACAGGTTGTCTAAAACTCATTTCATGCGCCTTGCCTTGCGGTTGTGAGGCACAATAGGGGCTGATAGTTTGCCCAGGATTCGCAATGTCTAAGTCACCGAGCTTGAGTGCCCCGCGGTTGGGGTGTGCTTTGGCGTTTTCGCTGGCCGCCCTGAGCGGTTGTTCGTCGAACAAACCGGCCATGTACGAACACGAGGAATTCTCGGATTCGGGCACCTACTCGCGCAATTATCCGGTCAGCGACTCCTCGTCCTGCGAGGCTGCCCGGCGGGCGCTGCTCAGCCAGGGCTACATCATCACCAGCAGCGACCCCAAGCAGCTCAGTGGCCACAAGAGCTTCCAGCAGACGGGCGAGACCCACATGGAGATCAGCTTCAGCGTGACCTGCGCCGCTGACGGCAACGGCAATACGTCGTCGACCATGTTCGCCAACGCCCTGCAGGACCGGTATGCGCTGAAGAAGGTCAACAACTCCGCCAGCCTGGGCGTGGGTGTGTTGGGCTCGGTGTCGATGCCAATCGGGTCCACCGACGATTCCATGGTCAAGGTGGCCAGCGAGACCGTGACGTCGGCCAAGTTCTACGACCGCTACTTCGCGCTCGTGGACGTGTACCTGCCCGCCGAAGTGAAGAAAGCCGCGCATATCGCCGATAAGCCCAAGGCTGACCTGGGCGTGCCCGAGCCCAAGGCCGAAGCCAAGCCCGAGGCGAAGGCGCAAACCAAGGCCGAACCGGTCAAGCCAGCGGAACCGGTGGCTGCAGCCACGCCGACGCCGACGCCAGCCCCGGCGCCCGCGACCCCAGCCCCAGCGGCGGCCACTCCGGAACCGGCTGCGACGCCGGCCGAGGGTTCGCAACCGGTGACGCCACCGGCTGAAGCCGCGCCGATTACCCCAACCTCGACCACCACCGAGACCACCACGCCGGCGGCCAGTACGCCAGCGGAAGCAGCCCCTGCGGCGACCACCCCGGCTGCCAGCCAGTAAGGGCTGGCAGGCGCTGAGCCCCATGTCGCGCGGCGCCCTCCTTGTGCAGGCGCTGGCGCCGCGCGACCATCACGCGGTGCTCCGCCACCGCTAAATTTCCATCGCCCTCGCGCGTTCATCCCCTGACCCACGTCATTTTATATTCACGGGCAGGCGCTATCCTGCCCGGACATCGAACAGAGGACATGAGCAATGGATGAGTACCAGGAAGAACTGCTTGAATCGCGCGCCGTGGAGCTGGACCCGCTGGAACCCGCCGAAGACGCCACCGAGCTATAGCGCCCGCACGCTCTGGCGCCGGTATTCCCCCGGTGTCTGCCCCTTCCAGCGCTTGAAGGCGCGCGCAAAGGCTTCAGCCGAAGCAAACCCCAGCAGGTAGGCGATCTCGCCAAACGCCAATTCCGTGTCGCGGATATAGGCCATGGCCAGGTCACGCCGCGTGTCATTGAGAATGGCGCGGAACTGCGTGCCCTCGTCAGCCAGTTTGCGCCGCAAGGTCCAGGTCGGCAGTTTCAGCCGCGCCGCCACTTCCTCCAGGTCCGGCTCCCGCCCGCCATCGAGCAGCGGCCCCAGCAATTGGGTGATGCGCTCGCGCAGGCCGCGGGTGCGGGTCAGCTGTTGCAGTTCCTGCTCGCACAGGCCCAGCAGGTAGCGGTAGGTGCTGGGGCAGTGGTCCGGGTTGCGCAAGGCCAGGTTGGCCAGGCTCAGGCGCAACTGGTTGTGGCTCGCGCCGAAGGTGACTGGCCCGCTGCTCAGGGCCTGGTACTGCTCGGCATAGGGCGGTGTCTGGTATTCGACGTCCACGCGCTCGGCGTGCAAGGTCTGCCCGCACAGTGTGCCCAGTTGCTGCAGCCACCCAGCCAGCACCGAGTCCACCACGAAGCAGTTGTAGGCGTTGTACGGGCTGATGGAATAGAAGCGCAACCAGGCCCCGCGCGAATCTTCGTGCAGGCTGGCCTGGCCACGGTAGTTGGATTGGTTCAGCGGGGCGAAGCGGATCAGCGTGCGCGCCGCTTCGCGCACTGTCGGCGCCTGGGCCGCGGTGACACCGGCCAGGCCTGCCTGGGCCATGCGCGATGCCCGCCCCATGCGTAGCCCCAGGGCCGGGTCGCCGGTGAGCTGGATGGCCGCATGGCCCAGGCGCATGTAGCGGGGAATCGACAGCCGCGCGCCGGCTTCGGCCAGGCGCAAGGGCTCAAGGCCGTATTGCAGCAGCAGTGGGGCGGGGTCCAGGCCATGGCTGGCCACGGCATCGGCCAGGCTGTGGATGAAACCCACGGACAGGTCGCCCAGCCTCACCGGTGTGCTTGGCATGGGCTACAACCACACATTGATCAGCCGCGCACCGCGGCCGTCATCGGTGGGGTGAGTCAGGCCATCGTGGTTGGCGAAGCTCTGGCCACCGCTGAACTGGTCCCAGAACTGCCCGCGCAGGAACACGCTGACGCTGGCCCGGTCGGCGTGGCTGAGGCGGTGCCAGGCTTCGCCCTCGCTGACCTCTCCCGGCTTGATGCTCAATGGCTCGGCGTCGCGGCGGTCGGGGTTGCCACGCCAGGGTTCACGCCATACGTCCTTGCCATTGAGGGCCGCAGGGACGGCGATCAGCTCGCAGCCCTGGGCGTCGAGCCTTGCATAGTTGGCCGGGTACCAGCTGTCGTTGCCAATCAGCACGCCCAGCCGTCCGGCCGGGGTATCCAGCACCTGCAAGGTCGAATCGGGGCTGGGCTGCACGTAGCGGCGCTGGACGAAGTCGGGGTACAGCTGGCGCTGCGGTTCGCCCAGGGGTTTGCCGTCGGCACCGAACACCAGGCTGACGTTGTAAAGCCCGCCACGGCCGGTCACCAGGGTGCCGTCGCGCAGCCTAGGATCGGGCAGGATGATGGAACCCGCCACCAGGGTGACGCCGAACTCCTTGGCGAGGCCGCCAAACACCTGCTGGTAGTCACTGGCCATGCTGCGAGCCTTCATGCGCAGGCGGGTGTCCTGGGCGCGGTCGTCGCTGGTGGCGTCCAGCCAGGCGCGGGCGAACAGCAGGGGGTTGCTGTAGCCCAGCCACTGGTTGGCCTCGGCCAGGCGCGGCGCCTGGTACAGCTCATCCTTCTCGCCCCGTGCCCACAGCAGGGTGCCGATATGTTCAGGCAACACCACCACGGTCCTGGCGCTGATCATGCCCAGGTCCCGGGCCTGGCTCAGATAGGCCGCCAGCTTGCGGTGCAGGCGTTCCAGGCTCTGGTAGTCGGTGGCGAACAACTCAGGCTGAACCCCCAGCAGGTTGCCACGCCCGGTGCTCACCCCCTGGTCAACGGCCACCTGAATACGCAGGTCGGACAAGTAATGGCCGGCGGGGCGGTCCTGGGTCCACACGCCATAGGCGCCCAGCGCCACGAGCAGGGTCAGGGAAAGCAGGCTTAGCAGCAAACGGGCCATGGGCTGGCGTGGGGCTCCTCGATCAGTGGCACTAGGGTACGGGAAAACAGCGGGTGGCGGTCGCATTACCGCGCAGCACACTGTTTCTGCCGCGGCGGATTTTACCCGGTGGCGCAACAGAGCGACACACACCGCCAGGGTAAGCCTCCACCGCGCCCTGTGCAATTGGATCAATAACTTGTCATTTTCGGTCATTGAGACCCATACACCTTGGCCGTAAATTCAACGACAGATAAACGACGGGGCCCGCCAGCTATTTCCCGAGGCCACCGCATACCGTGATTTGCCTGTTGATGGAGTGACACATGGCCGCCGCTCGCTACCCGCACTTGCTCGCCCCCCTGGACCTGGGGTTCACCACCTTGCGCAACCGCAGCCTGATGGGTTCGATGCACACCGGCCTGGAGGAAAAGCCCGGCGGGTTCGAGCGCATGGCAGCCTATTTCGCCGAGCGCGCCCGTGGCGGCGTGGGCTTGATGGTTACCGGCGGCATCGCGCCGAACGAGGAAGGCGGCGTCTATGCCGGGGCGGCCAAACTCAGCACTGCGCAAGAGGCGGACAACCACAGGGTGGTGACCCAGGCCGTGCATGACGCGGGCGGCAAGATTTGCCTGCAGATTCTGCATGCCGGGCGGTATGCCTACAGCCCCAAGCAGGTGGCGCCCAGCGCCCTGCAGGCGCCCATCAACCCGTTCACACCGCGTGAACTGGACGAGGAGGGCATCGAGAAGCAGATCGTCGATTTCGTCAATTGCTCGCGACTGGCCCAAAGCGCCGGTTACGACGGTGTCGAGATCATGGGCTCGGAAGGCTATTTCATTAACCAGTTTCTTGCCGCCCACACCAACCGCCGCACTGACCGCTGGGGGGGCAGTTACGAAAACCGCATGCGCCTGGCAGTGGCGATCGTCACCCGCGTGCGTGAGGCGGTCGGCCCGCATTTCATCATCATCTTCCGCTTGTCGATGCTTGACCTTGTGGAAGGCGGCAGTGACTGGGATGAAATCGTCACCCTGGCCAAGGCCATCGAGCAGGCCGGCGCGACGCTGATCAACACCGGTATCGGCTGGCATGAAGCGCGTATTCCCACCATTGCCACCAAGGTGCCACGCGCCGCATTCAGCAAGGTCACGGCCAAGTTGCGCGGCGCGGTGCAGATACCGTTGATCACCACCAACCGCATCAACACCCCGGAAGTGGCCGAGCAGATCCTCGCCGAGGGGGACGCCGACATGGTGTCCATGGCCCGGCCGTTCCTGGCCGACCCCGACTTCATCAACAAGGCCGCCGAAGGCCGTGCCGATGAAATCAATACCTGTATCGGATGCAACCAGGCCTGCCTGGACCACACCTTTGGCGGCAAGCTCACCAGTTGCCTGGTCAACCCGCGGGCGTGCCACGAGACCGAACTCAACTACCTGCCCACCCCGCAAGTGAAGAAAATAGCCGTGGTCGGCGCCGGCCCGGCGGGTCTGGCGGCGGCAACGGTGGCGGCCGAGCGGGGGCATCAGGTGGTGCTGTTCGATTCCGCCAGCGAGATCGGTGGGCAGTTCAACGTCGCCAAGCGCGTGCCGGGCAAGGAAGAGTTCTACGAGACGCTGCGCTATTTCAACCGTAAGTTGCAGACCACTGGCGTGGAAGTGTGCTTGCAGCGTCGTGTCGACGTGGCGCAACTGGTGGAAGGCCGGTTCGATGAAATCATTCTCGCCACGGGCATCGCGCCACGCACGCCGGCCATTCCCGGCATTGACCACCCCAAGGTGCTGAGTTATTTGGACGTCTTGTTGCAACGTCGACCGGTGGGCCCGTCGGTAGCGGTCATCGGTGCCGGGGGCATCGGCTTCGATGTCAGTGAATTCCTGGTGCACGAAGGCGTGGCCACCAGCCAGGATCGGGATGCTTTCTGGAAGGAATGGGGTATCGACACCGCCCTTCAGGCCCGCGGTGGCGTCGCCGGGATCAAGGCCCAGCCCCACGCCCCGGCACGCCAGGTGTACCTGTTGCAGCGCAAGGCCAGCAAAGTGGGTGATGGCCTGGGCAAGACCACCGGCTGGATTCACCGTACGGGCCTGAAGAACAAAGGGGTGCAGATGCTCAACAGCGTCGACTACCTGAGCATCGACGATGCGGGCCTGCGGGTGAGTATCGCTGGCGGTGAGCCCCAGCTGCTGGCGGTGGATAACGTGGTGATCTGCGCGGGTCAGGATCCGCTGCGTGAACTGCACGATGGCCTTGTTGGCGCTGGCCAGTCGGTGCACCTGATCGGCGGTGCCGATGTAGCCGCCGAACTGGATGCCAAGCGCGCGATCAATCAGGGTTCGCGGTTGGCGGCGCAGTTGTAAGCCGTGTGACGGCTGCAAGTGTTGCTGCCTGGGCGCCATGCACCTGATGTTCCGGTTGTCGAACGCGAACACCCGGCATGGCGCACTCTCATTATCTAACACCTCGGGTGGCGGGTGCCTTGGCAGGCTGCGGGTTTCTGACCAAGGAGTAGAAACCATGTTGCCCCTGATTCCCGACCCTGTGCCCCGGCGCGCACCGTTGCCCGACGGCCTGCCTGATCTTGCCCTGTTGCCCCGTCATGACCCAGTTGACCCCGCCACGTTCATCAGCGCTTCCCTGGCGTACTGGCAGTTGCCCATCGACCAGCATCACACCACCCGCCAGTTGCAGCAGGAGGTGCGGCTGCGCGACAACTTCCTCGAACAGGCCCGGCTGCATCGGTTGTTCGACGGGCTATCGGAAGAGGCCTACAACCTGGCCCGTGAATGTGTTCGCTACCCGCGCTGGCAAGACCGCGCCAGCGGCCGCGAGGTGTATGGCCTGCACCTGGTGGATGACACCGGGCAGCGTACCGCGCCCCTCCCTGGGCTGTTCGTCCTGACCGAAACGCCCGCTGGCGTGGACTACAGCACCCGCCAAGTGGTGGCGCGTGCTACGGCCACAGGTCCGACCCTGGCTCACTGCACCGGCACCTTCGGTTTTCTGCAGGGCTTCGACCACCTGCAGCAGGCCCTGGATACGCTGGCCCGGCGGTTTCATGACGACGCTTTGCAACGTTGCCTGATGCTGGCGCGCCTGTCGGTTCCGGACCAGGCCCAGTGGCTGAAGGCCCTGGCGGCCGGGGTGCCTGAGCTGGTAGCAGTGCCGTTGCGTGACAATGTGTTTAGCGCTGCCGTCAGCCAGCAGGTCGCCGCTTGGAAAAGCAACGAGGAACAGGCCCAGGGCAACCTGTGGCAAGCGTTGATTGGCCTGGACGTGTCCATGAGTGGCAAAGCCCAGGCCTGGAAGGGCTACTCACATTTTCGGCAGGTGATTCGTGCGCAGTGGCCGGTCGCCTTGCTGGCGGATGAGCCGGCGTTGGATAGCCTCCTGGCCCTGCAATGGCAGCGCCAGCGCCAGGCTCATGAGTATTTCGGCGACCTGCCGAGTTTTCATGACTACGCCCGCCAGCGCATCGGTGCCGAGGTGGCGGGGGTGGACCCGACGGCTGTCGGTTTCATGATCTACACCGCGGCCTATGCCCCCGACCCGCCGATCAGCGAGCTGGTGCCTGCCACCCCTGGGCGCCAAGCCAGCCACGAAGTCAGCAGCGATTACGTTTCGCTGCTGGAGTACATCGCCTTGCGCCTGGACCGCACAGGCCTGGAGGCGCGTCGCATCGAGCCCGTGGGCCTGCACCCCGATCAGCTCAGCCTGGCCCAGGCCGACCGGCTGGCCCAACGGCTGAAATTGCAGGAGGGCTATGAAGCACTGCTGGAGGCGCGCCTGGCGCGCCCGCAGGCGGCCGTCGCGCGCAAGGCGTATGACACAGCGCGAGCCGCCGCCGAAGGGCTGATCGACGGCCAGTTGCGCCTGGATGCGCGGGTCGCCAGCGCCGCGGGGCATCTGGACGAGGCAGGCCTGCGGACGGTGCTGCAGGTGCTCGACCACCCCACCGCGCACGGGCGGCCCTTGCTGGACGGCCACAAGGTGCAGGTCCAGGGGCTGGTAATGGCGGGCAACAGCCTGCGTGATGTCTTTGTGTTCAACCTGGAGGGCGAGCCTTCGTTGATCCTGTACCGCCCCGGTTACCCCGGTGGTGCGGCATTCCAGCGTTTTGCGTCGGTGCGCAACATGCTTCGGCAGTTCAAGGCCGACCTGGCCGGGATCGCGTCGCCAACCAGCAGTGCGCCTGCGCGCTACTGGCTAGGCCGCTTCGGTGCCCATCAGCAAGGCGCGGCGTTGCGGGTGCTCAGCGCATTGGCGGGCGGGCGCGGTGGCAGTGACGTGGCGATGCGGCCCCTGGAGAGGCCATTGCCCCAGGTGGCGTTCGACTACCGTAGCCGCTACCTGCGCAGCGATGCCGATGCCCAGGCGGTGTCCGATACCGAGGTGGCGGTGGACAAAGGTCTGGCCATTGCCGTGGCGCTGTTTCGTATCGCCAGCCTGGTGCTGCCGGGGCGCTTGATGACGGTGCTGGACGTGGCCGAGCTGGGCTTTCTGGCCTTCAAGGGCTACGAGGCCTACCAGGACGACCAGAAGCAGCTGGCGGCCGAGTACACCCTGGAAGCCCTGAGCAGTGCCGTCGGTTTGCACAATGCCAAGCGTCCCTGGAATGCCCGGCCCGGTACACGGGCGCCTTTGGTGCGGCTCGCCTTGCCCGCCCGTGCGGTGGCGGGCCAGGCACCCCAGCTTCAGCGTCTGCTCGGCACCCAGCCTTCGGCACAGCCCTTTCAGTTCAAGCAAGGCCCGCGGCACGGGTTGTACGTGTTCGATGGGGCGCTGCACGCGCGGCTGGACGATGGACGCTACCACCGGGTGTACGAGGTGCGTGACCCGCTGGGCGGCCCGTCCACTTTCCGGCTTGGCGCGGGTGAGGGGCCCTTGCACGCATCGCACTTTTCCAACCCCGACCCGCTGCTGCGCCACGAGGGTGGGGGGCGCTGGCGCCTGACGCCGCAGCCAAGCCTCAAGGGTGGCATGGACGCTCAACAAGCCCTGGAGGAGGCGCGATATGTACTCGCTGGCGTGGAGTTGGACCAGCAGGCGATCCGCGACAGTGGCGAGGTCAGTTATACCCTGCGCATGGCCGGTGGGCGCCTGTCGGTCAAATACGACCTGGACAGTCATCAGTGGTACTGCGCTGACAACGGTTACTACTACCGCCTGGACCGCGATACCGGGCAGTTCATCGCCAGCCGCGAGGGTACGCGGCTGGCCGATGCCGCCGAACAACAGCGCGCCCGGCGTGCGCTGGGCTGTCCCGACCGCCCGGCCTTCTCACCTGCCACGCGCCCCTTGGGGACCGATGTCGTGCCCGCCCATGTCCACCAGGTCTGGATTGGCGATGCGAAAACCTTGATCGACACCCACCAGGCCGCGCTGGTCAATAATATGCTGCAGTTGCGCGGCCGACCGACTGCGCACACGGTGCATTTTCTGGCCCGGGGCGGTGACACCCACACGGCGCAGCAACTGCAAGTGCTGCAGCAGCGTTTCAAAGGCGTGGCGTTCGAAGCCCTTGAAGATGACGCCTTTTTCCAGGCGTTTCTAGCCAGCCCCCATGCCGAACCCTTCAACTTCTTTCTGCAGCCCGGCAGCCGCAACTACGCGGCTGCCTGTGACGTGCTGCGTTACCGGCTGATGTTCGCCAAGGGCGGCGTGTACCTGGACATGGACGACAAACTGCTGAAACCGCTGCCGATCCTGCGGATAAGGCCGGGCGACGTGATGACGGGGGGAGCGGTCAACCATGTGCTGCTGGGGCTGGACGCGATGCCGAACAACAGCCATTTCGCGACATTGGCGCAGAACCCGTTGCTCGACGCCATTTCCCAGGAACTGCTGCGGCGCTTCGCCACCGCCCGCGAGCACTTGGCCGCACGGCCGTTCGACCTGGCCCCGGGCATGCGCGACTACATGACCCGAATATCCACCACCACGGGGCCGGGGCTGTTCAACGACGTGGTACGTCTGGCGCAACCGCGTCATGCTGAATACTGGCGGTTGAGAGCGTACATGTTCGAATTGTACGAGCGCGGCGTGCTCTGCGAAGAGCAGGTGCGCCGAACCGTGCTGACGCTGCAGGCATGGCTGGCACCGCTTGAAGGGGTGGTCCAGGGCGGCAGTACCCACAGCTGGCTCTGGGGGCGCTGAGCACAATGCTAGACTGCGAGCCCTTCCAGCGCTTCAGGTAGCCATCGTCGTGTTCACCGCTGTTCCTCCTTTGCAGCCACTGGCATTGGGCTGGCTGAGTGCCGCCTGCGTACAGGTAGCGGTATTGCGCCTGGACCTGATAGACCCGCTGATCAGCGGCAACAAGTGGTACAAGCTCAGCGAACACCTGCACCACATGGAGGCCCTGGGCGCCAGCGGGGTCATGAGCCTGGGCGGCGCCCATTCCAACCACCTGCATGCCCTGGCGGCGGCGGGGCAACGCCTGGGTTTCGAGACGGTCGGGTTGCTGCGCGGGCACCCGCAGGTGACCCCGACCGTCACAGACCTGCAAGCCTTTGGCATGGCCCTGCACTGGTTGGGCTATGGTGGCTACCGGCAGCGCCATGACCCCGGTTTCTGGGCGCCCTGGCAAGCCCTTTACCCGCACCTGCTGGCGGTCCCGGAAGGGGGCGGCGGGGAAGCGGGCGCCCGCGGCTGCCAGGTGTTGCTCGACCAGGTGCGCGGGCAGTTGCCGGCCTTGGGCTGGGACGGTTTCGATGGCTGGTGGCTGGCCGTGGGCACCGGCACCACCTTGGCCGGGTTGGTGCAGGCCGGGGGCGCGCCGGTGTACGGGGCCATGGCAGTGCCTGAGGGGCATGGGGTGGCGGATAATGTTTCGGCGCTGGTGGGCGAGGCGGGCGGCTATGAGTTGGTCGACGCCAGCCGTGGCGGTTTTGCCAAGGTGGATGACGAACTACTGGAGTTCATGCTGGCCGCCGAGGCAGAAAGCGGCGTGCCCCTGGAGCCGCTGTACACCGGCAAGGCACTGCTGGCCTTGCGTCACAACCTGCACCGCTTCGCCCCGGGCACCCGCCTGGTGTTCGTGCACACCGGTGGCCTGCAGGGGCGCCGTGCCATGCCCGGCTTTCGGTAGGTGCCGGCTCAGCTTTTGCCCGGCAGCATCCGCACCAGCGTGTTGTCGCGCACCAGGTAGTGGTGGAACAGCCCTGCCAGCGCATGGAGGCCAATCAACCAGTAACCCCACACGCCAATCTGTTCATGCCAATGCTTGATCTGCTTGGCGGCGTCCTCGTTCGGCCCGATCAGGTGCGGCAGTTCCAGGCCCCAGAAGGGCACTGGCTTGTCCGCTGCGCTCAGGGTCAGCCAGCCCAGCAGCGGCATGGCGACCATCAGGGCGTACAGCAACGCGTGCATCAGGTGCGCCAGGCCGGTCTGCCAGGCCGGTGGCTTGGGCACGATCCTGGGCGCGGCCCCGACGATTTTCGCTGCCAGGCGTATCCACACCAGTACGAATACGGTCAGGCCGGTCATGAAGTGCAATTGCACGATCAAAACTCGTGCGTCACTGCCCTTGGCGAAATTGCCGCGCAGTTCGATACAGGCGTAGACGATGGCCAGCAGGATCAGCATCAGCCAGTGCAGTGCAATGGACAGGCTGCCGTAGCGGGCCTCGGTATTCTTCCAGGTCATGGGCGTTTCTCACGGTCGTTGCTGATTGTTATGGTCAAGCATTACCGGGCACATTGGGCCACAGGTCCGAGACCAGGAACAGCCGTTCAGCCTCATCCCACACGCCGGCGCCGGTTTCGACCAGGCGCACCAGCAATTGTGCCGGGGCCAGTGGGTCCAGGGCATGCAGCCAGCCCTGCAATTGCTCCGGCAGCCAGGTGTCGTTGCCAGCATAGCGCGCAGGCGCCAGCCAGGCATGGCGCGGCAGCACCTGCCAGCGCCCCGGTGGGCTGTCGGCGTGGAAGGCCGCCCAGTGGCACTGGTGCAGCCAGCGCCCGCGCAGGTGCCGGGGGTGAGCACCTGCCGGCGAGGCTGCGACAGCGGGCCAGGGGTACAACAGGTATCCACCCAGCCATAGCTGGGCACTGAAGGCATGGATGCCCAATTGCGCCAGGGCTTCGCGGCTTTCTTCGCGGGCGGAGATGGGCAGTTGGTGCTGGGCCAGATGAGCCAGTTTGCGGTCCAGCCTGTCGTGGCTGCCGGGCCCCAGCCACCGGCTCGCATCCGCGCCGTCCCCGCCCTGCGGGCCCAGGTACAGCTTGATGGCCAGCTCCAGGTGATGGTCGCCTTCGTCGTCACGCAGCAGGATGTCCAATTCCCCGAGGGTATGGCCTTCACGGCGAATGGGCAGGTTGGCGGCCACCAGCTCGATCCCCGGTGCCTGGCTCAAGGCAAACTGCCACAGCCGCTCGTAATAGAGGCCCAGTCGCCGGGTAGCGGCGCCGCGCGCCAGCCAGTCCAGCAGCGGGCGGTGGTCGTCGTCCAGGGCCCGCAGCCATTGTTCCAGGCGCCAGGGCTGCGCCACCCAGTGGCTGGCGGTCAGGGGGTGACGCTGGGGCCACGGGGTTTCGGCCAGCATCGGCGGGGCCAGAATCACCCAGGCAAGGTCGCGCACCTGGGGCTGGCGCAGGTCGCGGGGCAGGTCGGAGAGGGTCGGGAACAGGTTCATGCAGCGAGCATAGCGGGTTGCCGGTGCCCTTGGGCGCGAACGCGGCGCTGTGAGGCCGGGCAATGGGTCTGGGTGCGAAGTGGGCCGTAATCACAAAGGTTTTTGTCCTGCCCGTTGCTTTCGCCCATAATCGACCCCACGTTTCCCAAGGTGCCGCCCCGTGGCCGCACCCGTGCCAGACCCCCGCAGGAGCCCCATGGAGCAATTTCGCAATATCGGTATCATCGGCCGCCTCGGCAGTTCCCAGGTGCTAGATACCATTCGCCGCCTGAAAAAATTCCTGCTCGACCGGCACCTGCACGTCATCCTCGAAGACACCATCGCCGAGGTGCTGCCGGGCCACGGCCTGCAGACATCCACGCGCAAGATGCTGGGCGAGGTATGCGACATGGTCATCGTCGTCGGTGGCGACGGCAGCCTGCTGGGCGCCGCCCGCGCCCTGGCCCGGCACAATGTGCCGGTGCTGGGTATCAACCGCGGCAGCCTGGGCTTTCTCACCGATATCCGCCCCGACGAGCTGGAGGTCAAGGTCGCCGAGGTGCTGGACGGTCACTACCTGGTGGAGAACCGTTTCCTGCTTCAGGCCGAAGTGCGCCGCCATGGCGAAACCATCGGCCAGGGCGACGCGCTCAACGACGTGGTGCTGCACCCCGGCAAGTCCACGCGCATGATCGAGTTCGAGATCTACATCGACGGCCAGTTCGTGTGCAGCCAGAAGGCCGACGGCCTGATCGTCGCCACGCCCACCGGCTCCACGGCCTATGCGCTGTCGGCTGGCGGGCCGATCATGCACCCCAAGCTCGACGCCATCGTCATCGTGCCCATGTACCCGCACACCCTGTCGGGCCGGCCCATCGTGGTGGATGGCAACAGCGAGCTGAAAATCGTCGTGGCCAAGGACATGACCATCTACCCGCAGGTGTCCTGTGACGGCCAGAACCATTTCACCTGCGCGCCCGGCGACACGGTCACGGTCAGCAAAAAGGCCCAGAAGCTGCGCCTGATCCACCCGCTGGACCATAATTACTACGAAGTCTGCCGCACCAAACTGGGCTGGGGCAGCCGGCTGGGGGGTAACGGAGACTGATGCTCGATCCCGCACGCAGCTACGATCTTATCGGTGACGTGCACGGTTGCGCTCATACCCTTGAGCACTTGCTCGACACCCTCGGTTACCGCAAACAGGGCGGCGTGTGGCGCCATGCCCAGCGCCAGGCGCTGTTCCTGGGCGATATCATCGACCGCGGCCCGCGCATCCGCGAGGCGCTGCACATCGTCCACGACATGGTCGATGCCGGCCAGGCGCGCTGCATCATGGGTAACCATGAATTCAACGCCCTGGGCTGGTGTACGGCGGCGCCCCCTGGCAGCGGCAAACAACATGTGCGCGAGCATACGCCGCGCCATGCCCGCCTGATCGGCGATACATTGGCCCAGTTCGAACAGCACCCCCAGGACTGGAAAGACTTCGTGCAGTGGTTCTATGACCTGCCGCTGTTTATCGACGCCGGGCGCTTCCGCCTGGTGCATGCCTGCTGGGACACCAGCATGATCGGCCTGCTGCGCGGCCAGTACCCTGATGGCTGCATCGACGAGCATTTCCTGCAGGCCGCGGCCGTGCCCGGCAGCTTTGCCTGCAACGTGTTCGACCGCCTGCTGCGCGGCACCGACATGCGCCTGCCCGACGGCCTGACCCTGACCGGCGGTGACGGCCTGACCCGCGCGTTCTTCCGCACCAAATTCTGGGAAGACGACCCGCAGACCTACGGCGACATCGTCTTCCAGCCCGACGCCCTGCCGGAAGAGGTGGCCAGCACGCCGCTGTCCAGCAGCCAGAAAAACAACCTGCTGCGCTATGGCGTCGACGAACCCCTGCTGTTCGTCGGCCATTACTGGCGCAGCGGCCGGCCATCGGCCATCCGCCCCAACCTGGCCTGCCTGGACTACAGCGCCGTGCTCTACGGCAAGCTGGTGGCCTACCGCCTGGACCAGGAAGCCGTCATCGACCCGCACAAGTTCGTGTGGGTCGATGTCGAGCGGGTGCAGGTGCAGCCATGAAGCCGGTCAGCGTGATGCGCCTGCCGCTGACCACCGACCTGAGCGGCTTCGTCAGCCTGCTGGAGCGCCTGCAAGTGCCGCACCGGGTCAGTGAAGAAAGCGGCCAGCAGGTGCTGTGGGCGCTGGACGAGCACATGGCCGCCGATATCCGCGAGCTGTACCAGCGCTTTCCCGAGGGCAACGACGATATCGACCTCAGCCATTTGCAGCCACGCCCGGCCCTGACCCGGCCAAGCCTCGCCTGGCAGGTCCGCGCCTGCCCGGCTACCGCCCTGGTGCTGGTGCTGTGTTTTCTCGTGGCGGCGGTGACCCTGCTGGGTGACAACTTCGACGCCTTGCACTGGCTGACCTTCCAGGACTTCAGCTTCGACAGCGAGCACCTCTACTTTCTGCCCCTGGGCGCCAGCCTCGACGCCGGCCAATGGTGGCGGCTGTTCACCCCCATGTTGCTGCACTTCGGCGTGTTGCACCTGGCCATGAACGCCTTGTGGTACTGGGAGCTGGGCAAGCGCGTGGAAATCCTGCAGGGGCGCATCAACCTGGTGGGCCTGACGCTGCTGTTCGGCCTGTTGTCAAACACTGCGCAGTACTGGTACAGCGGGCCCACGCTGTTCGGCGGGCTGTCGGGTGTGCTCTACGGCCTGCTGGGGCACGTGTGGGTGTACCAGTGGCTGGCGCCCAACAACGTCTACCGCATGCCCCGCAGCGTGATGGTGATGATGCTGGTGTGGCTGCTGGTGTGCATGACCCCGTTGATCAGCATGTTCGGCCAGATCGCCAATGCCGCCCATGTCGGCGGGCTGTTGGTCGGTTGTGTGACAGGGCTATTGGGTGGCGCCTTCGCGCGCCGTAAACTACGCGCATAAATTCTGGAGACGCCATGACTTCGTTCGCTCACATGATTGAAAACATCACCCCCGAGATCTACGAAAGCCTGAAACTGGCCGTGGAAATCGGCAAGTGGTCCGACGGCCGCAAGCTGACCACCGAGCAGAAGGAATTGTCCCTGCAAGCGGTGATCGCCTGGGAAATGCAGAACCTGCCCGAAGACCAGCGCACCGGCTACATGGGCCCGCAGGAATGTGCCTCGAAATCGGCGCCGGTGCCCAACATTCTGTTCAAGTCGGATGCTGTCCATTGAACGAGATTGCCCGCGGTTCCATCAGCAAGATGACCACCCGGCTCGACGGCCCGGTGGTGCAGTACAGCTTTCGCCTCGGTGACGTGGAAGTACCGGTCAACCCGCTGATCGGCAAGACCGTGCGCCTGGAATACCTGGGCGCCATCCACTGCAGCCACTGTGGCCGCAAGACCAAGACCAGCTTCAGCCAGGGCTACTGCTACCCCTGCATGACCAAGCTGGCTCAGTGCGACGTGTGCATCATGAGCCCCGAGCGCTGCCACTACGACGCCGGCACCTGCCGCGAGCCGTCTTGGGGCGAGCAGTTCTGCATGACCGACCATGTGGTGTACCTGGCCAACTCCTCGGGCATCAAGGTGGGCATCACCCGCGCCACCCAACTCCCTACCCGCTGGCTCGACCAGGGCGCCAGCCAGGCGCTGCCGATCGTACGCGTTGCCACTCGCCAGCAATCCGGGCTGGTGGAAGACCTGTTTCGCTCGCAAGTGGCCGACCGTACCAACTGGCGCGCGTTGCTCAAGGGTGACGCAGCGCCGGTGGATCTTGGCGAAGTGCGCGACATGCTGTTCGACACCTGCGGCGCGGGCCTGACCCTGCTGCAGGAACGCTTCGGCCTGCAGGCGATCCAACCCCTTCATGACACCCCGGTGCTTGAAATCCGCTACCCCGTGCAGGCCTACCCGGCCAAGATCGCCAGTTTCAACCTGGACAAGAACCCCGTGGCAGAAGGCACGCTGCTGGGCATCAAGGGCCAGTACCTGATCTTCGATACCGGCGTGATCAACATTCGCAAATACACGGCGTATCAACTCGCCGTGCATCAGTAGAGGGACGTCAGCATGCGCACCGAACAGCCAAAAATGATTTACCTCAAGGACTACCAGGCGCCTGAGTACCTGATCGACGAAACGCACCTGACCTTCGAGCTGCACGACGACCATACCCTGGTCCACGCCCAACTGGTCATGCGCCGCAACCCGGCCCGTGGCGCCGGTCTGCCACCGCTGGTGCTCGACGGCCAGCAGCTGGAACTGCTGTCGGTGAGCCTGGGCGACGTGGAACTGGGCGCCAGCGACTACCAGGTCGACGACAGCTACCTGACCCTGCACCCCACGGCCGAGGCCTTCACGGTCGACACCAGCGTGCGCATCCACCCCGAGACCAACACGGCGCTTGAAGGCCTGTACAAGTCCGGCACGATGTTCTGCACCCAGTGCGAGGCCGAGGGCTTTCGCAAGATCACCTATTATCTCGACCGCCCGGACGTGATGAGCAAGTTCACCACCACGGTCAGTGCCCAACAGCACAGCTACCCGGTGCTGCTGTCCAACGGCAACCCCATCGCCAGCGGCCCTGGCGAGGACGGCCGCCACTGGGCCACCTGGGAAGATCCGTTCATGAAGCCGGCTTACCTGTTCGCGCTGGTGGCCGGTGACCTGTGGTGCGTGGAAGACAAGTTCACCACGATGTCGGCCCGGGAAGTGACCCTGCGCATCTACGTCGAGCCGGAAAACATCGACAAATGCCAGCACGCCATGACCAGCCTGAAGAAGTCCATGCGCTGGGACGAAGAGGTGTATGGCCGCGAGTACGACCTGGACATCTTCATGATCGTCGCGGTCAACGACTTCAACATGGGCGCCATGGAGAACAAGGGCCTCAACATCTTCAACTCCAGCGCCGTACTGGCGCGTGCCGAAACCGCCACCGACGCCGCTCACCAGCGCGTGGAGGCCATCGTCGCCCACGAATATTTCCACAACTGGTCGGGCAACCGCGTCACCTGCCGCGACTGGTTCCAGCTGTCGCTCAAGGAAGGCTTCACGGTGTACCGCGACGCCGGTTTCTCCTCGGACATGAACTCGGCCACGGTCAAGCGCATCCAGGACGTGGCGTACCTGCGCACCCACCAGTTCGCCGAAGACGCCGGCCCCATGGCCCACGCCGTGCGCCCGGACAGCTTCATCGAAATCTCCAACTTCTACACCCTGACCGTGTACGAGAAGGGCGCCGAAGTGGTGGGTATGCTCCACACCCTGCTGGGCGCCGAGGGCTTCCGCAAGGGTAGTGACCTGTACTTCGAGCGCCATGACGGCCAGGCCGTGACCTGCGATGACTTCGTCAAGGCCATGGAAGATGCCAACGGTGTCGACCTGACGCAGTTCAAGCGCTGGTACAGCCAGGCCGGCACACCGCGGCTGCAAGTGACCGAGGCTTACGATGCCGCGGCGAAAACCTACAGCCTGCACTTCCACCAGACCTGCCCGGCCACCCCGGACAAGGTCGAGAAGTTGCCGTTCGTGATCCCCGTGGCCCTGGGCCTGCTCGACGCCCATGGCAACGACCTGCCGCTGCGCCTGGCCGGTGAAACCGAGGCCGTGGGCACCACCCGCGTCATCTCGGTCACCGAAGAAGACCAGACCTTCGTCTTCGAAGGCATTGACGCCAAACCGCTGCCCTCGCTGCTGCGCGGCTTCAGCGCGCCGGTGAAGCTGAGCTTCGACTACGACCGCGACCAGTTGATGGTGCTGATGCAGCACGACAGCGACGGCTTCAACCGTTGGGACGCCGGCCAGCGTCTGGCCGTGCAGTGCTTGCAGGACCTGACGCAGCAATACATGCAGAACAGCCCCATGGTGCTCGACCCGCGGCTGATCACGGCGCTGGGCACGGTATTGGCCGACCACAGCCTGGACCAGGCCATGGTCGCCGAAATGCTCTCGTTGCCGAGCGAAGCCTACCTGGCCGAACTCAGCGACCGCGCCGAAGTGGATGCCATCCACGCCGCCCGTGAATTTGCCCGCGCACAGATCGCCGAGCACCTGTACGGCGCCCTGTGGCAGCGCTACCAGGCCAACCGGGCGATTTCCCGCGACACTGCCTACATCCCCGAGGCCGAGCACTTCGCCCGTCGCGCCCTGCAGAACATTGCGCTGTCGTACCTGATGCTCACGGCCAAGCCCGAAGTGTTGGAAGCGACGCTTGAGCAGTACGAAGCCTGTGACAACATGACCGAGCGCCTCACCGCTCTCGCCGTGCTGGTGAACTCGCGGTTCGACGCCGAGAAGGAAAAGGCGTTGGCGGCGTTCGCCGAGCACTTCAAGGACAACCCGCTGGTCATGGACCAATGGTTCAGCGTCCAGGCCGGCAGCACGCTGCCAGGCGGCCTGGCGCGGGTCAAGGCGCTCATGCAGCACCCGGCCTTCACCCTGAAGAACCCCAACAAGGTGCGTGCCTTGATCGGCGCGTTCGCCCAGCAGAACCTGGTCAACTTCCACGCCGTGGATGGTTCGGGTTACCGCTTCCTGGCGGACCTGGTGATCGAGCTGAACGCCTTGAACCCGCAGATCGCCTCGCGCCAACTGTCGCCGCTGACCCGCTGGCGCAAGTACGACCCGCATCGCCAGGCGCTGATGCGCGGCGAGCTGGAGCGGATTCTGGCGTCGGGGGCGTTGTCGAGTGATGTGTATGAGGTGGTGAGCAAGAGTTTGGCTTGAGTTTTTGGTTGTTCACAAGATCGAGCGCCGCCCGCGCGGCGCTCGATCTTGAGAACGCCTAAAGCCCCAAGTCTTGCCTCCTGCATGCACTACACCTCTCAAGCCCCATATTCAATCACCCCATTCTGTAAGAATAATTACCCACCGCTGTAAGCCTATTCAGAAGAACACGCTTCCCCCCAAAAAAACCTTTCTATCCCCGCCAACCCTTGGCACTCTTGCTCCCTGATCCACATCTGCCAATCATACAAAACAGTCAAACTTGGGAAACTTCCTACGGATAAGGCTTGGCTGTTCGAACAATAATAATATTTTCAGGGAGAACATCGCGATGCCCATCAAAACCAGCCGCACGCCCCTGGGCGCTGCACCGGCGCGAGCCGGGTATACCTTGGCCGGGCTGCTGCCCTTCATGGCCTGTGTGCCCGCGGAGGCCGTGGAGTTCAGTTTTCTCGAAGATGAAGTGCACGGCTCTTTCGATACCACGGTTTCCTATGGCCAATTATGGCGTGTGCAAGGTCGCGACAAGAATAACGACGATATAAATGCCAATGACGGCAATCGCAACTTCGACCCTGGTCTGGTTTCTTCGGTATATAAGATTACAAGTGAGCTGGAAACTTCCTACAGGAACTACGGATTGTTCCTAAGGGCGAGCGGCTTTTACGATCGCCGTATCATGAATGAGCATACGGATTACAATCATAACAACGCTCCGGCGCAGCCCAGCCAGAGTTCCCCTGACAACCGCCACTTCACCCGTGCCACCCGCCGCAACGCTGGCAGTGACGTGCAGATCCTCGACGCCTATGTACGTGGCGACTGGGAGGTGGCGGGCAAACCGGTGGCCGGGCGCCTGGGCCGCCAGGTGTTCAACTGGGGGGAGGGGCTGTTCTACCGCGGTGGGGTGAACACCACCAACCCCATCGACGCAGCCCAGTTCCGCCTGCCCGGGGCGGAGCTCAAGGAAGTGCTGATGCCGGTGGAGGCGCTGAACTTCAGCGTCGGCCTCACGGACAACCTGTCCATGGAAAGCTTCTACCAGTTCAACTGGAAGGAAACCGCCATCGACCCGGTGGGCACCTATTTCGCCGAGACCGACCTGTTCGCCAAGGGCGGCCACAGCGCCTATGCCACGGTGCCGCAACTGCGCGCCGTGAGTGCCCTGCATCAGGGGCTGAGCGCCTTGGGCGTGGGTGGGTTGCAGGGCGGTCCGGGGCTGGATGGCAATGGCAACCTCAAGGTAGCCAGCATCGGGCCCGACATCAATGCCCGGGATGATGGCCAGTTCGGCGTAGCGTTCCGCTACAACGCCGAACAGTTGAACAACACCGAGTTCGGCTTCTACTTCGTCAATTACCACAGCAAGGAGCCCACCATCCACGCTGACCTGGGCGCCTACAAAGGCCTGAACATGGCGCAGATCAAGGGCGCCGCGGCCCCTGGCGTGCAGCAGCAGGTGGCGCAGGCCATGGGCGTCAGTGTCGCGCAGTTGCAGGCCGCCATGGCCGCTGACCCCTCCGGGCAGGTCGCCCGCACCTACCAGGCTACCCTGCAATCGGCCGCCGACGGCGTTGCCGCGCTGGACGTGGCCAACCAGGTAAGCGGGCGCCGGGAGTATGCCGAGGACATCCGCATGTTCGGCGTCAGCTTCAACACCCGGGTCGGCGAGGCGGCGCTATTCGGCGAGCTGGCCTACCGGCCGAACATGCCCATCGGCATCGGCACCACCGGCGACCTGCTCGACGACCTGCTGACCCAGGCCGGAAAGCTGGCGAACGGCGAGCTGGTGAACATCGGTGGCCAGTACGTGCGCCTGGGCGACGAGGTCAAGAGCAGCGAGCGGGTACAGATGTTCAACGCCTCCCTGGGCACGCTCTACAACTTCGGCCCGCGCCTGGGCTTCGACGGTGTCACGGCGGTGGCCGAGGTGGCCTCCGAGCACCTGCGTGGCAGCAGCCTGCAATACACCGCCTTCGATGGCTCCCGCCGCTACTACTCCAGCCGTGCCAACGCCGCTTATGCCGTGGGTTTCGGTGACGAAGCGCAGATCACCCGCGACGCCTACGGCGCCACGCTGATGCTGATGGGCACCTGGAACAACGTGCTGGGCGGCATGAACGTCACGCCGTTCGTCACCTACAAGGATGACTTCAAGGGCAACTCGCACCAGACCGGCAATTTCATCGAGGGCCGCAAGGCCTATTCGGTGGGCCTCAAGGCCAGCTACCAGAACCGCCTGGAAGGCGAATTGCAGTACACCGAGTTCTATGGCGCCGGCCAGAAAAATGCCACGCGCGACCGCGACAACCTCGGTTTCAACGTCAAATACTCGTTCTAAGGAAGCGTCCGATGCCACCTGTTTTCCGTTTGTCCGGTCTTTCCTTGCTGCTGGTGCTGTTCGCCACCCCCGTGCTGGCCGCCGACCCCGCTGGCGCTGCCAGGCTGGGCCAGGCACTGACGCCCCTGGGCGCCGAACAGGCAGGGAATGCCGCTGGCACCATCCCGGCCTGGACCGGCGGCCTGGTCACGCCACCGGCAGGGTATGGCGGCCCTGGCCGCCACCATGTCGACCCGTTCCCCACGGACACGCCGCTGTTCACCATCACCGCCGCCAACCTGGCCCAGTACCGCGACCACCTGAGCCCGGGGCAGATGGCGCTGTTCGCGGCCTACCCCGACACGTTCCGCATGCCGGTCTACGCCACCCGGCGCACGGGCGCCGCGCCGCAGTGGGTCTACGACAACACTCGTTACAATGCCGCCAACACCGGGTTGGTCGCGGATGGCAACGGCTTCAGCAACGCGCGTGGCGGCATTCCATTCCCGCTGCCCGCCAGTGGCGTTGAAGCGGTGTGGAACCATATTGCCCGCTACCGTGGCGTCTATGTGGAGCGGCGCGCCGCGGAGGTGGCCGTGCAACGCAATGGCAGCTACCTGCCGATCATTTCCCAGCAGCGCGGCCTGTTTCGCTTCCACGACCAGCAGGCCACCGATGCCCAGCAGGACAACATCCTGTTCTACTACATGAACCAGATCCGCAGCCCGGCCCGGCTGGCCGGTGGGGTGGTGCTGGTGCACGAGACCATCGACCAGGTGCGTGAACCGCGCCAGGCGTGGGCCTACAACGCCGGCCAACGGCGCGTGCGGCGTGCGCCGAGCCTGGCGTATGACACACCCATCACCGCCGCCGACGGCCTGCGCACCGCCGATGACACCGACATGTTCAACGGCGCACCGGACCGCTATGACTGGAAGCTGGTCGGCAAGCAGGAGGTCTATATCCCCTACAACAACTACCGCCTGGGCCAGCAGTCGGTCAAATACGCCGACCTGCTCAAGCCCGGGCACCTGAACCCTGACCTGGCGCGCTATGAACTGCATCGGGTCTGGGTAGTGGAGGGCACCTTGAAGCCTGGCGCACGGCACCTGTACGCCAAGCGCAGGTTGTACCTGGACGAAGACAGCTGGCAGGCGGCGGTGGTCGACCAGTACGACGGCCGGGGCGAGCTATGGCGGGTGTCGATGGCGTACCTGAAGAACTTCTACGAACTGCCCACCACCTGGTCGGCGCTGGACGTGTTCCACGACCTGCAGGCCCGGCGATATCACGTGCAGAACCTGGACAGCGAAGAGGCCAGCACAGTCGACTTCAGCCAGCCGGTGCCAGGGGTGGCTGAGTTCAGCCCGGCAGCGTTGCGGCGCACAGGCACCCGCTAGCCATCAGGGCCGATGATGCTCCGACATTCAGCCTTGCCACGGCTTTTACGCGATGGCATGGCTCGCCGCGCTCGCGATGTTCTTCGCCGAGGCTCTGGCCTGCAGGTGCGCGGCGTTCTGCTAGGGTTTCGAGAGCAGCAGGTGGCGGGGGCGGGGTAACAATTCATTACGCCATGCGCGTTGTCAGCCCGATTCAAGGCTGGCTAGGATAGGACAGCTTTCGCGGCCCTCTGGCCTGCAGGTTTCAGCCACTGCAGGGCGGGGCGCCAACCCAGGCGCGTCCAATAACAATAATGGGGAGTGCTCTATGAGCGAGCCGGTCAGGGGTGGCGGCACGTGCGCCACAGGGAAAAGAGCGTGGCCGGGGTGTTGGGCGCTGGCTCTGGGGCTGGCCATGGCGGGCCTTGGGTCTGCTGCCCTGGCCAGCGAGCCCGCTGCCGATGACGGCGCCTGGTCGGTGGTGTCGGCCAAGTCGGTGCGCAGCCTGGTGCTGGATGTGGTGGCGGCCGGCCCGCGGCTGGTCGCGGTGGGTGACCGTGGGCATATCCTCTACTCCGACGACCAGGGCCAGCACTGGACCCAGGCCAAGGTCCCCAGCCGGCAACTGCTGACCGCCGTGGTCTTTGTCGACGCCCAGCATGGCTGGGCCGTGGGCCACGACGCGCAGATCCTCGCCACAACCGATGGTGGCGTCACCTGGAGCAAGCAGTTCGAGGACCTCAAGCGTCAGGCGCCGCTGCTGGACCTGTGGTTCAAGGATGCCAGCACGGGTTTCGCCGTGGGCGCCTATGGCGCCTTCCTGGCGACCACCGATGGCGGGCAGCACTGGGAAGACGTCAGCGAGCGCATCGACAACCCCGATCAGTTTCACTTCAACGCCATCGGCGCGGTGAAGGACAGCGGCTTGTTCATTGTCGGCGAGCAGGGCAGCCTGTTCCGCTCCCGGGACTGGGGCCACAGCTGGGAAAAGGTCCAGGGACCTTATGAAGGCTCGTTGTTTGGCCTGCTGCCCACCGGCGAGCCGCAGACCCTGCTGGTGTACGGCTTGCGCGGCAACCTGTACCGCTCCACCGATTTCGGCGACACCTGGGCCAACATCCCCTTGCAGGGCCCCCGTGGCCCGCTGGAGTTCGCGCTGTCCGGGGCCACCCGCCTGGCCGATGGCACGCTGGTGCTGGTGGGCAACAGCGGCACGGTGCTGCGCAGCAGCGATGACGGCAAGACCTTCAGCCTGTTCAACCGCCCAGACCGTCTGTCGCTCTCGGCGGTCACCGCCGGTGCCAACGGCACCCTCGTACTGGCCGGCCAAGGCGGTGTGCGTGTTGCAGCCGCCACCGGCGCCGACCTGAGTCAACAACAGGTGAGCCAACCATGACCGTCCGGGAGCAGATTGCCATGAGCCGCCATCATCAGGACAAGGCCACCTTCCTTGAACGCCTGATCTTCAACCACCGCCCCGCGGTGATCATCCTCTGCCTGCTGGTCAGCGTTTTCCTGTTCTGGCAGGCCACGCTGATTCGCCCCTCCACCAGCTTCGAGAAAATGATTCCGCTCAAGCACCCGTTCATCGAGCGCATGCTGGAGCACCGCAACGACCTGGCCAACCTGGGCAACACCGTGCGCATCTCGGTAGAGGCGGTGAACGGTGACATCTTCAACAAGGACTACATGGAGACCTTGCGCCAGATTCACGACGAGGCCTTCTACATTCCCGGTGTCGACCGCTCGGGCATGAAATCGTTGTGGAGCCCCAGCGTGCGCTGGACTGAAGTGACCGAGGAGGGCTTTGCCGGTGGCGAGGTGATTCCCCAGAGCTACGATGGTTCGCCCGACAGCCTGGAACTGCTGCGCAGCAACATCCTCAAGTCCGGCCAGGTAGGGCGGCTGGTGGCCAACGACTTCAAGTCGAGCATCGTCGATATTCCGCTGCTGGAGGCCTACCCCGACCCCAATGACCAGGGCACCCTGGTCAAGCTCGACTACCAGCAGTTTTCCCACAGCCTGGAAGAGAAGATCCGCGACAAATTCCAGGCCCAGAACCCTAACGTGAAGGTACACATCGTCGGCTTCGCCAAGAAGGTCGGCGACCTGATCGACGGGTTGCTGATGGTGGTGATGTTCTTCGGCGTGGCCTTCGTCATTACCCTGGTATTGCTCTATTTCTTCACCTGGTGCATCCGCAGCACCATTGCCGTGCTGGTCACCACCCTGGTGGCGGTCACCTGGCAACTGGGCTTGATGCACGCCTTCGGCTTTGGCCTGGACCCGTACTCGATGCTGGTGCCGTTCCTGATCTTCGCCATCGGCATTTCCCACGGCGTGCAGAAGATCAATGGCATTGCCCTGCAGTCCAGCGACGCCGACAACGCCCTGACGGCGGCGCGGCGTACCTTTCGGCAACTGTTCCTGCCGGGCATGATCGCGATTCTGGCCGACGCCGTGGGCTTCATTACCCTGCTGATCATCGACATCGGCGTGATCCGCGAGCTCGCCCTGGGGGCGTCGATCGGGGTGGCGGTGATCGTCTTCACCAACCTGATTCTATTGCCGGTGGCCATTTCCTACGTAGGCATCAGCAAGCGCGCCATCGAGCGCAGCAAAAAGGACTCCGTGCGGGAACACCCGTTCTGGCGGGCGCTGTCAAACTTCGCCAGCGCGAAAGTGGCGCCTGTCTCGGTGGGCCTAGCCATCGTGGCGATGGCCGGTGGCCTGTGGTACGGCCACAACCTGAAGATCGGCGACCTCGACCAGGGTGCACCGGAGCTGCGCCCGGACTCGCGCTACAACCGCGACAACCAGTTCATCATCGACCACTACGCCACCAGTTCCGACGTGCTGGTGGTCATGGTCAAGACCGCCGCCGAAGGTTGCTCGCACTACGAGACCATGCAGCCGATGGACGAGCTGATGTGGCAACTGGACAACACCGCCGGGGTGCAGTCGACGATATCGCTGGTGACCGTGTCCAAGCAGGTGATCAAGGGCATGAACGAGGGCAACCTGAAATGGGAAAGCCTGTCGCGCAACCCCGAGGTGCTCAACAGCTCGGTGGCCCGTGCCGACGGCCTGTACAACGGCGACTGTTCGCTGGCGCCGCTCTTGGTGTTCCTCAACGACCACAAGGCCGAGACCCTCGACCGCGCCGTGGCAGTGGTCAAGCAGTTCGCCGCCAGCCATGACCGGGACGGCCTGCAGTTCCAGCTGGCGGCGGGCAATGCCGGTATCGAGGCGGCCACCAACGAAGTCATCAAACAGGCCGAGCTCACCATCCTGGTGCTGGTGTACCTCTGCGTGGCGGTGATGTGCCTGATCACCTTCCGGTCCTTCGCCGCCACCCTGTGCATCGTCTTGCCGCTGGTGCTCACCTCGGTGCTGGGCAACGCGCTGATGGCCTTCATGGGCATCGGCGTAAAGGTCGCCACCTTGCCGGTGGTGGCCCTGGGCGTGGGCATAGGCGTGGACTACGGCATCTACATCTACAGCCGCCTGGAAAGCTTCCTGCGCGCCGGGCTGCCGTTGCAGGAAGCCTATTACCAGACGCTCAAATCCACCGGCAAGGCGGTACTGTTCACCGGGTTATGCCTGGCCATTGGCGTGTGCACCTGGATCTTCTCGGCCATCAAGTTCCAGGCCGACATGGGCTTGATGCTCACGTTCATGTTGCTATGGAACATGTTCGGCGCGCTGTGGCTGCTGCCGGCGCTGGCACGGTTCCTGATCAAGCCGGAGAAAATGGCGGGCAAGCAGGGCGGCTCGTTGTTTGCCCATTGACCGGCAGCGCGTGGCGTCGCACCCCAGTGGGACCGGGCAGGTGGTAAGGGGCTCGTTCGCGACGCGGGTCGATGAAGGAATGCCGCGGCGGGGAAGAGCGGCAGAGGGGCAGCTTTAAGCGTCAAGCTGCAAGCAAAGGCAATCCGCGTACCGCCGTTGCCTTGGCCTGCAGCTTGCAATTGAGCTTAGAAGAACACTTTCAGCAACAGGCTGGCAGTATTCTGGTTGGTCTCGAAGCTATGGGTGCTCTGGATACCATACTTGTCTTTCCAGTAGTCGTACTCAAAGCCCACGTAGACCTTCTGCGGCGTCCAGCTCAAGGCCTTGCCCAGGTCATACTTGACCTGCGGGTTGAAGTGCAGGTTCTTGTGGTAGTCGCCGTTCTTGTTCGAGTCGCTGCCGATGACCCAGTCCATGTAGCCGTCGATGAGGATGTCGGACTTGCCGACCGGAATGGTGTAGGACCACACCGGCGTGATCTGCCAGACGTTGTTGCCCGCACGGTCGCCGTCGACGATACGGTCGTAGAAGTTCAGCTGGAAGTAGTCGAAGCCTGGGATGTTCAGGTCAAAGCCCGGGCCGATCAGGTAGGACTCCACGTCACCCTCGCCGAACTCGTAGGTCATGGCCAGGAGCACGTCCTTGACCGGGCCGTAACCGATCTGCTGGCCGAAGATCTTGCTGGCAGAGAGGCGCGGGCTGAACTCGCCGTACAGGGTGTTGCGGCCTACGCCGGAATCCTTTTTGCCGTTGTAGAAGATGTTATCCACGAACAGGAAGTTATCGCCGTACTTCCAGCTGTCGGCGTGTTCAAACGTGACGGTCTGCTGATTTTCCGGGTTGACCTTGAAGTTCTGGCCATACAGGTAGGTCAGGCTGTTGCTTTGCCATTGCAGCCAGCCATTATCGTCGGCTGCAGCGTAGCCACCCGCCAGCAGGCCACCGGCCGCCATCAGGCTCGAAAGAACACGTTTCATTGTTTTGCTCCCAGGTTTTATTTCAGTCTGTGTTGCTAGGTGGCGCTCTGTGGTGGCGCCTTTTGGTTCACTTGAAAAGTCGTCCAACTGGTCAACTTCCCCCGCGGCGCATCTGTGATAGCAAGAGCCTTGCCAAGGTCATCGAAAGGCCAAAGAAATCCCGTCGGCTGTTGTTGATAAACAGTCGAATAGTGTTCGATTGGCTGCAAACGAAGACGCGGCGGGGCGGGCGCCCGGTCCTGTACAAGAGGTCAGCTTTATCGGGGAAAATATCCCCCCGGTTTTACGCGGGCGCGCAGATTACTGACTCGCGCGGCGCGGCTCAAGTGCTCTGTTACAGAGCAGGCGCAGCAAAAGTGGGGCACTTGGTCAGCTTTTCTACCCGGTGCCCCTGCTTTCAGTGCTGATGCGCCTCTCTGGCCAGGGCCTCGCGCTCGGCACCGCCGAGTACGTTGAACAGCAGGTTGAGCAGCACCGCGCTCAACGTGGCCATGGCAATACCGCTGTGGGTGATGGGGCCCATCCACAAGGGCAACTGGGAAAAGAACTCCGGGCGCACCACCGGGATCAGGCCCATGCCGATGCTCACCGCCACCAGCAACTGGTTGCGGCGGTCACCGATATCGGCTTCCTGGAGGATCTTGATCCCGGTGGCCGCGACCATGCCGAACATGGCGATGGCGGCGCCGCCCAATACCGCCGGAGGAATCGAAGCCACCAGGTACGCAGCCTTGGGCACCAGGCTCAGGGCGATCAGAAAGCTGCCGGCGACGATGGTCACCGAGCGGCAACGCACGCCGGTCATCTGCACCAGGCCGATGTTCTGGGCGAACGAGGAGTGGGTGAAGGTATTGAAGAAACCGGCCACGAACGAGGCGGCAGCGTCGCACAGCAGGCCGCGGCGAAGCATGCCGGGGGTGACTTCGCGGTCGGTGATCTTGCCCAGGGCCAGGAACATGCCCGTGGACTCGACGAAGATGATCACCACCACCAGGCACATGGACAGCACCGGTGCCAGGCTGAAGGTGGGCAGGCCGAAGTGCAGGGGCGTGACCACCTGCAACCACGGCGCGGCAGCCAGCCCGGAAAGGTCGACCATGCCGATCAGGCCCGACAGCACATAGCCCAGCACCATGCCGATGAGCACCGAAATGTTGACCCAGAAACCGCTCATGAAACGGTGGATCAGCAGAATCGTCGCCAGCACCAGGCCGGCCACGATGAGGTAGACAGGCGAGCCGAAAGGCAGCGCCTTGGCACCACCACCGGCCCAGTTGACCGCCACGGGGAACAGCGACAGGCCGATGGACGTGATCACGGTGCCAGTGACCAGCGGGGGAAAGAACCGCACGATCTTGGACATGAACGGCGCGATGATCATGCCGAAGAACCCCGCGGCGATGGTGGCGCCGAAGATGCCCGGCAGCCCCACGCCCTGCATGCCAGCCATGGCCACCATGCTGGCGACCGCGGCGAAGCTGGCGCCCATCATCACCGGCATGCGAATGCCCAGGGCGCCTATGCCCATGGACTGCACCACGGTGGCCACACCGGCCACCAGCAGGTCGGCGTTGATGAGAAAGGCGATTTCTTCACGGGAGAGGCCAGCTGCCTGCCCAACGATCAGTGGCACCGCGATGGCGCCCCCGTACATCAGCAACACATGCTGCAAACCCACCAGAATCAGTTGCATCAACGGCAGGGGCTGTCTGGGTGGCGCAGGGGGGATGCGCGCGTGGCTTGACTCGGACATGCAACACCTCGGATTTTGTTGTTATTGAGGAGAAGCAGCTGCAAGCGGCAAGCTATCAGCTTCAGGCAGGCGTTCGCCGGTGCCGTTGCTTCAACTTGCAGCTTGCCGCTCAACGCTTGCAACGGTTTGCTTCAGTTCACCTGCGCACCCTTGGCGATCCACTGCCCCACCAGGTTGCGCTCTTCCTGGGTCATTTGCGTGATATTGCCCAGCGGCATGATCTGGCTGGCCACGGCCTGCGCCTGGATGCGCGGGGCCAGCTGCTGGATCTGCTGCGGGGTGTCGAACATGATCCCGGCCGGGGCGCTGGAGAACAGCGGGCTGGTTGGCTTGGCCGAATGGCACACCGCGCAGCGCTCCTGGATCACCCCATGCACCTGGTCGAAGTTCACCCCGCTGCTGGCCTGCGCTGGCTGTTCGGCCGGCGCGGGTTCAGGGGTGGGGGCGGGCATTTCATCGGCGCGCTTGCCGCCAATGGCGGTGCCGGGCAGCGGCTGGTACTCGATCTTCGGTGCCTGGGCCACATCGCTGGTGTTGGCCATTTGCAGGGGGCCGGTGACGAAGGCCAGGCAGATCATCCCCAGGGCGCCAGCGGGCAGGGCCCAGGCGAACTTGTGGCTGTTGTGGCGGGTGTTGAAGTAGTGACGCACCACCACCGCGACCACCGCGATGCCCGCCAGGATCAGCCAGTTGTAGTGGCTGCCGTAGGTGCTGGGGAAGTGGTTGCTGATCATGATGAACAGCACGGGCAGGGTGAAGTAGTTGTTGTGCCGCGAACGCAGCAGGCCCTTGGCTGGCAGGGTCGGGTCCGGCGTGCGGTTTTCGGCGATGGCCGCCACCAGTGCGCGCTGGGCGGGCATGATGATGCGGAACACGTTACCCACCATGATGGTGCCGATGATGGCGCCGGTGTGCAGGTATGCGCCGCGGCCGCTGAACACCTGGCTGAAGCCATAGCACGCGGCGATGATCAGCACGAACAGCACCAGGCCCAGCAGGCCGGGGCGCTTGCCCAGGGGCGAGTCGCACAGCACGTCATAGATGAACCAGCTGGCGATCAGCGCGCCCACGCCGATGGCGATGCCTTCCGGCCCGCTGAGGGTGCTGCCGGGGGCCAGCAGGTAAAGGGTGGGGTTGGAGTAGAACACCACGCACAGCAGCACGATGCCCGACATCCAGGTCCAGTAGGCTTCCCATTTGAACCAGTGCAGGTTGTCCGGCATGGTCGGTGGGGCCAGCTTGTATTTTTCCAGGTGGTAGATGCCGCCACCGTGAATGGCCCACAGGTCGCCACTCAGGCCTTCGCGGGGGTTGCTGCGGTTGAGGTTGTTCTCCAGCCAGACGAAATAGAAGGACGCGCCGATCCAGGCGATCCCGACGATCATGTGAATCCAGCGCACGCCCAGATTCAGCCATTCCATCAGATGTGCTTGCACAGTCGTTACCTCATGCGGGCCACGGCGTTGCCATGGCTCGCCTTCTCTTATTGGTGGGGGGCGAGGACCAGCAGCTCGTCCTCATTGAAGAAATGCTCGTCGCAGTTGTTGCCGGAACCACTGCGATCAACCACCAGGAAGTCATCCCGCTTTTCGATCGTCAGCACCGGGTGGTGCCATACGCCGCGATGGTAATTGATGCCCTGCCTGCCATTGGTGATGAAGGCGCGGACCAAGCCTGATACAGGTGCATCGCCAAGTGGCGCGACCACGATCAGAAAGGGGTTGCCCAGCAGCGGCACGAAGGCCTGGCTGCCAAGCGGATGGCGCTCCAGCATGCGCACGGTCAACGGCATGTCCAGCACGTCGGCGCGGAAGATGCTGATGATCGCCTTGTCGTCGGGCGTGGCGGTCTCGACCGTGGCCAGACGGTGAAAACGCATGGTCGAGCCATTGTTGATCATGAAGTGGTCGCTGCCGTCGGTTTCGATCACGTCACCGAAGGGGGCGAAGGCTTCTTTGGTCAGGGGCTCGATCACTAGTGTGCGCATTGTTCTGTCTCTGTTCGATGTGCTTGATCACTGCGGGGCCGGGCGTGGTTCGGGAAGCGGGCGGCGCGGTAGGGCTGAAGCGCCGCAGTGTCCTTTTCCCGAGCTTCGCCCGGTCCCACAGGGTTTTGCGACCTGCCCGTTATTTGGCGACCTTGCCGAGCACGCGCAAGCGGCTCACGCCACCGTCCGGGAACACGTTCAGGCGGATGTGGGTGATGGGCCCCAGGTCCTTGATCTGCTCCTGGAAGCTGTGCTCCTGGTGCATCTGCAGTTTCTGGCTGGGCAGCAGCTCACGCCAGAACAGGCTCTGGGTTTCGATCTGGCTGTCGGTGCCGCCTTTGACGAACGCGCCCTGAATGGAGCAGCTGTCCGGGTAGTTGCCCTTGAAGTGCAGGGTATCGACGATCACTTGCTCCACGGTGCCGGCGTGGCCCAGGGCGACGATCACCCAGTCATTGCCCGGCGTGCGGCGGCGCGCGGTTTCCCAGCCGTCACCCATGTTGATGCCACGGCCCGGGTTGAGGATGTTGCTCATGCGCCCGAAGTGTTCGTCCGAACAGGCCAGGGCACGGCCGCCATTGAGGGCGCTGGCCAGGTCCACCTGTTCGTTGTCACCGGTGGCCGACCAGTCGCGGAACGGCACGCCGTACACACGCAGGCGGGCTACGCCGCCGTCCGGGTAGATGTTGAAGCGCAGGTGGGTGTACGCCTGGGCATCGTTGATTTCGTGGTAGTGGTGGCTGTTGCCCTGCAGCTCGACCGCCGGCAGCACTTCAGTCCACTGGGTGGCATCGGTCGGGTCACCCTCCGCCACGAAACAGCCTTCCAGCGAAGCCGAGGGCGGGAAGTTGCCGGTAAAGAACGAGGTGTCGATGTCCACGCCCTTGATCGAGCCTGGCACGCCCAGGCGGATCACCGCGCTGTCGTAGCCTTCGAAGCGCTTGCGGCGCGATTCCCAGCCGTCCATCCACTTGCCGTTGTCGTCGAACACACCCTCTTTCCACACCGCAGGGGTGGGCTGGAACAGGCGGTTGACGTCGGCGAACCAGTCGTCGGTGACCGAGATGGCCTGGGTTCCCAGGCGCGCGTCGGCCAGGTTGACGAACTTCTCGAAGGGTACGGCGTATGCTTTCATTTTTTCTTGTCTGCCTTGAATGAGGGGCTGGGGAGGGCGGTTACAGGGTCAGTAATCGGAACAGGGCAATCTTGTTGATCTGCGCCAGGGCTTCCTTGAACTCGGCCTCGACCGAGTTGTGGATGCGCACTTCGAACGCGGCGAGGATCTGATGCCGGTTGCTGCCTTTGACTGCCATGATGAAGGGGAACCTGAACTTGGCCTTGTAGGCGTCGTTCAGCTCCGTGAAGCGCTGGAACTCTTCGGTGGTGCATTGGTGAATACCGGCGCCGGCCTGCTCGTGGGTGCTGGCTTCGGTCAGTTCGCCCTGGACGGCGGCTTTGCCGGCCAGGTCGGGGTGCGCGTTGATCAACGCCAGCTGGCTGGCGTGGTCGGCGCTCAACAGGATGTCGCTCATGCGCTGGTGCAGGGTTTCGATCTGGTCGAGCTCGGGGCCATGGCCCAGGTCGAAGGCCTTGCGGGCCACCCACGGCGAGTGCTCGTAGATGTCGGCGAAGGCGGCGACAAAGGCGTCGCGGTCCAGGGTGGAGGGCTTGAGGGTCTGGAAAGCGGTCATTGCGCGGCCCCCGCCTGGTACGGGTGGGTCTCGTACCAGTGCCGGGCGATGTCGACGCGGCGGGCGAACCACACCTGGTCGTGGCCCTGCACGTAGTCGATGAAGCGCTTGAGCGAGGCCAGCCGCGCCGGGCGGCCGATCAGCCGGCAGTGCAGGCCGATGGAAAGCATCTTCGGTGCTTCGGCACCCTCGGCATACAGCACGTCGAAGGCGTCCTTGAGGTATTCGAAGAAGTCATCGCCCTTGTTGAAACCTTGCACCTGGGTAAAGCGCATGTCGTTGGTGTCCAGGGTGTAGGGGATCACCAGGTGCGGCTTGCCGGTGGGGTTGTTGCCTTCCCAGTAGGGCAGGTCATCGTCATAGGTGTCGGAGTCGTAGAGGAAGCCGCCTTCCTCCATCACCAGCCGGCGGGTGTTCGGGCCGGTGCGGCCGGTGTACCAGCCCAGCGGGCGCTCGCCGCTGATTTCGGTGAGGATGCGGATGGCTTCGAGCATGTGCTCGCGCTCCTGGGCCTCGTCCATGTACTGGTAGTCGATCCAGCGATAGCCGTGGCTGCAGATCTCGTGGCCGGCGGCGACCATGGCACGGATCACGTCCGGGTGGCGCTGGGCGGCCATGGCCACGGCGAAGATGGTCAATGGAATGCCGGCATCCTTGAACACCTTGAGCACCCGCCAAACGCCGGCACGGCTGCCGTATTCGTATAGCGACTCCATGCTCATGTTGCGTTCGCCCTGCAACGGCTGGGCGGCGACCATTTCGGACAGGAAGGCTTCGGACTCTTTGTCACCGTGCAGGATATTGCGCTCGCCGCCTTCCTCGTAATTGAGCACGAACGACAGGGCGATGCGCGCATTGCCCGGCCAGCGGGGGTGGGGCGGGTTGGGGCCGTAACCGATCAGGTCGCGTGGGTAGTCAGCGCTCACTGCATTCTTCCTTCTTCGCGTCATGGGTTGGCGGGAGGCCCCGATGAGGTTGGCCGCCCGGCGATGACTTGA
The DNA here is from genome assembly GCF_029623465.1 of Pseudomonas sp. RIT-To-2. Taxonomy (NCBI): domain Bacteria; kingdom Pseudomonadati; phylum Pseudomonadota; class Gammaproteobacteria; order Pseudomonadales; family Pseudomonadaceae; genus Pseudomonas; species Pseudomonas sp. RIT-To-2. Next base: position 23,553 of record NZ_JAPYKM010000011.1, on the reverse strand, counting down.
TTGTATACAACTTTATCGACGACTTGTAAGCCTGTTTTTTGCCAATCATCGCATCAAGCGGTGGATTCTTCTCCTGCAAAATACTTGCCTACTTGGTCAGGTATCTTCAGCGAGAGCGCTGCACGGCTTGTGTTTGGCAGCATAGTCCCTGTTCTCGGCAGGGAGCGCGAGCAGTGAAAAAAAGCGCTATTTATTGTGTACAATATCCTTTAAAAGTGTCTTAATAATCTCATCTTCGGCTTCCGTTACGCCCCATGATGGGGCGCCAACAACCGGGTAAATGAACGAAAATGAGGCGCGAGACCCAATGGGACGTTTGACTACGCATGTGCTGGATGCCGCCCACGGCTGCCCCGGCAGCTCCATCGCGGTGCAGCTCTACCGCGTCGAAGGCCAGCAATTGACCCTGGTGGCCACGGCGTTGACCAACAGTGATGGTCGTTGTGACGCACCGTTGTTGCAGGGTGATGACTACCGCACCGGCGTCTACCAGCTGCAATTTGCCGCTGGCGACTACTACCGCGCCAAATCGGTGCAAATGCCGGACCAGCCTTTCCTGGATGTGGTGGTGCTGCGTTTTGGTATCAGCGCCGAACAGGACCATTACCACGTGCCGTTGCTGCTCTCGCCTTACAGCTATTCCACCTACCGCGGCAGTTGATCCGCCGCGTTGCTTCGTTGGTACCTCTTGCCCGCCCACACTGCGGGCTTTTTTACGTGTCGGGATTGGGCTTACTGTCAAAGTTGACAGTATCCGGATCGCGCAGGCTCAAAATACGATGATGCTCGCACAGTGGTGTGCGATTCACTGAAGTGGAGAGCCCTGACATGAGCCTGAAAGTATGGAAATTGGAAAGCCCCAAAGACGTGAGCCTTCCAGAGGTGAGCATCACAATCGGTACGCCAACCCCCGGCGTGATTAAATTTTCTGAGTTGTTTGACGAGGGAGAAATTCCCTGGCCTCTTCCCGCCGGCATTCAGTGGGGGGTGCCGATTTTCGGCGTGAGAGCAAAAACCGATCCCAGAGAAACGTTGTACTTGAACGTCTATAAAGGCGACCACAAGCTTAAAGAGTTAGGCCAGGCAGAAGGGAGTTCCAGTGGGCTCGTAACCATCTTGAATATTCCCGACTTCAGGCCTTGGTTGGACGATCGTGAGGCTGATCTGGAGATCGAGTTTGCGTACGGGGGCGATGTGGCCAGCTTGACGTCTGTAAGAGCGCCTCTGCGGGTTATAGACGACCTTGAGAATGTCAGATTGCTACGAGGTCGACTGATTGGCTAGCTCTGTTCAATCGTGCGCCAGGCAACCTGCGTCGCCACGGCGGCGCAGTCGCTATCGCCACCGCTAAACCTTTTCCCGACGAAACACTCTAAACGCCCGTTCGCGCTACTATTGTCATCCTCCTACCGAACGGAACTCGTCGAGTCGATCTATGAAAAAAGCAGCAGGTATTGCAGCAGGTGTCGTCATTGCCGTGGGCGTCATCGCCACCGCCGGCGCCTGGTACACCGGCACGCGCCTGGAAGGCGTGCTGCAGGATGCGGTTCGCCAGGCCAACGAACAGTTCGCCCAGTCCGGCACCACCGCCGAGGGCAAACCGCAGTTCAGCGCCGAGCTGGTTTCCCTGGACCGCCACCTGTTCAGCAGCACCGCCCACTACCGCCTGAACGTGCAAATGCCGCATTCCCAGGTGGCCCACTTCCAGTTGGTCGACCATATCGAGCATGGCCCCTTTCCTTTGTCGCGGGTGACGTCCCTGCGCCTGACACCGGTGATGGCGGCCAGCAACACGCAACTGGAAAAGACCGCCGACACCGAGAAGTGGTTTGCCCTGAACAAGGACCAGACCCCGGTGACCGGCCACGCGGTCATTCATTACGACCGCAGCAGCGAGACCACCTTCGACTTTCTGCCACTGGAGGCCAGGGAACCGGGCAGAACGCTCAAGTTCTCGGGCCTGACGTTGCAGGTCAACGGCACGGCTGATGCGCAGAAGTACGAGCTCAACGGCAGCATGGACAGCCTGTCCGTCGACGTGGCGGGTGAAAATGGTCCGGTACACGCCGACGCCAGCGGCCTGACCTTGTACAGCGGTGGTACCAAGGGCCAGTCCGGGTTCTACCTGGGCCATACCGAATTGAAGCTGGCCACCGCCAATGTGCAGGTTCCGAATGCACCGGGCGTGGCCTTGAAGGATTTCTCCGGCGCGGGGCTGATGCAGGAAGTGGAGGGCAAACTGTCCGCCGAGGCCACTTACCAGATCGGCGGCCTGACCCTGGGCAACCAGGACGTGGGCAGCGCGCAGATGGTGTGGAAGCTGGACAACTTCGACATCCAGGCCACCAAGTCGCTGTATGCCCTGTACCTGAGCAAGATCGCTCCGCAGCAGCAGGCTGCCGCCGCCGCGGGTGTGCCCCTGCAGGTCCGCCTGAGTGATGTGGACCAGAAGCAGCTCAATGCCGACCTGCTGGCCCTGCTCGCCGCCAAGCCGCACGTCGAGCTGCAGCGCCTGTCGCTGAAGACGGCCAACGGCGAGAGCCAGGCCAGCATGGCGCTGGACTTCACCAGCCCGGGTTCGCTGGACAACCAGACCCAGGACCTGGGCAAGAAAGCCATTGGCCTGCTGGATGCCAAGGTCACCCTGTCCAAGCCCATGCTGGCGGACCTGGCGACGGTGCAGGCGCACCTGCAAGGCCAGACCGACAAGGACGCCGTGGCGCTGCAAGCCAAGAACGTCAGTGACTCGGTCGGTGGCATGGCGGTGATGACCCAGTTGGGCAAGGTGGAAGGCGACAACGTCACCAGCCGCCTGCATTACGCCGACGGCGTGGTGGACTTCAACGGCCAGAAGATGACGCCCGAGCAATTCGCCGGCTTCATCGCCAACCTGTTGGGCCAGGAGCAAGCCCAACGCTGATCGCGGCAATCACCGATAGCCTCCTGTGGGACCGGCGTTCCCACAGGGGGCGGCTCAATGGCTGATCAACGCCGCCGCACCCGCGCCGCCGAACAGCGCGGCGCTCACCCGGTTGAACCAGCTTTGCCCGCGCCCGGTGCGCAGGTAGCGTGCCGCGCCGTGCGCGCCCAGGCCGTAACCCAGTTTGCACAGCAGGTCGAGCACCGCCCAGGTGGCGATCATGACGCCCAACTGCGCCGCCAGGGAATGCTCGGCGTTGAGAAACTGCGGCAGAAACGCAGCGAAGAACAGGATGTCCTTGGGGTTGCTGGCGCCCAGCGCAAAGGCGCGCCAAAACAGCGGGCCAAAGCGTGGGGCGGGCAGGGCAGCGGGTACCTCGGCGGCGCTGGGGGCCTGGCGCGACTGCTGCCAGCTCTGCCAGGCCAGGTAGAACAGGTACAACGCGCCCAGCAGTTTCAATGCACTGAACACCTGCTCCGAAGCCATCAGCAAGGCACCCAGCCCCAACGCCGAGGCGCTGAGCAGGCAGATGGAGGCACTGACCCCGCCCAAAAACGCCGGGTAGGAGCGGCGCACGCCGTAGTTCAGGCTGTTGCCGATCATCAGCAGCGACAGCGGCCCGGGAATCACGATCACTACCAGGGCGGCGGCACTGAACAACAGCCAGGTTTCCACACTCATTGTTCTCTCCTCTACAGAAACACGAACTTGGCAATGAAAATGACGCACAGCACCCACAGGCTCAGGGAAATCTCCTTCCACTTGCCCGTGCCCGCCTTCAGCGCCACATAGGTAATGAACCCCAGGGCGATACCGTCCGCCACCGAGAAGGTCAGGGGCATCATGATGGCCGTGACGATCGCCGGAATACTGTCAGTGGCATCGTCCCAATTGATATGCGCCATGCCGCTCATCATCAGCATGGCCACGTAGATCAGTGCGCCGGCCGTAGCATAAGCCGGAATCATGCCAGCCAACGGCGCGAAAAACATCGCGGCGATGAACAGCAAGCCCACGGTGACAGCGGTCAGCCCGGTACGGCCACCCGCTGCCACACCGGCGGCGCTTTCCACGTAGCTGGTCACCGGCGGCACGCCGACCATGGCGCCGAACACACTGGAAGCGCTATCCGCCTTCAACGCCCGGGACAGGTTGTCGATGCGCCCATCGGCCTGCACCAGCCCGGCGCGCTGGGCCACGCCCATCAGGGTGCCCGCGGTGTCGAACATGTGTACGAACAGGAACGCCAGCACCACGCTGATCATGCTCACGTTGAATACCCCGGCGATGTCCATGGCCATCCAAGTGGGCGCCAGGCTGGGCGGCAGCGAAAACACCCCGCCATACTGCACGATGCCCAGGCCCCAGCCGATCAGGGTGACCGTGACGATGCTGATGAGGATGGCGCCAAACACCCGGTGGTAGCTGAGCACGGCGATCATCAGAAAGCACAGGGCACTGAGCAGGGGCCCGGCCTGGTGCAACGAGCCCAGCTTGATCAGCGTGGCTGAACTGGCAACGATCAGGCCCGAGGTCTTCAGGCCGATCACCCCCAGGAACAGGCCCACCCCCGCGCCCATGGCATGGCGCAGGCTCACCGGAATGCTGTTGAGCAACCATTCGCGGACGCGCGACAGGGTCAGCACCATGAACAGCACGCCCGAGATGAACACCGCGCCCAGGGCGGTCTGCCAGGAATAGCCCATGGTGCCCACAACCGTATAGGTGAAGAAGGCATTCAGGCCCATGCCGGGCGCCAGGCCTACCGGCCAGTTGGCGTACAGGCCCATCAACAGGCAGCCCAGGGCGGCGGCGATGCAGGTGGCGACGAAAGCGGCGCCATGGTCGATGCCGGCGTCGGCCATGATGTTGGGGTTGACGAAAATGATGTACGCCATGGTGATGAAGGTCGTCAGCCCGGCGATCAGTTCGGTGCGCACCGTAGTGCCGTGCAGGCTGAACTTGAACAGGCGCTCCAGCAGGCCGCGGCGCGGCGGCGATGCGAGGTCCAGGGGTGCGGCTTCGGTTTTGTGGCTTTCCACAGCAAGTTACTCCTCAAGGCTTTTGTTGTTGTCCGGTGCCGCCGTGCGAAGGACGGCGGCACCGTGAGGCAGGTAAAAGTGGCGGAGCGCGCGACGGTTTGTTATTTGACCTTTGAGTCAGGTTTGTCGCTGTGACGGATTATGCGGTTGTATACAAATAAATCCAATAATGTTTTTTGATTTGTACGCAGGTTATTTTCCGATGCTGGCATATAGGGGGTCAGGGGTAGTTGCCAAGTGCCGCTATGCTTGACCTGACACAAGCCCGTGGCCCTGTGTACAATGGGCCATACTGCCGCCGCTACCACGCCTTCGAGTGCCCATGAACGAACAGCTGCAACCTCTCAAGAAACCTTCGCGCACGGCCAAGGCCGGGCGCCTCGGTACCCAGGACGACATTGTCTACGCCCACATTTTCGAGGCCATTCTCGAACAGCGCCTGGCACCCGGGACCAAATTGAGCGAGGAAGCGCTGGGCGAGATTTTTGGCGTCAGCCGCACCATCATCCGCCGCGCTTTGTCGCGCCTGGCCCACGAAGGTGTGGTGCTGTTGCGGCCCAACCGCGGCGCAGTGGTGGCCAGCCCCAGCGTGGAGGAAGCCCGGCAGGTGTTCTTCGCCCGGCGCATGGTCGAGCGCGCCATCACGGAGCTTGCGGTAGAGCACGCCACTGCCGAGCAGTTGGCCGAACTGCGGCAGATGGTGCTGGATGAACGCGACAGCTTTTCGCGCGGCGACCGTGGCGCCGGCATTCGCCTGTCCGGCGAGTTCCACCTCAAACTGGCCGAGGCGGCGAAGAATGCGCCACTGATCAGCTTCCAGCGCAGCCTGGTATCGCAGACCTCGCTGATCATCGCCCAGTACGAAAGCGGCAACCGCTCGCACTGCTCCTACGACGAGCACACCCAGCTGATCGACGCTATCGAAGCGCGCGACGCGGTGAAAGCGGTGGACCTGATGATGCACCACATGGACCACATCGACAGCAAGCTCAACCTGGACGACGACAGTGCGTCGGATGACCTGCACGCAGTGTTCTCACACCTGCTGCAAGGCAAGAAAACCACCAAAGCGTAGCAGCGGACCCGGCCGCGTCACAGGCGCCGCGCAGCATCAGGCCCACCGCATGCACCGCCGACGCAGCCAGGCCCACCGCATGCACCGCCGACGCAGCCAGGTCCGCTGCTACGCGGCTCGCAGGGACCCGGCCGGCGCGGGTTAACGCTGGTGTACCTTGGCGCCAGCGGCGTAGGTGGCCTGCACCGTGCGGTCGTCACCCAGGGTGGTCAACACGAACAGGGTCTCTTCGATGCTTTTGGACTGCTTGATGCGGTACGACAGCAACGGCGTGGCGTTGTAGTCCAGCACCAGGAAGTCGGCATCGCTGCCCGCCTGCAGGCTGCCCACCTTGTCTTCCAGGCGCAACGCCCGCGCGCCGCCCAGGGTCGCCAGGTACAGCGACTTGAAGGGGCTCAACCGCGCACCCTGCAGTTGCATCACCTTGTAGGCCTCGTTCAGGGTTTGCAGCAGCGAGAAGCTGGTACCACCCCCCACGTCCGTGCCCAGGCCTACGTTGAGCTTGTGTTTCTCGGCCATGGGCAGGTTGAAGAGGCCGCTGCCCAGGAAGAAGTTCGACGTCGGGCAGAACGACACCGCCGAGCCGGTTTCGGCCAGGCGTGCGCATTCGTCATCGCACAGGTGCACGCCGTGGGCGAACACCGAGCGCTCACCCAGCAGCTTGTAGTGGTCGTAGACGTCCAGGTAGCCCTTGCGCTCGGGGAACAGCGCCTTGACCCATTCGATTTCCTTGAGGTTTTCGCTGATGTGGGTCTGCATGTACACGTCAGGGTATTCGGCCAGCAACTGCCCGGCCACGGTCAATTGTTCCGGGGTGCTGGTAGGGGCGAAGCGCGGGGTGACCGCGTAGTGCAGGCGGCCCTTGCCGTGCCAGCGCTCGATCAGCGCCTTGCTGTCGGTGTAGCTGCTTTGAGCCGTGTCCACCAGGTAGTCGGGGGCGTTGCGGTCCATCATCACCTTGCCGGCGATCATGCGCAGGTCGAGCTTCTCGGCCGCTTCGAAGAAGGCATTCACCGACTCGGGGTGCACGCTGCCGAACACCAGGGCGGTGGTGGTGCCGTTGCGCAGCAGTTCCTTGATGAAGATGTCGGCCACTTCATCGGCGTGGGCCTTGTCGGCGAACTGGCTTTCGAACGGGAAGGTGTAGGTGTTCAACCAGTCCAGCAATTGCTCGCCGTAGGAGCCGATCATGCCGGTTTGCGGCAGGTGGATGTGCGTGTCAATGAACCCCGGGGTAATCAGGGCGTCGGTGTACTGCTCGATCATGAGGTCGCCAGGCAGCGTTGGCAGCAACGCTTCGGCGTGGCCGACGGCACTGATCTTGCCGTCCTCGACCACCAGCAGGCCGTCGGCGAAGTATTCGTAAGAAGCGTCGATGCCCACTTCTGCGGGGTCGCCAATGCTGTGCAAAATGGCGGCGCGGTAGGCTTTGCGGGTCAGGCTCATGGGGTTCCTTGTTTCAGGCTTGGCTGCGTCGCGAGTGCGGCAGCAGTTGGGCAATGGGTTCGGCGCTGGCAGTGGCCTGGCCGAAGTTTACGTTGTAGGTGGCGATGATTTCAGCGGCGACCGAAACCGCGATTTCCATCGGCAATTTGCCTTTGACGTCCGCCAGGCCCATGGGGCACTTCATGCGTTGCACCACCTGGGGGTCGAAGCCGCGGTCGCGCAGGCGATGCTCGAACTTGACGCGTTTGGTTTTCGAGCCGATCAGGCCGAACCAGGTGAAATCGTTGCGTTTGAGGATGGCCGCGGTCAGTTCAAGGTCCAGGGCGTGGTTGTGGGTCATGACGATGCAATAACAGCCCTTGGGCAGGTCATCCACCTCATCCACGGGTTCATCATTGACGATGGTGCGCACACCTTCAGGGATGAATGCGGGAAATTCCTGTGGCCGCGAGTCGATCCAGCGCACCCGGCAGGGCAGGCTGGCCAGCAAGGGCACCAGGGCGCGGCCGACGTGGCCGGCGCCAAACACGGCGATGTGCGCCTGCACCTGGCCCATGGGTTCGAACAGCAACACCGTGACGCCGCCGCAGCATTGGCCCAGGCTGGCGCCGAGGCTGAAGCGCTCCAGGCGCGTGCCGTGCTGGCCGTTGGCGAGCATCTCGCGGGCGATGTGCATGGCCTTGTATTCCAGGTGGCCGCCACCGATGGTGTCGTACAGCCGGGTGGCGCTGACCACCATCTTGGAGCCAGCATTGCGCGGCGTGGAGCCCTGTTCCTCGATGATGGTCACCAGTACGCAGGGTTCGCCTTGTTGCTGCAGTTCGGCCAGGGCGCTGATCCAGTTGTTCATGGTCTGGGTTCCTTGGTGTGTTCAATGGCCTCTTCGCAAGCAAGCTTGGCTTCCACAGGGTGAACCCCGGGGGCGGGTGTACGCTGTGGGAGCCAAGCTTGCTCGCGAAGAGGCCGGCCCATCAAACGACTTCTTCCGTGACGGGCGCCGCGGCAGCCGCCACCGCCTTGCGCATCTGCTCACACCCCCACAACACCCGCTCGGGCGTCGCCGGCGCATCGATCAGCGGCTGCACCTTGTAGTCCGCCAGGCTCGCCACCGCGTCCTTGATCGCGCACCAGGCGGCAATCCCCAGCATGAACGGCGGCTCGCCCACGGCCTTGGAATGGAACACCGTGTCTTCCGGGTTCTTGCGGTTCTCCACCAGCTTCACCCGCAGGTCGGCGGGCATGTCGGCCACCGCTGGGATCTTGTAGCTGGCCGGGCCGTTGGTCATCAGCTTGCCCTTGGCGTTCCACACCAGTTCCTCGGTGGTCAGCCAGCCCATGCCCTGAATATAGCCACCTTCCACTTGGCCGATGTCGATGGCCGGGTTCAGCGACGCACCCACGTCATGCAGGATGTCGGTGCGCAGCATCTTGTACTCGCCGGTCAGGGTATCGACCACCACTTCAGCGCAGGCCGCGCCGAAGGCGAAATAATAGAACGGCCGGCCGCGCGCCTGGCTGCGGTCGTAGAAGATCTTCGGGGTTTTGTAGTAGCCGGTGCTGGACAGCGACACCTGGCCCATCCACGCCTGCACGATCAGGTCAGCAAAGGGCATGATCAGCTCGCGTACACGCACATGGCCGTTGCGAAATTCCACGTCTTCATCGCTGACGCCGTATTTGCGCGCAGCGAATTCCACCAGCCGCTGCTTGATGGTTTCGGCAGCGTTCTGCGCGGCCTTGCCGTTCAGGTCGGCGCCGCTGGAGGCCGCCGTGGGCGAGGTGTTGGGCACCTTGTCGGTATTGGTGGCGGTGATCTGGATGCGGTCTATGCCCACCTGGAACACTTCGGCCACCACCTGGGCGACCTTGGTGTTCAGGCCCTGGCCCATCTCGGTGCCGCCGTGGTTCAAGTGGATGCTGCCATCGGTGTAGATGTGGATCAGGGCGCCCGCCTGGTTGAGGAAGCTGGCGGTGAACGAGATGCCGAATTTGACCGGTGTCAGCGCCAGGCCCTTCTTCAGCACCGGGCTGTGGGCGTTGAAGCGGCGGATCGACTCGCGACGCTCGTGGTACTCGCTACTGGCTTCCAGTTCCGCGGTCATTTCTTCCAGCAGGTTGTGTTCCACCGTCTGGTAGTAGTGGGTGACGTTGCGGTCGGTCTTGCCGTAGTAATTCGCCTTGCGCACGGCCAACGGGTCCAGGGCCAGGTGGCGGGCGATGCGGTCCATCACTTCCTCGATGGCGACCATGCCTTGCGGCCCGCCAAAGCCGCGGTAGGCGGTGTTGGAGGCGGTGTTGGTCTTGCAGCGGTGGCCGTTGATGGTGGCGTCGCCCAGGTAGTACGAGTTATCGGCGTGAAACATGGCGCGGTCGACGATGGAGGCCGACAGGTCCGGCGAGTAGCCGCAGTTGCCCGCCAGGTCCATGTGGATGCCATGCAGGCGGCCGCTGTCGTCGAAACCCACGTCGTATTCGACATAGAAGGGGTGGCGCTTGCCGGTCATCGACATGTCTTCCACCCGCGGCAGGCGCATCTTGGTGGGCTGGCCGGTGAGGTGGGCGACCACCGCGCACAGGCAGGCGGGGCTGGCAGCCTGGGTTTCCTTGCCGCCGAAGCCGCCGCCCATGCGGCGCATGTCCACCACCACCTTGTTCATCGACACGTCCAGCACCTCGGCCACCAGTTTCTGCACTTCGGTGGGGTTCTGGGTGGAGCAATAGACGATCATGCCGCCGTCCTCGGTGGGCATCACCGAGGAGATCTGGGTTTCCAGGTAGAAGTGCTCCTGGCCGCCGATGTGCAGGCTGCCTTGCAGGCGGTGCGGGGCGCTGGCCAGGGCGGTGTCCGAATCGCCGCGCTTGTGGGTGTGGCTGTCGAGCACGTAGTGCTGCTTGCGGAAGGCTTCGACCACGTCGAGCACCGGTTCCAGGTCTTCGTATTCGATGACCGCCGCCATGGCGGCCTTGCGTGCGGTTTCCAGGTCGCGCGCGGCCACGGCCACCACCGGCTGGCCGACGAACTCCACCCGGTCGATGGCCAGCAACGGGTCGCCTGGCAACAGCGGGCCGATGTCCTTCAACCCTGGGATGTCTTCGTGGGTGATGGCGATGCGCACCCCCTCGAAGTCGTAGCAGGGCGCGGTGTCGACCTTGAGAATGCGCGCGTGGGCGCGGTCGGACAGCCGTGCATACACATGCAACTGGTTGGGAAATTCGAGGCGGTCATCGATGTACTGCGCCTCGCCCGAGACGTGCTTGTCGGCGCTGTCATGCTTGACGCTGCGGCCCACGCCGGTGGTCAGGCCGGCGGCGAAGCGCTCGGCCAGTTGCGCCTGGGTCAGGGGTTCTGCGTGGTGGTTAGACATAGGCGGTCACCCGGGTCTCGGTGTGGGGCGATTGCTGCTCGATGAAATACTTGCGCAGCAGGTTCTGGGCGGCCAGCAGGCGGTATTCCTTGCTGGCACGAAAGTCCGACAGCGGCGTGAAGTCTTCGGCCAGGGCCGCGCAGGCGGCTTCCAGGGTCGCGTTGTTGAACACCTTGCCCAGCAACGCTGCTTCGCAGGCGCGGGCGCGTTTGGGAATGGCGGCCATGCCGCCGAAACCGGTGCGCACCTCGGTGATCACCTGGTCTTCGATGCGCAGGCTGAACGCCGCGCACACCGCCGAAATATCGTCGTCCAGGCGCTTGGACACCTTGTAGGCGCGGAAGCGGTGGCTGGCCTGGGCCCGTGGCACGATGATCTTCTCGATGAACTCGCTGTCCTGCCGCGCGGTGATGCGGTAGTCGATGAAATAGTCTTCCAGCGCCAGGGTGCGAGTGGTGTCGCCCTTGCGCAGCACGATCTGCGCGCCCAGGGCGATCAGCAGGGGCGGGCTGTCGCCGATGGGCGAAGCGTTGCCGATATTGCCGCCCAGGGTGCCCTGGTTACGGATCTGCAACGACGCGAAGCGCTGCAGCAGGTCACCGAAGTCGGGGTACTCGGCCTTCAAGGCTTCGTAGCAATCGGTAAGCGCGGTGGCGGCACCGATCTCCAGGCGGTCGTCAAAGTGCTCGATGCGTTTCATCTCGGCCACGTTGCCCACGTAGATCATCACCGGCAGCGTGCGGTGGAACTGGGTGACTTCCAGGGCCAGGTCGGTACCGCCCGCCAGCAGCCTGGCTTCGGGGTGCGAGCCATACAGGTCGGCCAGGTCCGCCACGGTCAGCGGTACCAGGCAGCGTTTGTCGCCGCTGTTGAGTTCACCGGTTTCGCGCGGGGCGATGGCTTTCAGCTGGGCGATGGTCTCGGCCTGGGCCTGGTCGAACTGGTCGGGGGCCTGCTGGCCGCAGGCCTGGTCGGCGGCCGCCAGGATGGGCCGGTAACCGGTGCAGCGGCACAGGTTACCGGCCAGGGCCTCATGGGCCTTGTGGTGGTCGGGCTGGTCGATGTTCTTTTGCAGGGCAAACAGCGACATCACGAAGCCTGGCGTGCAGAACCCGCACTGGGAACCATGGCAGTCGACCATGGCCTGCTGCACGCTGTGCAGACGGCCCTTGTGCTTGAGGTCTTCGACGCTGATCAGTTGCTTGCCGTGCAGGGAGGCGACGAACGTCAGGCAGGAGTTGAGGCTGCGGTAGCGCAGGCCATCACCTTCCAGTTCCGCCACCACCACGGTACAGGCGCCGCAGTCGCCGCTGGCACAGCCTTCCTTGGTGCCAGGCTTTTTCAGGTGCGTGCGCAGGTACTCCAGCACGGTCAGGTTGGGGTCCAGCGCATGTTCACTGCGCAATTCCCGGTTGAGTAGAAACTGGATCACGGTATGGCCTCACTGACACATTTTGTTGTTGTCGGCCCAGAATCTCGCAAGTCTGGCTGGGCGGTCAACAATTTTCTGACTTTAAAGTCAGGTTTTCAGGCGAGCGGCAATTCCCCAGTCCCGGGGGTGCTTTTTTGTGGGACCGGGCGAAGCTCGGGAAACAGACGACGCGGCCTCTTTGCCGGACGGTGGTATTGCCTTCCCGAGCTGCGCCCGGTCCCACAGTGGAATGCGTTGCCTGTCCTTCCCCCGATTATTTTGCTTAATTCATGCCAATTGGCCATGAACCCCTCTGCGATTGTGGGGGGCAAGTGCGCTACACTTCGCCGCTTGCCACGTTCAACGAGTTTGAAGGACAACCATGACGTTCAAGGCGCCGGACAGTCTCTCCGAGCAAATCGCCGATTACCTGGCCGACCGCATCATTCAGGGCGAACTCGCGCCCGGTGAGCGCATTCAGGAACAGAAAGTCACGGCTGCCCTCAATGTCAGCCGCGGCTCGGTGCGTGAAGCGCTGCTGATCCTGGAACGCCGCCACCTGATCGCGATCCTGCCGCGTCGTGGTGCACACGTGACCGAATTGAGCGCCCACAAGGTGCAGAGCCTGTGCGCGCTGATGAGCGAGATGTACATCCTGCTCGGCACTGCCGTGGCCGAACGCTGGAAAGCCCAGGCCGACCTGGCGCCGTTCCTGGTGATCCAGCAACGCCTGATGGCGAGCCTGGAGCGCAAGGACATCAAGGCCTTCGTTGAGGATAGCTTCAACGTGATGCGCGCGACCTATCCGTTCGCCGACAACCCGTACCTGCAGGAAACCGTCGAGAACCTGCAGCCGGCCATGAGCCGTACCTATTACCTGGCGCTGGAACAGCGCAAGGCCACCATGGGCGATTACATGCACCTGTTCAACAGCCTGCTCGAAGCCGTGGTGGCCCGTGACCTGCCGCGTATCCGCCAGGTACTGGGCGACTACACCCAGCGCAGTTGCCAGCTGGTGCTGGCCGCGCTGGCGGCGGACTGACCATGCGGCTCAAATGCATCAAGCTGGCCGGGTTCAAGTCGTTCGTGGACCCCACCACGGTGAACTTTCCCAGCAACATGGCGGCGGTGGTAGGCCCCAACGGCTGCGGCAAGTCCAACATCATCGACGCCGTGCGCTGGGTGATGGGCGAAAGCTCGGCGAAGAACCTGCGCGGCGAGTCGATGACCGACGTCATCTTCAACGGCTCCACCAGCCGCAAGCCCGTAAGCCAGGCCAGCATCGAACTGGTGTTCGACAACAGCGACAGCACCCTGGTGGGCGAATACGCCGCCTACGCGGAAATTTCCATCCGCCGCAAGGTGACCCGCGACAGCCAGAACACCTACTACCTCAACGGCACCAAGTGCCGACGCAAGGACATCACCGACATTTTCCTGGGCACCGGCCTGGGCCCGCGCAGCTATTCGATCATCGAGCAGGGCATGATCAGCAAACTGATCGAGGCCAAGCCCGAAGACCTGCGCAACTTCATCGAGGAAGCGGCTGGCATCTCCAAATACAAGGAGCGCCGCCGCGAGACCGAGAACCGTATTCGCCGCACCCACGAGAACCTGGAGCGCCTGACCGACCTGCGCGAAGAGCTGGAACGCCAGCTCGAACGTCTGCACCGCCAGGCCCAGGCCGCCGAGAAATACCAGGAGTACAAGGCCGAGGAACGTCAGCTCAAGGCGCAACTGTCGGCCTTGCGCTGGCAGGCCCTGAACGAGCAGGTGGCCCAGCGCGAAGCCGTCATCGGCACCCAGGAAGTCAGCTTCGAAGCCCTGGTGGCCGAGCAGCGCAACGCCGATGCCGCCATCGAGCGCCTGCGTGACGGCCACCACGACCTGTCCGAGCGCTTCAACCTGGTGCAGGGGCGCTTCTACTCGGTGGGCGGCGACATCGCCCGGGTCGAGCAGAACATTCAGCACGGCCAGCAGCGCCTCAGGCAGTTGCAGGATGACCTGCGCGAAGCCGAACGCTCGCGCCAGGAAACCGAGTCGCACCTGGGCCACGACCGCACCTTGCTGGCCACCCTGGGCGAAGAACTGGAAATGCTCGCGCCCGAGCAGGAAATGACCAGCGCCGCCGCCGAAGAGGCCGCCGCCGCCCTGGAAGAATCCGAAGCGACCATGCAGGGCTGGCAGGAGCAGTGGGATGTGTTCAACACCCGTTCCGCCGAGCCTCGGCGCCAGGCCGAGGTGCAGCAGTCACGCATCCAGCAACTGGACCAGTCCATGGAGCGCCTGGGTGAACGCCAGCGGCGCCTGAGTGAAGAACGCGCGCAACTGGCCGCCGACCCCGAGGACGCGGCCATTCTGGAACTGGGCGAACAACTGGCCGCCAGCGACATGCTCATCGAGGAGTTGCAAGCCGGCGAAGCCCAGCAGGTGGAGCGCCTTGAACAGGTGCGCGAGCAATTGCAGCAGGCCACCCGCGAGCAACAGCAGGCCCAGGGCGAACTGCAACGCCTGAACGGCCGCCTTGCCTCCCTGGAAGCCCTGCAACAGGCCGCCCTGGACCCCGGCACCGGTACCGCCGAGTGGCTGCGCGACCAGCACCTGGACCAGCGTCCGCGCCTGGCCGAGGGGCTGCGGGTGGACGCCGGCTGGGAGCTGGCGGTGGAAACCGTGCTGGGTGCCGACCTGCAAGCCGTGCTGGTGGATGATTTCAACGGCCTGGCGCTGGAAGCGTTCGAGCAAGGCGAGTTGCGCCTGCTCACCGCTGCCGGTGGTAGCCCGAGCGTGCCCGGCAGCCTGCTGGACAAGGTGCACAGCAGCACCGACCTCAGCGCCTGGCTGGGCCAGGTCAAACCGGTGGAAACCCTGGACGACGCCCTGGCCGGCCGCGCCCACCTGCAACCGGGCCAGAGCCTGATCAGCCGTGACGGCTACTGGGTGGGCCGGCACTTCCTGCGCGTCAGCCGTGCCAGCGATGCCCAGGGCAGCGTGCTGGCCCGCGGTCAGGAGCTGGAAAACCTGGGCCTGGAGCGCGACGAACGTGAAGCGGCCCTGGCCACCCTGGACGAGCGTCTTGAGCACCTGCGCGAGCAACAGGTCGTGCAGGAAGAAGCCCGCGAGCAACTGCGCCGCCAACTGGCCGAAGAGGCTCGTCAACAAGGTGAGCTCAAGGCGCAGCTGTCCGCCGGCCGCGCCAAGGCCGAGCAGTTGGCCCTGCGCCGCCGTCGCCTGGATGAGGAGCTGGCGGAACTGGCCGAGCAGCGCGCCCTGGAGAGCGAAGAGCTGGGCGAGTCGCGCCTGCAACTGCAGGACGCCCTCGACGCCATGGCCCAGGACACCGAGCAGCGCGAATTGCTGATGGCCCAGCGCGACAGCCTGCGCGAGCGCCTCGACCAGGTGCGCCAGGACGCCCGCCAGCACAAGGACCACGCCCACCAGTTGGCCGTGCGCCTGGGCTCGTTGCGCGCCCAGCACGACTCCACCCGCCAGGCCCTTGAACGCCTGGAATTGCAGGCCGAGCGCCTGACCGAGAAGCGCGAGCAGTTGTCGCTGAACCTGGAGGAGGGCGAGGCCCCCCTGGAAGAGCTGCGCCTCAAACTCGAAGAACTGCTGGAACGGCGCATGGCCGTCGACGACGAAATGCGCCTGGCCAAGGCCGCCCTGGAAGACGCCGACACCGAGCTGCGCGACGCCGAGAAGCGCCGCACCCAGGCCGAGCAGCAGTCGCAGATGATCCGCGGCCAACTGGAACAGCACCGCATGGAATGGCAGGGCCTGAGCGTCAAGCGCACGGCCCTGCAGGAACAGTTGCACGAGGATGGCTACGACCTGCAAGGCGTGATCGCCACCCTCGACGCCCTGGCCAACGAAAAAGAGGCCGAGGAAGAGCTGGAACGCATCAACGCCCGCATCCAACGCCTGGGCGCCATCAACCTGGCGGCCATTGACGAGTACCAGCAGCAGTCCGAACGCAAACGCTACCTGGACGCGCAGAACGCCGACCTGGTGGAAGCCCTGGACACCCTGGAAAACGTCATTCGCAAGATCGACAAGGAAACCCGTAACCGCTTCAAGGATACCTTTGATCAGATAAACGGTGGCCTGCAGGCCCTGTTTCCGAAGGTTTTCGGCGGTGGTAGCGCTTATTTGGAACTGACGGGCGAAGATTTACTCGATACAGGGGTCACAATCATGGCGAGACCCCCTGGCAAGAAGAACAGCACCATCCATTTGCTGTCTGGCGGCGAAAAAGCCCTGACGGCCCTGGCCCTGGTGTTTTCCATCTTCCAGCTCAACCCGGCGCCATTCTGCATGCTCGACGAAGTTGACGCACCGCTGGATGACGCTAACGTTGGACGCTACGCCCGGCTGGTGAAGGAAATGTCCCAGACGGTTCAATTCATCTACATCACCCACAACAAGATCGCCATGGAAATGGCCGACCAGTTGATGGGCGTGACCATGCACGAGCCCGGTTGCTCGCGCCTGGTAGCGGTGGACGTAGAGGAGGCGATGGCGATGGTCGACGCCTGACGCGCGAGCGAATTTGGACCGCTTGCACTTAATTGGCGTATCTGCTGCGACAGACGGTGTAAAGTTATCTTTGGTCGTGCTAGTTTATTAGACATATTTTCGTACGCGTGGGGAAAACGCCTGTCAGAACATAGAGTTGGCGCCACGTTTTAAAGGGGTTTAAACCCTTTATTTTTCAGCATTTTTCATAGAGGCACAGGATTAAATGGAAATCGGTCTGCGCGAATGGCTGATCGTCATCGGCGTGATTGTCATCGCCGGTATTCTCTTCGATGGCTGGCGCCGCATGCGCGGCGGCAAGGGCA
This sequence comes from Pseudomonas sp. RIT-To-2, assembly GCF_029623465.1. NCBI lineage: Bacteria > Pseudomonadati > Pseudomonadota > Gammaproteobacteria > Pseudomonadales > Pseudomonadaceae > Pseudomonas > Pseudomonas sp. RIT-To-2. The sequence continues at coordinate 6,456 of NZ_JAPYKM010000011.1, read as the reverse complement.
AATTGAAATTCAGGCTCGACCGCAGCTTCTCCAACCTGCCGGACGAAGAGCACAGTGCCGAGGTACTGGGCCCGTCGCGGGTACTGGAAGAGGCCCGCGAGCCCTCGCTGGACGAGCATGACCTGCCGTCCATGAGCGCCCCTGCGCGTGAGCCGGTGGCCAAGCGCGGCAAACGCGAAAAACAGGAACAGCGTGAACGCGAGCGTGAGCGCGTGGCCGCCGAATCCACCCAGGGCGACCTGGCGCTGGAACCCGAGCAACCGACCCTGTTCAGTGCCCGCGACGACGACTTCCCGGACGACAAGGCCCCGGCCTTCAATGCCTCTGGCACCGCGCCGGCCGAGCACCGCGACGTGCCCCAGGCCGAGGAAGTGCTGGTGATCAGCGTGATCTCCCGTTCCGAAGGTGGCTTCAAAGGCCCGGCCCTGCTGCAGAACATCCTGGAAAGCGGCCTGCGCTTTGGCGAAATGGATATTTTCCACCGCCACGAAAGCATGGCCGGCAACGGTGAAGTGCTGTTCTCCATGGCCAATGCCGTGAAGCCCGGCATCTTCGACCTGGACGACATCGACCACTTCAGCACCCGTGCGGTCAGCTTCTTCCTGGGCCTGCCAGGCCCGCGCCATCCCAAGCAGGCCTTCGACGTCATGGTCGCCGCGGCCCGCAAGCTGGCGCACGAACTGGACGGTGAACTCAAAGATGACCAACGCAGCGTGCTGACGGCCCAGACCATCGAACACTACCGCCAGCGCATTGTCGAATTCGAACGTCGGGCGTTGACGCAAAAGCGTTGATCGGTGGCGGCTTGTTCCCGGGCTAAGCTCGGGAAGGCCGCACCAGGAAAACCTCGCCGAACACCCGAAGAGCAGCCCAGGCTGCTCTTTTGCTTTACACGAGAACACACAAGATGACCGCCGCCAACACCCGGATCCTCGAGCTGCGCGCCGAACTGGACCAGCACAACTACCGCTACCACGTGCTCGATGAGCCGAGCATCCCGGACGCCGAGTACGACCGCCTGTTCCGCGAACTCAAGGAACTGGAAGCCGCGCACCCCGACCTGGTGACGGCCGACTCACCGACCCAGCGCGTGGGCAACGTGGCCCTGACCGCGTTCAGCCAGGTGCGCCATGAAATCCCCATGCTCAGCCTGGGCAACGCCTTCGAAGAAACCGACATGCGCGACTTCGACCGCCGGGTGAACGAAGGCCTGGACCTGCCGGTGGGTGACCTGTTCGGTGGCGGCGCGGCGGTGGAATACAGCTGCGAACCCAAGCTCGATGGCCTGGCCGTGAGCCTGCTGTACCAGGACGGCCTGCTGGTGCGCGGCGCCACCCGTGGCGACGGCACCACCGGTGAAGACATCAGCGTCAACGTGCGCACCATCCGCAACGTGCCGCTCAAGCTGCACGGCAGCGGCTGGCCCGCCACCCTGGAGGTGCGCGGCGAAGTGTTCATGTCCAAGGCCGGTTTCGAACGCCTCAACGAAGCGCAGATGGAAGTGGGCGGCAAGACCTTCGCCAACCCGCGCAACGCCGCCGCCGGCAGCCTGCGCCAGCTGGACTCGAAGATCACTGCCAGCCGCCCGCTGGAATTCTGCTGCTACGGCCTGGGCCAGGTCTCGGAAAACATCGCCGAGACCCACATCGGCAACCTGGAAAAGCTCAAGACCTGGGGCATGCCCATCAGCCGCGAGCTGAAACTGGCCAAGGGCATCGACGAGTGCCTGGCGTACTACCGCGACATCGGCGAGCGCCGCAACGCCCTGGCCTACGAGATCGACGGCGTGGTGTTCAAGGTCAACAGCCTGGCCAGCCAGCGTGAGCTGGGCTTCCGCGCCCGCGAACCGCGCTGGGCCATCGCCCACAAGTTCCCGGCCATGGAAGAGCTGACCGAGCTGCTGGACGTGGAGTTCCAGGTGGGCCGTACCGGCGCCGTCACCCCGGTCGCCCGCCTGAAGCCGGTGAAGGTGGCCGGCGTGACCGTGGCCAACGCCACCCTGCACAACATGGACGAAGTAGCGCGCCTGGGCCTGATGATCGGTGACACCGTGATCATCCGCCGTGCCGGCGACGTGATCCCCCAGGTGATGCAGGTGGTCACCGAGCGCCGCCCGGAAAACGCCCGCCCTGTGCACATCCCCGAAACCTGCCCGGTGTGCGGCTCCCACGTTGAGCGCACGCAACTGGTCAAGCGCAGCAAGGGCAAGGAAACCGTCAGCGAAGGCGCGGTGTACCGCTGCGTCGGCCGCCTGGCCTGTGGCGCGCAACTGAAGCAGGCGATCATCCACTTCGTGTCCCGCCGCGCCATGGACATCGACGGCCTGGGCGAAAAAAGCGTCGAGCAACTGGTGGACGAAGGCCTGGTGAGCTCGCCAGCGGACCTGTACATCCTCACCCCCGAGCAGATCATCGACCTGGAAGGCTTCGCCGAGGTGTCCACCCGCAAGCTGCTGGACGCCATCGCCGCCAGCAAGCGGCCGACCCTGGCGCGCTTCATCTTTGCCCTGGGCATTCCCGATGTGGGCGAGGAAACCGCCAAAGTGCTGGCCCGCTCCCTGGGCTCGCTGGAGCGCATCATGGTGGCGCTGCCCCAGGTGCTGACCTACCTGCCCGACATTGGCCTGGAAGTGGCCTACGAAATTCACAGCTTCTTCGAGGACCCGCACAACCGCAACGTCATCGCTGAATTGCTGGGCCATGGTCTGGCACTGCAAGACCAGGGTGACGTACACGCCGAATTCGCCGCCAGCACCAGCCTGGCCGGGCTGATCGCCAAACTGGACATCAACTCGGTAGGCCCCACCGGCGCCGAGAAACTGGTGGCCAAGCTGGGCAGCCTGGACAAGATCATCGCCGCCGACGGCATCGACCTGCGCCAGGCCCTGGCCGCCAAGCAGGCGGACGCGGTGCGCGAATACTTCCGCGACCCGGCCAACGCCGAGCGGGCACTGAAGCTGGAACAGCAGCTGCAAGCCTTCGGCATGCACTGGGCCAGCGAGAAAAAGGTCGTCGAAGGCCTGCCCCTGGCCGGCCAGACCTGGGTGCTGACGGGCAGCCTGGAGCGCATGAGCCGCGACGTGGGCAAGGAGAAACTGGAAAGCCTGGGCGCCAAGGTGGCCGGTTCCGTGTCGGCCAAGACCCATTGCGTGGTCGCAGGGCCGGGTGCGGGCTCCAAACTGACCAAGGCCAACGAACTGGGCATCCAGGTGCTGGACGAAGACGCCTTCGTCGACTTCCTGCAAACCCACAACATCACTGTCTGACTTACGGCACACGCTTGTCTCTGTAGGACCGGGCGAAGCTCGGGAACAGGCCACCGCGCATTTGCGCAATGTTCACGTCGGCCTTTTCCCAGGCGTCGCCCGATCCTGCAAAGGGCTAACACCGGCCCTATGTTTATGCAACGATCCCACCGCCAGGCACTCATAAGGAAATGCCAAAATAGCGGGGGTCACCCATGTCAAAGCCGGACAAGGACTACATTCAATGGCTCGTGGACCAGTCCATGCTCCACGCGGCCAAACAGCGCGCCCTTCACTACGCCGGCCAGGCCCGGCTGTGGCAACGGCCCTTCGCCGAAGCCCGGCCACGGGACGCCTCGGCCATCGCTTCGGTCTGGTTCACCGCCTACCCAGCTTCCATCATTACCCGTGATGGCGGCTCGGTGCTGCAAGCCCTGGGCGATGAAACCCTGTGGCACGCGCTGTCGGACATCGGCATCCAGGGCATCCACAACGGCCCGCTAAAACTCTCCGGCGGCCTGCGTGGCCGCGAACGCACCCCCAGCGTCGACGGCAACTTCGACCGCATGAGCTTCGACATCGACCCGGACCTGGGCACCGAAGCGGAAATGCTCAACCTCAGCCGCATCGCTGCCGCCCACAACGCCATCGTCATCGACGACGCCATTCCGTCGCACACCGGCAAGGGCGCTGACTTCCGCCTGGCCGAGCGCGCCCACGCCGACTACCCCGGCCTGTACCACATGGTCGAAATCAAGGAAGAAGACTGGCCCCTGCTGCCCGACGTCGCCGACGGCCGCGACGCCTGCAACCTGCACCCCGAAACCGTCGACCTGCTCAAGGCCAAGCACTACATCGTCGGCCAACTGCAACGGGTGATCTTCTTCGAGCCGGGGGTCAAGGAGACCGACTGGAGCGTCACCCCGGTCATCGTCGGCGTCGACGGCAAGGCGCGCCGCTGGGTGTACCTGCACTACTTCAAGGAAGGCCAGCCCTCGTTGAACTGGCTGGACCCCACCTTCGCCGCGCAACAGATGATCATCGGCGATGCCCTGCATTCCATCGACATCATGGGGGCGCGCATCCTGCGCCTGGACGCCAACGGCTTCCTGGGCGTGGAGCGCCGCGCCGAAGGCAACGCCTGGTCCGAGAGCCACCCGCTGTCGGTCAACGGCAACCAGTTGCTGGCCGGCACCATCCGCAAGGCCGGTGGTTTCAGCTTCCAGGAACTGAACCTGACCATCGACGACATCGCCGCCATGGGCAAGGGCGGCGCCGACCTGTCCTACGACTTCATCACCCGCCCGGCCTACCAGCATGCGCTGCTGACCGGCAATACCGAGTTCCTGCGGCTGATGCTGCGCCAGGTGCACAGCTTCGGCATCGACCCGGCCTCGTTGATCCATGCCCTGCAGAACCACGACGAACTGACCCTGGAACTGGTGCACTTCTGGACCCTGCACGCCCACGACACCTACCTGTACCAAGGCCAGACGTTCCCGGGCAACATCCTGCGCGAGCACATTCGCGAGGAAATGTACGAGCGCCTGGCCGGCGAGCACGCGCCGTACAACCTGAAATTCGTCACCAACGGCGTGTCCTGCACCACCGCCAGCATCATCACCGCGGCCCTGGGCATACGCGACCTGGACGCCATCACCCCTGAGGATGTGCGCAAGATCCAGCACATCCACCTGCTGCTGGTGATGTACAACGCCATGCAGCCGGGGGTATTCGCCTTGTCGGGCTGGGACCTGGTGGGCGCCTTGCCGCTGCCGGCCGAAAAGGTGGCGCACCTGATGCAGGACGGCGACACCCGCTGGATTCACCGCGGCGCCTACGACCTGGTCGACCTGGACCCGGAAGCCGAGGTGTCTGCCGGTGGCATGCCGCGGCCGAAAACCCTGTATGGCAGCATCACGGCCCAGTTGCAGCAGCCGGACTCGTTCGCCACCCAGCTGAAAAAGATCCTGGCCGTGCGCCGTGCCTACGACATCGCCGCCAGCCGGCAGATTCTCATTCCCGACGTGCAGCACCCGGGCCTGTTGGTACTGGTGCACGAATTGCCGGCAGGGAAGGGCACGCAGATCACCGCGCTGAACTTCAGCGCCGAAAGCCTGGTGGAAACCCTGCACCTGCCGGGCATCGCCCCCGGCCCGGTGGTGGACATCATCAACGAACGGGTGGAAGGCGACCTCACCGACAGCGGCGACTTCACCATCACCCTCGACCCTTATGAAGGCCTCGCCCTGCGCGTGGTCAGCAGCACCCCATTGTAAGTACCACCACCGCTGGCCCCTGTCGTCCGGAGAAAGTGCATGTACCGTCTTTTCGAACAGTTGAGCACCCGCATCGCCGCCCCCTTCGTGCGCCAGCCCGAACGCAACAGCAAGGTCTGGCAGTGCCAGTGTGGCCAGGCGGTGTTCTTTCGCAACAGCCAGTGCCTGGCCTGCACTGCGGCCCTGGGCTACTGGCCGGACGCCAACGTTCTCTCCTCGCTGCAGCCCGCGGCCGACCCCGGCACCTGGCAGCTCGACGCCCGCCCGGACGCCGGCCCGTTCCGCCGCTGCGCCAACCTGGAAACGGCCGCAGCGTGCAACTGGCTGATCCCGGCCAGCAGCGGCCAGACCTTCTGCGCCTCGTGCGCCCTGAACCGCACCATCCCCGACCTCTCCGTACCGGAGAACCCCGAGCGCTGGGGCAAAGTGGAAACCGCCAAGCGGCGCATGGTTGCCCAACTGATCAACCTGGGCCTGCCCGTGGTGCCCAAGAGCGTGGACGAAGAAACCGGCCTGGCCTTTGACTTCGTCGGCATCGACCTGGAAGGCAACGCCCCCACCACGGGCCACGCCAACGGGCTGATCACCCTGGACATCAAGGAAGCGGACGACGCCCACCGGGAAAAAGTGCGGGTGATGATGCGCGAACCCTACCGCACCCTGCTGGGCCATTTCCGCCACGAAGTGGGTCATTACTACTGGGACCGCCTGGTAGCGCCCAGCCACTGGCTGGGTGAATTCCGCAGCCTGTTCGGTGACGAAACCCAAAGCTACGCCGACGCCCTGCAGCGCCACTACGACCAGGGCGCGCCGCTGGACTGGCAACAGTCCTACGTCAGCGCCTACGCCACCATGCACCCCTGGGAAGACTGGGCCGAAACCTGGGCCCACTACCTGCATATGATGGACGCCGTCGACACCGCCCAGGGCTTC